>NZ_QUDX01000007.1:9950-140720 GCF_003477715.1 Butyricicoccus sp. AF35-5AC
ACGGTCAGCACGGTAAAGAGCCGTCTCAAATACGGCAAGGCCAAGATCGAAGAGCAGGTCACCGCGATGGAGAAGAAGGGCATCAAGCTGTACTCCACCTCGATTCCGATGCTGCTGGCATGTCTGCGCGGATTGCTTGCGCAGCGCGGCGGCTTGTCAGCGGCAGAGGCTGGCGGTCTGCTCGTCAAAGTGCGTGCAGCGGTCAGCGCGGCAGCTGCTGCGGCTTCGGCTAGCTCGTCCGCCGCCGCGCATACCGCGGCACACTCTGCGGCCACAAAGGCCGGAACAGCAGCGGCTGCAAAGGCAAGCTCAAGTGCGGTCGGCGTGAAGATCGTCGCGGGCCTGCTCGTTGCGGCAATGGCTGCAGGCGGCGCAGTTGCAGTGCCGAAGATGGCCCATCAGGTGCAGGAAAAGCAGGTCGAGCAGCAGACGCAGTCCGCAGAAGAACTGGCTGCCGTACAGGCGGATTATGATCAGAATACGGCGTATCTCAATGTCATTTCCGAGCTGCAGGAGCAGTTTGGCGAGCGTACGGACATCTCACGAAATGCGTATTCCGGTCTGCTGACCGCAAAGTTGGTTGATTTTGATGGTGACGGTGAGGATGAACTGTTCTGTATTTATAATGATGGCTCTATCAGAAACAGCGTGGGAAATACCGATGGTGTCAATATCGGCAGCTGGTTTTCTGTGTACAGCTGGGATGGTGAACGCGCAAATCGTGTAACATGGGGACCTCTGTATCACAATAAGACCTACCGCGTTTCGTGGCACGCCACCTATACACTGCCGACCGGTGGGTGCTACCTATATAAAAAGGAAGGCGACCCGAAGACTTATCTCTGCTGGCCAATCGTAAGCACGTACGAGATTGATGAAAAGAATGATAGCAATCGAACGGTAATGGGCATCTCGGATTGGATGCGGGAATATACCATTGAGGACGGAGAGTGGAAGGCGGTTTCGGATATCTCGGCAACGAGAGACCTGAATACCGGTGCGATAACGAGTGTAGGTTTCGGAACTGCTGCCGAGGGCGATGAACATTGGACCCCGCAGGAGGCCGAGGAGGAGCTTTCGGCCATTCGGCGTGACGGCGAATACTTCCGTTCGACCTTCTTCCATGACGGTACAGACTATTCGCTGTCGGGCGAGGATGCGTACATTTTCCAAGCAGCGAAGAAAATTCCGTATTATCCGCAGACACCGGCGAACGGCTTTGAGCCGCCGGAGACACCGGATGCGCTCATTCAGTCGCTGCAGGCGCAGGCTGAGACGGATAAACAGCAGCTGGGCGACTCGTTCCGTGAATACACCGAACCGGCGAAAACACCTGAGCAGCTGAAGGCAACCGCAGAGGACGCCATCAACGAGGGCCTGGAGTGGGATAATGTATATTACTACGAACTAGGTTCTGCGACGAACTCGCAGGTGGGCATGAACTATGCAGCAGGCAGAACAGATTACTGGTGGCAGCACACTTGTTTGGTGCTGATGGACTGTCTCAAACAAGCCCTGTCGGCGAACGAGTACAGTGCGTTGGAGCAGGAGCAGCAGGCATGGGAAAAGCAGGCCGAGCAGCAGGCCGAGGCCGCAGGAATGGAGGCCGCAGGCGGTTCAGCACAGAAAATGCTGATCTGGGATAAGTCCGGCGAACTCTACCAAGAGCGTGCCATGCAGCTAAAGGACAAGCTGGCGCAGGTCTTAGGCATGACGATCGAGAGTTAAAGCACATATGCCCATTGACTATAACCCGAAACCCAATTATAATTTAACTATCGACATAATTTGACATCACAAGGGGAAAAACATATGTTTTGCGAAAAATGCGGACACAAAATAGCAGAAGGCGAAGTATTCTGCAGCAACTGCGGTGCACAGGTTGTGCAGCAGGAGCCGGAACCGCCGGTGCAGGAGGTTCCGGTACAGCAGCCACTGACCGAGGACGGCATGTGCCGTCAGATTATCGGCAGCAACAGCGACTACTATCTGGAACAGTTCGTGGATATCCAGGCGGGCGGCAAAGGACGCATCAACTGGGCGTCCTTCTTCCTGACGCTGTACCATGCGGCGTACCGCGGCGTGTGGGTGAACTGGCTCAAGGCGATGGCCGGGCCGATTATCCTGTTTGTGGTCTGTGTGCTCGTATCCGGATTCATTTGGGGCAGTCAGCTGCTTGTGGCGGCGGTGCTGTTGGCGGTCGCGCTCGGTGCGAGCATCTGGGGACTGGTAAGCAGCATTCTGTTTGCGGTGCGCTTTAACCGTGTATACTTTGATCATGTGCAGGAGAAAATCGAGCAGAACAATCTTAAGCCGGACTGTTCGGGCGGCCGTGTGGCACTGTCTGTGCTGGCATATATCGTTGCTGCGGCGATTTTCGGCGGAGCCGTTCGTGCCTCGTGGGCAAGCGGGTTCCTGATCGGTCTGGCGCAGTTGTTCGGAAATGAAAGTGCGTGGACAGATACCCTTCCGGAAGACGACATGGACGCAGAAGAAGAATTGCCGGAAGAGACTGCCGAACCTGTCAATGTGGCCGACTACGCCGGCTACTGGATGGTAGACAGGTACAACAGCGAAGTGGAAACTTTCATCGGCTTTGAGCTGGTGGGCGACGAAACCGCCTTTGGCATGACCGCGAATGCATCGTGGGATAACAGTAAGTACATCACCACCATCGATAAGCTGTCGCTGACGCTGAACGATGACAACACGCAGGCCACCGGTGCCTACAAGGACAGCCACGGCAACAGCGGTGACGTGACCGTGGACTTTGAGGACGGCGATGTCTATCTCACCATTACGGCGGCAGGCGGCGACCACGGCATGGCCATGACGCGCGAGCACTGCACCAAGGACCCGTTCGGCGCATCGCGCGAGTACAAGGTTGCACAACAGGAAACCCAGCCGCAGGCTAACACGCAGACTCAGCAGCAGACGCAGACCCAGGCTCCGGCGCAGACCCAGCCGCAGCAGGCAGCACAGCCGGTTACGGTGGCTGACCCGTCTGACACGCTGTACAGCTACGTTTACGGCCTGAATGACGCCATTAACGCGGGCACCTTCTCCTATGTTGCATCGACGCTGCTACACGGCAGTTCGGCTTACAAGGAGCAGCAGGCGCTTGTCAGCAAGCTGTACAAGCAGGGCATCAAGGAGAACGTCATTTCGGTTGAAGTAAGCAGCCAGAAAACCAGCGGCAACACCGCTACCGTTGTCTCCAAGGAACTGATTGGCGTTACTTATAAGGACGGCAGCTACAAGGAGATTCCGCAGAGCTACGCATACCATATGCAGTTGCAGTCGGACGGTACATGGCTCATCGACACCATGACCGAGCAGTAATTCCCTGATTGCAAACCAGACAGCCATCGAAGCAATTCGGTGGCTGTCTTTTTTCTCGGAAAAATTTTTCGCAAAAATCGAAAATCCTAAATCCTTTTGAAAATCCCGTTCCTCTTATATCTATGAAGGGAGAAAACAGGCATTCTGCCAAAATACAAACATTACCAATCGGCACAAGAAAGAAGGTAAAACCATGAATGAAGACTACAACAGCAATAATTGCACGCCCAATCCGCAGTACCCGTATCCGGCGTACCAACCGAAGAAAAACCACACCATACCCATCCTTATCTTGATAGCGTGCGTCGCAGCAGCAGTCATTTTCGCAATCAGGTTACTTCCTAGTGAAAACAGTATTGATATGAGTAACTATGTGACGGTAACCTACAGTGGTGATAACGGCACAGGTACTGTAGATGTGGAGTTTGACTACGACTACTTCTGTCTGAGCCTTTTGCCGGACGATGTGAGCACACAGCTGTCTGGTTCGCTGGAGGCGATAGATTATGCCAGTCAGACGGGCGACAGCAGCTACGATGTAGTCCAGTCTCTGCAGTACACGGTGGAGCCGGACAGCGGCCTGTCCAACGGCGACACGGTGACGATCAATTTCACGATGAACGAGGATGCGCTCAAACAGACGCACCGCAAGCTGAAAAGCACCAAGCTGACCTACACAGTTGAAGGACTGCTGAGCGAGGGCGAAATCGACATATTCAAGAATCTTCATGTTACATTCACCGGTATCGAGCCGAGAGGCGAGGCAAGTGTCCAAGGGGATTTTCATGATGATGTTCTCAGCAATATTGAGTATGTACTGGATAAGGACAGCGGTCTGTCCAACGGCGATACTGTTACCGTGTCGGTCAGCGATGAGAGCGTGAACGCCATTATCGCGCAGACCGGCCGCACACCGATAGCAACATCCAAGACTTTTGAGGTGAGCGGACTGGAGAAACTCGTTACTAAGCTGGACCAGATCGACGATGAAACGCTGGCTGCTATGCAGTCGAACGCTGAGCGCGTTATCCAAAAGTATGGTATCTACGATGATTACAAGAAGCCGGAAGAGCGGCTGGCCGGTCTCGAGTATGTCGGCAGCTACCTGAAATATGCCAAGCCGGACGAGAAAGACTTGTATCCGATGAGTGAGTACACTATGGTGTACCGCCTGACATACGAGAACAGTCTTGGCGGTTCAAACTCCAAGTTTGACTATTACATGCGAGCAGGATACTACAATTTGAGCATCGACGAGGAAGGGCAGATTGACGTTGATCTGGATCAGATATTTTGGAACAGCTACAATCTCCGGTTCGATTTCAGTCTGGATGACCCGAACGGTCACGGCTATTCGCTGGAGGGGTATCAAACCCTGCAGGATGTGATAGACGCGATCACGGAAAAGAGCGATGGCTATGAATTGGTGACCGATATCAAGTAACGCATAAAGCAGTAACGCAATATTCCGCTTCCAAAGACAGCCTCCGAAGTGCTTCAGAGGCTGTCTTTTTTGCCCTCAAAAAAATTTCTGAAAATTTTCGACTTTTTTGAAAATCTTAAATCTTTTCCGAAATCCATCCCTCTTATATCTATGAAGGGAGGAAACAGGCGTTCCGCTGACACACACACATCAACTGATAACACAAGAAAGAGGGCAAAAACCATGAATGAAAACTACAACACCAACAATTACGCACCCAATCCGCAGTACCCGTACCCGGCGTACCAGAAGAAGAAAAACTACACGGTACCCATTCTGATTGTAATTATATGCATTGCAGTGGCAGCAATTTTCCTAATGATGTCACTTTCTGGTGGAAAGAGTATTGACATGGAGGACTATGTTACGGTAAGCTATAATGGTACAGAGGGCAACGGCACGGCCACAGTAGATGTTGACTACGACGGCATGTGCGAGCAGCTGCTGACCAAGGAACGTCGCCAGCAGATGGAATACATTACCGGTTCGCAAGACGTTATCAAGTCCGCGGCAAAGTACATGGACGGCAGCTGGGAACTGATTCAGGCGATGAACTACACCGTCGAGCCGGACAGCGGCCTTTCCAACGGCGATAAAGTCACCGTAACCTTTACGGCGGATAAGGATACGCTCAGCGACCTCGGCGTGAAGATGAAGCACCCGACGCTCACCTTTACCGTAAGCGGCCTGTCCTAATCAGGAAAAAATTAACGAAAGTCTGTACAAACAAGTCATAAACGGGTAAAACCCGTAAAATTAGGAGGAAAAACGATGAAAAAGACCATGATGAATAACATTTTCAAGCGCTTTGCGGCACTGGCACTCTGCACCGGCATGGTTACCGGCACGGCACTTGCGGCAAATACGGTTTACAAGAATATCCGCGTGCAGTACTGCGGCATCAAGCTGGTCGTGAACGGCGCACCTGTTACTCCGAAGGATGCAAACGGCAGCACCGTTGAGCCGTTTATCTATAATGGCACCACCTACCTGCCGGTACGCGCAGTGGGCAATGCACTCGGTCAGGACGTTTCGTGGAACGGCAACACCAAGACCGTTTATATTGGTATGAATGAGAGCGATACCGCAGCGAAGAAACTCCAGCCGTATGAGATGAGTTCCATGCATATGATTGAACAGGGCAATGAGACCATTATCATGATGGGAAAAAATTATACACAGGGGTTGTATACCGACGGTTGGCGAGATAACTATGCACTGTATAATCTTGATGGCAATTATAAGTCTGTTGAAATGGACATTGGTTATCGAGATGATAAGGGCGGCAGTCCTGCATCTTTAAATTTCTATGTAGATGGCGATTTGGTTGATACTTATTCGTTGGAAAAGGATATGCAGACTCAGCGCATCAAGGTAGAGTTGAATCGCGGTCTGCAGCTGAAAATTGAGAAGGCAGGTTACGGTGAATATGCTTTCACCAACATTACCTTTAATAAGTAATAAATACAGAAACAGGGGGGTAAACCAATATGAAAAACTGTCCCAAGTGCGGTGCACCGGTAAACGACACCGCCAAGTTCTGTCCGGTGTGCGGCGGCGCATGCTCTGCGCCTGAGCAGGCGCAGCAGAACACGCAGGAGTTTGCGCAGCAGGAACAGCCGAAGCAGCAGAGCCAGCAGCAGTATCAGCAGGCTTCGCAGCAGCAGACCTATCAGCAGCCGCAGTATCAGGCACCGCAGCCGTCGTACGACCCATATGACCACACGGCTGAGTTCACAACCAAGGATATTTCGGAAAACAAGGTCATTGCCATGCTTTGCTACCTGATGGGTACGTTCGGCGTTGTTCTCGCGCTGCTCGGCAGCCATAATTCGCCGTATGCGGCATTCCATGTACGTCAGACGCTTAAGTTCAGCGTTATGAATATTCTGCTCGGCATTGTGGCGCTGCTGCTGTGCTTCACCGTTATCGTGCCGATCCTGTGCGCTGTACTGGCACTTGTGCTGCTGATCGTCCGCATTATCTGCTTCTTCTCCATCTGCAACGGCAAGGCGAAGGAGCCGCCGATTATCCGTTCGTTCGGCTTCCTGCGTTAATGACACAGAAAGCGTCCGTTCCTCGTGTGAACCGCTCCCTGGTCAAGTAGACAGACGAAAAAACAAAAAGTTTTCTCCAGGACCTCATCTCAGAGGTCCTGGTTTTCTTTTATGCAGCATCCAGCAAGCTGCGGTAATTCATAATCTTCGTAAGCCAGGTGTTTACCTTTTCGTGGTCTGTGATATGATTGAGATAGTCCATAGCGATTGCCTCTTTCTGTGTTGGATTTTTGTCGCAAATTGATTCTAATACAGGGGCCATCGCTGTGGACCTTTTATTTGACTAAATGCGCAACCTCATTTTACAACGCGCGGTTTTTAATAAAAGAGAGATAGAACAAAAGCCTCAGACGGTAAAATGTCTGAGGCTTTTGCTATGTCCGCATGGACGGTAAATAGACGGTAAAAATTTTTTTCTGCAATTTTAATTTGTACAGAAAATAAGAAAAACCGGTCATTTCAAACGAAATAACCGGTTGATCTGGTACGCCAGAAGGGATTCGAACCCCCGACCTTTTGGTTCGTAGCCAAACACTCTATCCAGCTGAGCTACTGGCGCATACACGATCTATTTTCTTTTGCTGTCGGCGTTTCACTTTGTCGCTCTCGCTGACTGCCTTATTATAATATCACGGGTGGGCCCTGATGTCAACAATTATTTTCAGATTTTTTGAAAGTTTTTTCGGAAACCTGTTTTCGGCAAAACAAAGCCGCCTGTGGGGGAACAGGCGGCTATATACAGCAGAGAAGTTGGAGGTCTGCCATATACCTTATATTGCGTTTTATTCCTGCGGCGGAATGGTATCGAAGCCGACCTGCAGTTCTTCATCGGTGGGAACGTGGTTGCGCATGGTGCCGTTATGATATGCCTCGTATGCTGCCATATCAAAGTAGCCGGTACCGGTCAGACCGAACAGAATGGTCTTAGCTTCGCCGGTCTCCTTGCACTTGAGTGCTTCGTCGATTGCGGCGCGGATGGCGTGGCTGGATTCCGGAGCTGGAAGAATGGTCTCTACCTTGGCGAACTGAACTGCCGCGTCGAATACGTCGGTCTGCTTGACGGAAACCGCCTCCATATAACCGTCGTGGTACAGCTTGGAGAGGATCGGACTCATGCCGTGGTAGCGCAGTCCGCCTGCGTGGTTGGGCGCGGGCATGAAGCCGTTGCCGAGCGTGTACATGCGGGCCAGCGGTGTAACGTGGCCGGTATCGCAGAAATCGTAAACGTACTTGCCGCGCGTGAAGGACGGGCAGGACGCAGGCTCAACCGCAATGATGCGCGGGTCAGCCTTGCCGAGCAGCTTATCCTGCATGAACGGGGAGATCAGGCCGCCGAGGTTGGAGCCGCCGCCGGCACAGCCGATCACGATATCCGGATACTCGTCGAGCATCTCCATAGCCTGCTTGCTCTCCAGACCGATGATGGACTGGTGCAGCAGCACCTGATTGAGCACGGAGCCGAGTACATAGCGGTAGCCCTCGTGTGTAGTAGCCACTTCAACGGCCTCAGAAATCGCACAGCCGAGCGAGCCGCCGGTGGTCGGATCGTGTGCCAGAATAGCGCGGCCTGCCTCGGTCGTATTGGACGGAGACGGCGTTACATTCGCGTCAAAGGTTTGCATGATAGCCTTGCGGAACGGCTTCTGCTCGTAGGAGACCTTAACCATGAATACCTTCAAATCCAGTCCGAAATATGCGCATGCCTCGGAGAGTGCAGTACCCCACTGACCAGCACCGGTCTCGGTGGTAAGGCCCTTGAGGCCCTGTTCCTTGGCGTAGTACGCCTGTGCGATCGCGGAATTCAGCTTGTGGCTGCCCGAGGTGTTGTTGCCCTCAAACTTGTAGTAGATCTTAGCCGGGGTGTCCAGCGCCTTCTCCAGATTGTACGCGCGGCACAGCGGAGACGGACGGTACAGCTTATACATATCGAGCACCGGCTCGGGAATATCAATGTAGCGGGTGTCGTTGTCCAACTCCTGGTGCGCCAGCTTTTGGCAGAAGATGGGGTACAGCGCTTGTTCCGGCAGCGGCTGGTGCGTACCCGGATGAATCAGCGGGTCCGGCTTTTCCTTCATGTCCGCCCGCAGGTTGTACCACTGCTTGGGCATCTGGTCTTCGGTCAAATAAAGTCTGTGGGGGATCTTAGCCATGGTGATTGCTCCTTTGCAAATTTCAGATAGAGCGGAGAGATGGTGAATATCTTCATTCGTCACTCTCCACTCTGTTTTACAAAATAAAAAACTCCTGTCCCAGATTTCTCTTGGGACAGGAGCGAATACGCTCTTGCGGTACCACCCAGATTGACGCAAACTGCGTCCACTCTGCTCACACATCAAACAATGCGCGCTCCCCTGATAACGGGTGGAGTCCCCGTCGCAGTTACTTGGCCCAGCCGTTCGCCTTGCCCTGCTGAAGTCCATTCACACGGTCCTTGCCTGCCGCAATCACACCGCCTGCGGCTCTCTTGGAGGTTCGGTCTCCCTGCTACTCGTCTTCGTCATTGGTTTGTGTTGGTTTACTTGGTATGGTCACAGTATATTCGCAAAACGGAGGATTGTCAAGTGTAATTTGCGAAAAATAATATATTATTTATGATATAAATTCTTATCATGAGAATGAAGGCCACAGTATCGTCTTTTTCTGCATACTGTGCTATAATGGGTAACAGAATGAGAATTTATCGAGGGAGCGAGTGCAAATGCGCGTGATCGAGGGGGAAAACGAACTGCGGCTGACCTGTTCGCGGAGTGCGAGCGGCGGCATTGCGCTTTTGCGGTGCGAAACGCAGGACGATATTGTGCGTCTGCCGGACGAGATCGACGGCGTGCCCGTCACCGAGGTCGGCGCGTATGTACTCAGCGAGCGGGCCCCCGATCTGACAGGCAGGGACACGTTCGCTGTCCGTATTACCTGCGGCGGCACGGAGCCGAAGCACAATGCAGCGGCTATCCGCACGGTTACGCTCCCGAAGGATGCAAAAAGTGTTGGCAGTTATGCATTTTATAACTGCCGAAACCTTGAACGCATTGAACTGACTGATTCGGTGAGTGAATTCGGCGGCGGTGCCCTGATGAACTGCATGAGCCTGCGTGAAGTCATCCTGCACGCCGCGCCTTTCGCGCCGACCTGCCTGCCCAGGCTGCTCGGCGAGTACGCCGGAGAACTCGATGTGCGGTTTGATGAGCACGCGCGGCTGCTGTTTCCCGAGTACGTCGAGGAGCTGGAGGACCTCAGTCCGGCGCATATTTTTCAGCGGCGCATTCACGGTGCAGGCTACAGCTACCGTCAGTGCTTTGACGGCGGTGTGCTGAATTTTCGGCAATATGATGCTGCCCTGAGCGAACTGCTCGAGCGGCACGATTTTGCGGTCGCGGCACGCGTTGCCGTGCGGCGGCTTGCCGTACCGTTTGTGCTCTCGGATGCCGCAAAAGCGGAGTATCTTACGGTTTTGCGCGCACACGGCGGAAATTTGGCGCAGTCCTGCGCCAAGGCAGGCGAGACCGCTGCCTTGACTTTCCTGCTGTCGCTCGGTGTGCTCTCTGCCGCCGATGTGGATGCCGCGTGCACGTCTGCCCGCGAAGCAGAGCAGACGGCAGCGCTGTCCGTTCTGCTGTCAGCCGCCGGCAAAACGCAGTCCAAGGGACGCGCCAAATCGTTTGAATTATAATATAAATAATATAAAGTTATCAATAAATCCGCAGGGCAGGGTGCCCTACGATGCAAGATGAACCTGTGAGGTGATGTTTTCTATGTCGCAGTTCTCCCGTTGGACTTCTATCGGACGCGAAATCCTGTTTTCCGCCCGCACCGAACTGTACATGAACCTGCCGTTCCTCGATTCCGCGCTGGCGGCGCTGCCTGCGGCAGACGGTTACGATACACCCACGCTCGCTACCGACACGCGCGTGCTGTTTTTCAGCGGTGCCTGGCTGGCGCAGCAGTACGAGCGCTCCCGCGCGAACGTCAACCGCGCCTATCTGCACACGCTGTTCCACTGTCTGCTGCGCCATCCCGGAAAGACACGCGGACGCGATGCCGACCTGTGGGATCTTTCGTGCGATATTGCGGTCGAAAGCATGCTGGATTCGCTGGATTACCGCTGCCTGCAGGCGGAAAAGGTGTCGGTTCGGCGGCAGAATATCTACCGCGAACTGCGGGACGAGCTGCCGGTCCTGACGGCTGAGGCGGTCTATCGCCACTTTCGCCGCACGCGGCTGAATTCGTATGACTGTGCCACGCTCACGCGCGTGTTTGCGACAGACGAGCACACGCTGTGGTACAAGGAGGACGACGATCAGCAGGAGCGCCGCTGGCAGCAGCAGGCCGAGCGCACGCAGACCGCGATGGAGACGGTTTTCGCGAACAAGGCGGAAGGCGGTCAGGCTGTGCGGGAGCAGTTTGCCGTTTCCACCCGCAAAACGACTGATTTCCGCGCGTTCCTGCGCCGTTTTGCCGCTCTGCGGGAGGAGGTCTCGGTGGATGCGGATTCGTTCGACTACGGCTACTACGCCTACGGACTGCGTCATTTCGGAAATATGCCGCTGATCGAGCCGTTAGAAACGCGGGAGGTGCGGAAAATAGAGGATTTCGTCATTGCCATTGATACCTCGATGTCCACCTCCGGTGAACTCGTGCGCGCGTTCCTCAGCCGCACCTATGAGCTTTTGCAGGAGAACACCAGCTTTTTCCGGCATTTCAACCTGCGTATTCTGCAGTGCGACGATCAGCTGCGCTCGGACAAAAAGGTGACAAATGCGCGGGAACTTGCGGAATATATGGAGCATTTTGAACTGATCGGTCAGTCTGCGACCGATTTTCGTCCGGTTTTCGAGCACGTTGACCGCTTAAACGCCGAAGGCGCGTTCCGCCATCTGCGCGGCCTGCTGTACTTCACGGACGGACTCGGCATCTACCCGAAAAAGCGTCCAAAGTACGATGCGGCATTCGTCATGCTCGAAGGCGAAGCCTATCCGGATAAGGTGCCGTCCTGGGGAATTCGGGCGGTAATCAGCGAGGATGCGTTGGCCGTAGAATGAAAAAGGACGCTTTACGCGTCCTTTGAGGCTGTCGCGAAACTACAGTTTCGCCGACAAGCAGGAACGGACCGTGGGCCGTTCCAAAGTCGTCCGGAAGTTCCTATACAGAAACTTTCTCCCTCCAGAAGTTCAAAAAGGGTGATACATGCTCCCCCTTTTTGAGCATTTGCAGAGCAAATGCTATTTCATGCGCGCTGCCGCGCGAAATGCTGAAAAAATGCTGACTATATGACTTTTCGACAGACTGAGGACGCTTTACGCGTCCTTTTTTGCAGATCGGTTATTTTTCACCCATTCGGCGATTGTCTGCTTGACCTTCTTTATCTGCAGCGGCTTTGCCAGATGGGCATTCATGCCTGCGGCGAGGCACTTCTGTGCATCCTCGTAAAAGGCGTTTGCGGTCATGGCGATGATGGGCAGCGTTTTCGCGTCCGGTCGGTTGAGCGAGCGAATGGTCTTCGTAGCGTCAATGCCGTTCATCACAGGCATCATTATATCCATGAGAACCGCGTCGAAGGTGTCCGGCGGATTGTTCTGCACGATTTCCACAGCCTGTTTGCCGTCCGTGACGACGGTTACGGTTGCTCCCTCGTCGGTCAGCAGGATCTGTGCGATTTCGGCGTTGAGGGCATTGTCCTCGACGAGCAGCAGCCTGCAGCCTGCAATGCTGATATCCGGCGCGGCATGTGCGTCCGGTGTCTGCTCGGGAGACGGTGCAATTTCAAACGGCAGGGTGATCACGAAGGTGGAGCCGACGCCAAGCTGACTCGTGACCGCAATCGAGCCGCCCATCCGGTCGACAAGCTCCTTGGTGATGGTCATGCCGAGACCGGTGCCGTGATAATAGCTGCGCGCGTCCTGCTTTTCCTGCGTGAACGGTTCAAAAATATGGTCAACAAAGTCCGGACTCATGCCGATACCCGTATCCGAAATCGTCCAACGGTAGATGCATTTGCCGTCCTGTTCACCGAGCGAGTCCGTACGGGTGGTGATTTTACCGCCGGGACGGTTGTATTTGATGCAGTTGCTGTAAATATTGAGGAAAATCTGCCGCAGATGCAGCGGACTGCCGTAAATATACGGGTACGGAATGATGCATTTGTCCTTTTCGTACTCCCACTCAATGCCGGCTTCTTCAGCGCGGCCGACGATAATGGTAATGATATCGCGGGTCAGCTCCACCAGACTGATACGCTCATGCGTGAGGACTGTCGTGCCCTCCTCCAGTTTGCTCATCTGCAGCACATCGTTGATGAGCGACAGCAGGTGATTGGCGGAAATCTGCATTTTTTTGTGATTTTCCAGCAGCAGCGCCTTGTCATCAAAGTGGGTTTCGTCCACCTGCAGCAGACCGATAATGCCGTTGAGCGGTGTGCGGATATCGTGACTCATGCGTGAGAGAAATTCGGTTTTGGTGCGGTTCGCAATACGCATTTCATCGAAGGCGGCCTGCAGACGGGCGTTCTCCTGCTCGTCGCGGGCGTGCATCTGCGAGGTATCCTGCAGCAGGATAATCGCCGTGACCATCGGCATTTCGGCATTGATTTCCGGATCAAACACGGTAGTCTGCGTCATCAGCACGGTTTTCTGTACCCAGCGGATAGCGCCGTCATCCTCCTGCACGCAGTACTCCACCGTGATGTGTTTTTCACCGGCGGCAAAGCGCTTGAGCAGACGGGCACTGGTATCTGCCGTGCGGTAGCTGCCGAGTGTTGCCGGTGTGACGCGCTTGCGGTACTCATCGCAGTAGTCGCGGTAGGCGCAGGGAAGCGGGTAGTCGAGGAACAGCGCCCGGTCCGAATCACTCTTGCCGGCAGGTGAAATGTTGCGCTCGAGGGTGTCGCGCGTGAGGTTTACCGTGTAGATTGTGCCTGCCATATCGAGCAGCGCGTCCACATAGCTGTCGTTCTCAAGGATAGACTGCTTTAGCTGCTCGTAGTACAGCGTCAGCTGCTCCTTCGGGTCGATGGCTTGGTCGGCGTTCAGCCGAATGGTCTCGAATGCGAGGATGAAATGATGCAGCCTGCCGTTTCTGTCCCAGTCAATCGGAAGAACGGTCAAACGGCTGTAGCGGCTTTCCTCGGCCGCGTTGTACTGCAGTTCGAGGGTATCCTCTGCGCTGTGCAGGCTGCGCTGCAGTACGTCAAGCTGCAGCGCAGAACGGACGCGGCTGCGCTCGCTTTTAGCAGCCTGTTCCTCGGCAATCTGCTCAACAGCGCCGGTGTAGCTGCCGTCCGATGCCAGAAAAAAGCTCTCGCACGCGCGGATGGTGCGGTAGGTGTCCAGACGCGCATCGCAGTACAGGCAGTCGGAAAAGCTGCGGTGCAGGTGGTTGACCTGCTTCAACAGCTGAAAATCCAGCCGCTTTTCGGCGGCGGCTTCCTCGCGCTTGACGTGGTTTTTGTTGATGTACATGTTTTTGTCCGCAAGGTCAAACAGATCGCGCATATTGCTGTCCGGATTGTCCGATGCAAGCGCAAAGCCGACTGCATAGCTGAGCGGTGTATCCGGATGCTGTCGGGACTCCTCGGCAAGCTGTTTACGGACATGGGAGAGCAATTTCTGCAGCGCATCGGCATCCAGTCCGTGCGTTACCGCGAGAAACTCATCGCCGCCTGCACGGCCGACAAAATGCTCCTCGGGCATGGCCGCACGCAGCGCGACCGCAAACCGCCGGATGTATGCGTCACCGGTCTCATGGCCCATGCTGTTGTTGATGCGGCGCAGATTATTCAGGTCAAAGCTGCACACACCGGTTTCGGGTGCAGGCGGCGTCGGATCGTCGAGCAGCTCCTCGCACCTGTTCTTGTTGGGGAGACCGGTCGCGGCATCCAGATAGACCTTATGCTGCAGAGCGCGGTTCATCGTAGCCGTGCGCAGCGCCTGAAACAGCTGGTAGCCGATCAGCAGCATGAGCACGACGATATCCGCTGTGATGTACTTCTCCAGAATGGAAAGCGAGGTTGCCTTGCGCTGTGAGTACGCCTCTGCCAGACCGGTCGCGTCATTGCAGATGCCGAAAAAGGTTTCGCTTATGGGAATGATGTCCGTGTTATTTGACCCGACTGCGCGCACGCGGCCTATCTCCTGCTTGAGTGCTTGAAAATAGTCGTCCAGCTCCTGCATTTTGCTTTGGAAGGCATCATTGTTCAGCCGCACGAGGTTGAGCTCGTCGCTGCCGAAGCGCAGTCCGTCGATAAACGCGTCAATATCTGCGAGCATGCCGTCCTGCGGCTGACCGGAGATTTCCAGCTTGACGATACGCTGGATCATGCCGCGCACGAGTCCGGCGTAGTTGATGATACGCGCGGTGCCCTGAATACCGGCAACGAGGTTCATCATCCAGACAATCAATATAGCCAGCACGACTGCCAGCGCGCCAATGGCGGCGTTGACGATGCCGGTGCTTTTCTTTTTGGGGTTGCCAGCCATGTGCAATGACCTCCTTGCAGGCTGTCGAATTTTGTCGAACAAATTAGACGGGTGAGAAAGTATATATAGAATCATTATATCGTGAAAAGGGAACAAATGCAATGACAGAAGCGGAGAATCACACGCTGCACAGAGATATCCACAGACTTGTGGATACATTGCCGATTTTGTGCTATAATGCAGAAAAAGCAATCGGAGGAACAGAGGATGAAGCTGCGTTATATGATTATCGGTGCCGGTGGCGTTGGCGGACCGGTAGGCGCGTATTTGAGCAAATCCGGTGCGGATACCACGCTTATTGCACGCGGAAAGCATCTTGCGGTCCTGCAGGAGCACGGCTTGACGCTTGTATCCGGAGAAAATGAGCGCGAGAGCATTCCGGTCAAGGCAATCGACATGGACGGCTTTCTTGCCGCGCGGGAGCAGGGCGCTCCCGCGCCGGATGTGATTTTCGTGTGTGTCAAAGGATACTCTCTCGCGGATACCGTACCGTTCATCCGCAAGGCAGCAGGCAAGGACACGGTAGTTATTCCGGTGCTCAACATCTACGGCACAGGCCGTACCCTGCAGGCAGAGCTGCCTGAGCTGCTCGTTACAGACGGCTGCATCTACATTTCGGCCAACAGGATTGCGCCGGGTGTCATTCAGAAGCACGGCGCAATCTGCCGTATCGTGTACGGACTGCCGAGCCACAAGATCGACCATCCGGTGCTGCAGCAGGTCGAGACAGACCTCAAAAACGCCGGAATCGACCCGGTTTATTCTCCCTATGTCGAGCGCGACACGCTGCTCAAATTTGCATATGTGTCGCCGAATGCGGCCTGCGGACAGTATTATCACGCGAAAGCTGCGGAAATGCAGCATCCGGGCGAGGTGCGCGACAGCTTTGTGCGCCTGATAAAAGAGGTCGCTGCGATAGCGAACAAGATGGGTATTCCGCTGGAGAGCAGGCCGGGGGAACTGGTCGAGCGCAACCTGCGCATTCTGGACGCACTTGCACCGACTGCGTCTACCTCTATGCAGCGCGATATGGAAGCCGGCAAGCAGTCCGAGGTGGATGGTCTGATTTATCAGGTTGTGCGTCTGGCAGAGCAGTATGACGTGGATGTGCCGGAGTATCGCAAAATCGCAGAGGCGGTAAAAAAACAGACGGAAAATAAGTGAAAACGGCAAAGACCCGGAATCTTCCGAAAAAGATTCCGGGTCTTTGCACTATGGGTGGTGATGCTGTTTCGACTGTCATTGTCAACAACGACAATTTCACTGCACACCGTCCGATGGACGGTGACATTCGCAATCCTTCTTGAGCGCCTGAAGCTGCTGCTCCATGGTCGGCACCTCGCACTTGCCGGTGCGGATGGCCTCGAGCACGACCTCGGGCGACGCAGGAACCTTATTGATGCGCACGCCGATGGCACGCGACACGGCATTGAGAATCGCCGGTGTGACGGGCACGGTCGCAACCTCGGAAATGCCCTTGGCACCGAACGGACCCTGCGGTTCCGGGTCCTCGATTAAAATAATCTCGTAATCCGGCGTATCCTCGGCACGCGGCAGACCCAGCTGGCGGTACAGCGTCTTGACCGGATAGCCGTTCCTTGTCGGATAACCCTCGGTCAGTGCGTAGCCCTGTCCCATCGAGCAGGAGCCGTGCATCTGTCCCTCGATGATATGCGGATTGATGGCGCGGCCGACATCGTGTGCCGCGATGATTTTGAGCAGACGAACCTTGCCGGTCTCCTTGTCCACCTCGACGATAGCGGCCTGCGTGGCATACGCATATGCCGGAAAGTTGCGGTATTTTGCACCGCGCTTTTTCGCGCCCTCAAAATCGCCGATGGCGAAGCACGGGTCGGATGCATAATAGTATTCCGCGCGGCGTTCCTCGCCCGGCCGCCACGGACGGCTGTCTAAATCCTGCTTGAGCTTGACGCACGCCTCATATACCGCACGGCCGCCGCACAGCGTCTGACGCTCGGAAACCGACTCGCCGGTCGGGATGGTCAGCTCGGTGTCGCCGTTGGTGATGTAAATATCCGCGATATCCATGCCGAGCGTTTCCGCCGCGATCTGCGTCATGGCTGTACGGAAGCCCTGTCCCATATCCGTGCCGGAAACGATCATATGCAGGCGGCCGTCGCCCTGCAGAATCAGCCTGCACGCACCGTCATCGGTGAAAATACCCTTGCCGATGCCGACATTCTTAAATCCCGAGGCCATGCCCCATCCAAGCACCTTGCTGCCCTTGGGATACTGGCCTTCGTACTCTTTGAGCGCTTTTTTCAGGCTTTTTTCGCATTGATTGATGGTATCCATCATACCCATGCTGTATTTGAGCACCTCACCGCCGACCGAGGTCGCACCCGGATAGACGGCATTGCGCCGGCGCAGTTCAAACGGGTCGATACCCAGCTTTTCCGCCATCATATCCATCGCGGTCTCAATCGAAATCGCCGCCTGATTGATGCCGTAGCCGCGAAACGCGCCGCCCTGCAGATTATTGTTGCGGATCGCCGAGCCTTCCACCTTGACATTGGGAATGATGTACGGGCCGCCGCTCATCAGCGCGCCGGTCATCAGCGTGCCGTAGCTTTCGCACTCGTACGGTCCGCCGTCTGAGAACATCCGGCAGTCCAGATACTGGAACTTGCCGTCCGGCGTAAAGCCGATCTCGTAATCCGTATGGTAGCCGTGGCGTTTGGTGGTGAGGATCAAATCCTCCTTGCGCGTCAGCGTAATCTTGACCGGCTTGCCGCAGGCATGAGCGGCAACAACCGCCGGTGCTTCGAGAAATGAGTCGCATTTTTTACCGAAGCCGCCGCCGAGCGGCGTGACGATAACGCGGATATCCTCCTCCGGCTTGTCCAGAATCTTTGCCAGCATACTGCGGATTTCAAACGGCGCCTGTGTGCAGGAATAGAGAATCGTTTTGCCGTCCTGCACCATGCCGATGGCCGAAACCGGCTCCATGCAGGCGTGCTCCTGCGGCTCGATATCCTTGGAGACATTGAGCTTGACGATGTCCGTCCGCTGCTTTGCCTGCTCCACATCGCCGCTGACGCGGCCGGTGTGTACGATGAAGCTGTTTTTGCGGTAGCCGTCCGCCATGGTGTAGATACCGGGCAGCTCCTCATAGTCGATTTTAACCAGTTTGGCAGCCGCTCTCGCGTGCGCCGCCGTATCCGCGACAACCAGCGCGAGATGGTCACCGAGAAACCGCACCTCATCCGTGCAAAAGACCGGCTGCTCCGGCGTCCATGTGCCGACCTTATTCATGCCGGGCACGTCAGCCGCCGTCACGATGCGCACCACGCCTTCCGCCTGTTCGGCGGCGGAGTAGTCCACCGCGTTGATCTTTGCGTGCGGCGCCGGCGCCCAGACAAATGCACCATGCAGCAGGGTATCCGCGCCGATGTCCTCCGAGGTGTAGTCGTCGCAGAATTTCAGTTTGCCGCCGGTCTTGTCCATGCCGTCCACATCCCAGACCGACTTACCAACCGCGGAACCGGTGATTTCGGGCACGACCTGATTTTCACCAACCACAATAACCGTGCTTTCATGGCTGCGGAAGCTGTCAATATCCGGATCTTCCCCGCGCAGCCGCGCCGCTGCCAGCTTGACCGCCTCGATAATCTTGACATAGCCGGTGCAGCGGCAGTAGTTGTTTTTCAGTCCGTCGCAGATTTCCGGCTCGGTCGGAGCCGGATGGTGCAGCAGCAGCGCCTTTGTCGCCATCACCATGCCCGGTGTGCAGAAGCCGCACTGCACAGCGCCGACATCGAGAAACGAGTGTTGAATCACCTGCAGCATGGTGTCGTTCGGTGCATTTTCGATGGTCTCAACGGCTTTGCCGTCCAGTCGGCGCACGAGCGTCACGCATGAACGTGCCAGTCTGCCGTCCACCAGCACGCTGCACGCGCCGCAGTGACCGGTGCTGCAGGCTTCTTTTGTGCCCTTCATGCACTTTACATTGCGGAGATATTCGAGCAATGTGCGGTTTTCACCGTCCTGCACCTCGATTTGTGTGCCATTGAGCGTAAATCGTGTCATGGGATTTCGCCCTCCTGCCGTTACTTGATTTTTGCTTTGATGCGCATGAAGCGTCTGTGACCGGAGTCAAGCGCCTCGTAAAAGTCCTCGCTGTCCTTCGGGTCATCCTTTGTCAGCTTAGAGACTACATACATCAGCACGAACGCGGTCGCCAGACCGATCGTGCCGTACCACACATAGCCGAGATCCCAGACGAAGAAGGTCAGGCAGATGATGATCGCACCGACCGAAATCGAGGTGATAGCGGCTTTTCGGGTTGCCCACTTGCAATAAATGCCGAATACCAGTGCCGGGAACAGCGATTCGACCAGGGAGTCCGCGAAAATCATCAGATTGTAGACGTATTCCCAGTGCATGAGCGATACGGCAACCGTTACGGCACCGAACAGCAGAATTACCACGCGGATAACCGAGGTTTCGGATGTCTTGAATTTGCAGTGACCGATACCGACCAGCAGGTCCTTGTAGATGATAGAGGACATGACCATCAGCAGCGCATTTGCGGTGGACAGACCGACCGCCAGTACGCCGATGAGGAACACGATCATCAGAATCTGCGCGAGCAGACCGTGCGTACCCGCGATGATGTTGCACATATACGGGATAACCAGTTCGGTTTCCGAGCTGGTAAGGTCAGGCATGGCAGCCAGCGCGACCAGACCGATGAGCATCGTGCCGCCCCAGACGATGATCTGCAGGAACGGTGCAAGGAACGCCATCTGACGCTGGTCCTTCAGACCCGCGCTGTAATAGCCGGAGCGCACGAACACCTGCGGCAGCAGCAGCGTGTAGCCGAATGCACACGCAAGCGGATAGCTGACGCGCGACGGATAGGTGCAGATACCGATCGGACCAGGGTAGGAGAACCAGTCCGGCGTCTGAACACGGACGGTCTGGAACGCCTCGATGATCGAGCCGTTGAATACGATCTTGAGCGTTACGAAAATAATTGCCCACAACGCCAGAATGAAGAACCAACCCTGTACAGCATCCGCCAGTGCGGTGGATTTTACACCGCCGAGCATGACGAATACCGTCATGATAATGCCGCAAATGAGCGTAAACGTCTGCGAGGATACCGCGCCGCCGGTGGCTACCTCAGCCGCGCGTCCGCCGGCTACCAGTACCGCCGAGATAAACGGCACGGCGCAGATAATGTAAACAATGTCGATGATAACGGTCAGCGCCTTGGACTTGTAGCGGCAGAAGAAGAAATCTGCCGGAGTGGTGAAGTGCTTCTGCTGGTTGACCAGCCATACCTTGGTCATTGTAAAGTAGCAGATGATTGGGAACATGGAGTAGATGCACATCTCCGAGAAGAAGTAGCCCAGTCCGTAGCGGTAATATGCGCCCGGGCCTGCGAAAAATACCCAGACGCTCATGCAGGAGGCGATATAGGTCATGACCATGACCGGCCACTTGAACCGGCCACCCTGCAGATCGACCTTGCCAGCGTCACGTTTTTCCTTCCATGTGGTGTAGCGTGCGATAGCGATCAAAAATAGAAAATATGCCGCAAAAACGATCCATACCGTTTTGCCTGAAAGTAAACCCTGTGTTGTCATTTTCTCTGTTATCCTTTATTTGTCCGATTCTTTTTGCGTTTCGGAAGCGGCAGGCGTCATATTCTCTGCTGTTTCGCCCTGTTCCTCGTCCTCAATCAGAGGATACTCCTTTTCGGTCAGCTTGCAGCCGATATACACGGACAGCACCGTGCCGACAAAGCTGATCAGACCGTGTATGATGCAGGCGGTCTCGCTGCCGTAGGGTGGGAATCCCGGGAAATTATAGAATACCCAGAAGAACAGCACAGACGCCAGCCAGATTTTCTCTGTTCTGCCGATTTTCATTTTGTGTCACCTTGTTTTCTTGTTTATATGTAATTTCAGGTATGCATTTAGTCCTGAGAGCGCCATTCATCCAGCAGCGCATCCGAATCCACGACAAGTCCCAGATGCAGCGAGATCATGCGCAGCGCAGGCTCTTCGAGGTGCTCGGAGCCGCGGGTGAGGTCGCGCGGCACGACGACGCGGAAGTCGCGGTTTGCGGCATCGAAGGCGGTGTTGATAACGCAGCAGTCGGTCATGCAGCCGGTGAGCACCACGCGGCGGATGCCGAGGTTGCGCAGCAGCAGTTCCAGATCGGTCGGATAGAACGCGCTCAGGCGCTTTTTGGTCGTTACCATGTAGTCCTCGTCGTGTACGTCGATGGACATTCTGTTCCAGCGTGTGCCTTCGATGGCGTGCTCTGCGATGTTGGGAATCTCACCGACCGTAACCGGAAACACCATGCGCCACGCAGACGGAAACAGCTTTTCGTCTGCACCGCCCTTACGCAGCGTTGAGCGGACATGGATGATTGGCAGACCGAGCGCGCGTGCTTCGTTCATGAAATGATTGAGCGGTTCGATGATCTCACGTCCTCGCGGAGACGGACATGGACAGTCCGGATCGGTTGACAGGTGTCCATCGTGCATGTCGATCGTAATGACAGCCGTATCGCGGCGATTAAGGAAAACCTGCTGTAATTGCTCCGGAACCTCCTTTTCGATGCTGTCAAAGTATGCTTTCATTTGATTTTTCTCCTTCCCCGGCAAAACGCCGCAGCAATCTGTGCGGCGCTGTCAATAGCGGTATTGGAGTTATTATAGCACATGTGTCATGACATGTGCAAATGTTTTGGTCGGGGTGGGTGAAAGATTGTGAGGGATGGGGACCGGGGCGAGGTTGGACGGGAGGGAGGCGATGCGGCTATCTGTGTCGCTCCGCGAAGGGAGCGACATAACCCTCCGGCGCGGCAATCTCGTATACCTCATTTCAATCCACGCTTCCGCGAAGGGAGCGACGCGTAGTGACCGAGCACACGATCTGCCTTGCAGAAATTTCAATCCACGCTCCCGTGAAGGGAGCGACGCGAAACTGTTGGTCTGAGCACCAACCGCTACGAATTTCAATCCACGCTCCCGCGAAGGGAGCGACGCCACGAGAATATAGCAACCACCCAAATTTACGATTTCAATCCACGCTCCCGTGAAGGGAGCGACAGCTGCATCCCAGACCGCTATGGCGGCAATCTTCCATTTCAATCCACGCTCCCGCGAAGGGAGCGACGGAGGTGGAAGAATGGTAGCACCGCTTGATGCAATTTCAATCCACGCTCCCGCAAAGGGAGCGACTCGTGAGGGCATAGAGTTTCCGCATCTTCTCGTAATTTCAATCCACGCTCCCGCGAAGGGAGCGACCCCTGCTCATCACGCAGGCGGCGCGTCCAGTTGGCATTTCAATCCACGCTCCCGCGAAGGGAGCGACTAGGCATTCAGCTGTGCCTTGTAGTCGGTGAGATTTCAATCCACGCTCCCGCGAAGGGAGCGACCACCGTACCGACCAGCAATCCAGCATAAGCAACAATTTCAATCCACGCTCCCGCGAAGAGAGCGACGATCAACCTTAAAATACTGAGTATCTAACTTCACACGATTTCAATCCACGCTCCCGCGAAGGGAGCGACACTTCATTCTTCTCCCGGTGTCGCCACAGGTACTTATTTCAATCCACGCTCCCGTGAAGGGAGCGACTGCTATCGGTATCACCTACGGCATCACCTTCATCATTTCAATCCACGCTCCCGTGAAGGGAGCGACTGGACGGCTGCACAAGTACGAGGAGCTGGACACGACATTTCAATCCACGCTCCCGTGAAGGGAGCGACCTGTTTGAAAGGTGGTAAAACAATGAAAATCAAGATTTCAATCCACGCTCCCGTGAAGGGAGCGACGTTGTGATTGAGGCCGTCCGGTGGACAGGCAAGAAATTTCAATCCACGCTCCCGTGAAGGGAGCGACCTCGTTAGTATCCAAATCTACCTCGCAGTAACGCATTTCAATCCACGCTCCCGCGAAGGGAGCGACAGCTGCAGCGTAAATATGCAGGATGGCTGTTCGATTTCAATCCACGCTCCCGCGAAGGGAGCGACTCTCTTGCGATAAGCATACCTAATCATCAGGACGATTTCAATCCACGCTCCCGCGAAGGGAGCGACCTGGCTCAAAAAGCGGTTTTTCGACCGCAAGGATATTTCAATCCACGCTCCCGCGAAGGGAGCGACAAGGTTGTGGAGCGCGTGACCAGGGAAACCGGCATTTCAATCCACGCTCCCGCGAAGGGAGCGACACCAATCCTCGCGTTCGGCCCCGGCACGGTCACATTTCAATCCACGCTCCCGCGAAGGGAGCGACTCATAACCAGCTTGATACCAGCAACACGACCAATATTTCAATCCACGCTCCCGCGAAGGGAGCGACCCAAATCGCGTAACTTGCGATGGTGTAACGGAGAAATTTCAATCCACGCTCCCGCGAAGGGAGCGACAAGAATCTAAAACCAGCAGCTCACTGCCTTGCAATTTCAATCCACGCTCCCGCGAAGGGAGCGACTGTCCGAAACCGACTTTGAAACGGTGTCCAATTTATTTCAATCCACGCTCCCGCGAAGGGAGCGACGTTTGCGGCAAGGTCAAGCAGCGCATCACAAGCGCATTTCAATCCACGCTCCCGCGAAGGGAGCGACAGCAAGCCGGGCGAGGGGACGGATACCGACAAACCATTTCAATCCACGCTCCCGCGAAGGGAGCGACGATTGGCTCATGGGGACAAACGGAGGTAAAAAATATTTCAATCCACGCTCCCGCGAAGGGAGCGACCTCCCGCCTTTTCGGCTCAAAAAATTACTTACCATAATTTCAATCCACGCTCCCGCGAAGGGAGCGACATACGCAGCCGCTGGAAGAAACTTTTGAATAATATTTCAATCCACGCTCCCGCGAAGGGAGCGACGCAGATAGCGTGAACAACAGTCAAAACCATTTATCATTTCAATCCACGCTCCCGCGAAGGGAGCGACTCCTTACCGACACGCAGCGCACCCTTAGCCAGTATTTCAATCCACGCTCCCGCGAAGGGAGCGACGAGAAATGTAACTGTTGTATATGTGTGGACTGCGTATTTCAATCCACGCTCCCGCGAAGGGAGCGACCACGCTTCGCAAGCTCAATCTTCACTTTTCGCTTATTTCAATCCACGCTCCCGCGAAGGGAGCGACCGAGATTACGGAAAACGGCAAAACGACACGCAGCATTTCAATCCACGCTCCCGTGAAGGGAGCGACGTGCGGCTTGAGCGGAAAAGAGCTGCGGAAGTACATCATTTCAATCCACGCTCCCGCGAAGGGAGCGACCTATTACTGGGATAACTCGCAAATGTCAGTTAAATTTCAATCCACGCTCCCGCGAAGGGAGCGACGTTTGCGGGTAAGTGTAGCGACGGCAGTGATGCATTTCAATCCACGCTCCCGCGAAGGGAGCGACCGATTGACGATTGCGCACGCGCCCATGAGCGCCGGAGACAGGTTTCGCCTTCATCAGCTCGGGCAAACACAATTCCTTGAGCGAGCAGGCCGAGCAGCCTTTCTGCGGTTTTACCTTAGGCGTGCAGCCGCGGCGCAGATAGTCGTGCATTTCGGCAAGGCTGTCGCGCACACGCTGACGCAGTTCGTCTGTAAATGCAACCGGCGTCCGTCGGCGCGGCTCACCGTAGAACAGCGCACCGTCGGAAATCTGACAGCACAGCATTTCCTCAAGACACATCGCCTGAGCGCACAGCTGCAGCTCGTCCGCGTCGTGCGGCTTGGGCTTGCCGCGCTTGTATTCGATTGGAAACGGCGACCACAGTCCGTCTCGTCCCTGCAGGGTAACGCCGTTTTCCGAGCGATGAAATTCTACCACATCGCATTCACCGGACACACCGAGTACCGCCGAATGGATACGCATGGCACGAACAATCAGCAGGTCGCCGCGGCTTTCTGTGCCGCCGCCGTGCGCTTTCTCGTGCAGAATCGAGCCGTCCACCGTGCGGTAATTCTCTGCCCACTGGTGCTCCACATGGATGAGCGCCCACTGCCGACGGCAGAATGCGAAATGCTGCAAACCGGAGAGCTGGAGGAAGTCCTCCTCGGCGTAGATTACCCCAGCACCTTGCAGGTCACGCCGTCCGGCAGGTTGGCTTCGTCAACCGTGATGGTGTAGTCCGTGTACGCACGCGGTGCAATCACGCCTTCGTTGTGCTCGGCATGAACCAGATCAAACAGCTTGTGCGAGGGTGCGTTGCCAAGCTCGGAATCATGCTTGAACACAATAAGCTGGCGTACAGCCATCTTGCCGCGAGCAGCCGAATGGTCGTTCTCGAACATGTTGATGATTGCCGTCCACAGCAGTTCAAGGTCAGCCTCAGAGAATCCGGTCGTCTTGCGGGCGAGGTTGGCGGAAACATAGCCTTCCGCACGGTACAGACCGTAAGGCACGATGTACTTGCGGCCCATTTCGGTGCCCTTTTTCTCCGCGTCAGCCTCGGTGGTGATGGCAACACGCGTGATGGTGACTTCCTGCGGCACAATGGGATCCACACTGCGGGCAAAGCCAAGCTGTACCGGACCGCGCACCTGTCCGCAGTTGAGCGCACCCTTGACAAAGGTGGTCATAACCGCGCCGAATGTGCGAATATCGTAGAAATTCTGGCACATAAAGTTACGCAGCTTGCTGTCAAGCTGATCGTCCTTCTTCTTTGCATCCTTGAGCTTGTCCGGCGCTACGCCGACATAAGCGCAGGCTTCCGCATCGCTGCGGTTGAGCGGCACACTGTCCTTAACGTAAATGCGGTAGCCGGATTCGCCTTCCTTGGCCATCTCTACATAGTTGCGGATTTTGCGCTTGAGGCATACATCGGTCACCAGACCGTAGCCGGTTTCCGGGTCGATACGCGGCATGTTGCCCGCATCCGGATCGCCGTTCGGATTGCCGTTTTCCACGTCGAAAAAGATTACAAATTCATAGCGGTTTTTGATGGGTTCCATTTACTTGTCCTCCTTTTTTGTGTAACGCTTTTGTGTCTGGTGATAGTAGCCGAGGTCAAACGAACCTTGCTGCGGCAGGCTCAGTCGAGTTGGATAGGTTTCACTAAGAATATCCTTGATTTTACAAATCTGCTGGTTATAATACGTCTGCAGACCTTTATCCAGCTTGCGCAGGTGCTTCTGGCACAGATTGCCGAGAATCGGAAAGATCGTGGCAGGTGTTGCAGCGGCAGAGTTGAAATACCGATCCTTGATGGTGGTGTTGATGCCCGGATTTGCTGCCTGCTGTACGGCTTCGTATATCGAGAACAGCCGTCCGAGCGTATAGGGAATATTGGTGCTGGATTCATTCAGGCTCACAGTTAAAACCTCCTCGGGACAGTCCTTGTCCTTGTTTTTTAGGTAATATGCCTTGATAATTGCGGCACGCCGCCAGTTTATCTCAGAATCTGCGCGGATACGGAGCATAACACCGTTCAGCAGTGCAGCCGGATAGCGGTCATTGTTCCAGACGGCGCGGGCAGTCGCACCGGCCATAACCGGACTCGGCTTTTTGTCGCGGGCACTCTGGTTGACGGTTTCGGCAAGCAGCTGCCACAGCGGCAAAAAGCCGGCAGGCGCCTTCGCCGGACGCTTGATTTCCAGACGTTCATAGTGCGCGTTGACGTTCTTCATCAATTCACCAAACGTGTTTTTATAGAAGAATCGCACACTCAGACGCGCAGCATTCGGTGCCAGACCGAGAATGTAGAATGCACGGTCAGGATCAAGATTTAATTCCTGACACGGTTCGCTGTCTGCAAGGTGTTTGAGCGCAGCGGATAAGTCATTATCCGACCAGCTTTGCGTGTTATTGCCCATAAGGCAGCTGAAAAAATCAGTATACTGCGGTTCCGCGGTCTCCGCCCAGCAAACGACAGTGGTGTCGCCGATGTACTGCGTATGCTCGCGGTCAGCCAGCAGGTGATTGAGCGCCGTCGTATAAGCAAATGCAGCGTGCTTGCCAACAGGTGCGTTGTAGTTCTGCTCGTGACCGTAGGAACAGAAGGCGGGTGCGTTGAACGATACAAGTGCGGCGCCGCTGGACTGCGCATCACGCACACCTTTGATGGCAGGATGAACGGCGGCAATCTCATCCAGTTCGCCGGTGACAAGACATTGCTGTTTGGGTGCATCGGAGTCACCGTCGTAATGTGCCTGCCATGCAGCGCAGATGGCCGGATCATCTGCCGGATACTGTCCGTTCACATAAAATACCAGATTGGCACCGGCAATGAGTTTGTCGTAATCATCGACAAGAGCAGGGTGCTGTGCAGCTTCGGCAGGCTGCCATGTATCAAAGAAGGAGAGAATTGCGTGTGCAGCAGGAGAGTCCACAGTGTCTAACAGCTTGCGGTGCAGCTCGGCGGCGGCGTGAAAGCATTGCAGACTGCGCTCCGGTTTGCCTTTTGCATCTACGCCAAGCAGATATGCCGAATTATCCCACATAAAGTTGGACGTGACACCGGAAGAACGCTTGACTGCCGCCGGCAGACGAATATCCTCACGCGGTCGGAGTACTTTCTTTTTGCCTGCATCCACTTCATGCAGCAGCGGAATAACCTGGGCGAGTTCACCGTTTTCCCGCAGCTGGAGCGCATAACTGATTTTCGGTCTGCCCCAGCCGGGTGCATCAATTTCACCGCGGGCATTGAGGGCATCGTAATATTGCGTCAGCGCCTGCAAAATCATTTGACCACCTCCGCACTGTGAATCGGGGGAACCTCCATGACACCGTCTATCAGCTTGGCGCGGAAGAACATCGGTGTGATATTGGCGGGATCGCTGTAATCCATGTCGAGCAGCATCCAGCCGAGATCGTGCTCACCAAGCAGTTTCTCCGGACAAGGCGGAAGTTGTTCACAAAGCCCAAACTTTACCGGAAATTCCCGTGTGCCGAAGTAGGGCATGCTGTAGCACTGTCCGCGGCGCAGACGGCGTTTCATAATGTCCTGAAACTTGCCGGGATTGTCGGTCGGCGCAGCCTTGTCGGTCATTTCAAAGTGCGCTTCAATGACATAGTGGACATCGCGCAGTACCATTGCGGCACGCTGCTGAATGCTTTCCGACGCGGCGAGATACAGCTCACCCTTGGGTTTTGCAATCCACGCCTTGACCGAACGTGCGTTGATGGTGTCCTTTACCTCATTTCGGCGGATGTTGGTGAAGTGAATCGGCGCACAGACATGAATGCGGTCGATGATCCAGCGAAGACCGGGGTGCCAGTAAATACTTTCCAGCAACCCTCGTGCCGCCGAGGGTGTCATGCAGTCATAGCTGACGCGTTCGGTCTTCATTTCGGGTCTGCTGAATAGAGCGTATGGACCGCTTACTTCAACTTGAATTGACATTGGTATATTTCCCTCCTTTACGAAGCATTGCCAAATATTTCCTGGTATCAACAGAGAGTGGAATATGTGACAGGGCTTCGGTGTGATTTGTTGGATAGATAGGGTAGCAAGCTCCCTTATCTACGATTACATTATATCGCTTTACACTGTTGATTACAACAGTAATATTTCCTAATATGAGATAATTAAATTTATGCAAATGAAATAATAAGGCAGGGTAAAGAAACTTGACAAAATAAATCAGAAACTGTTATAGTGTATTTGTCGTCATTAGACGTGGATTGAAATCTAATTTGAGATAATTAAGGAAGCACGGGAGAATGTTACCACATTCTCCCGTTTTCCTTTTTACGCGAAAAATTACCCGAAAAACGCCTGACCGCTGTCTGCCTTGAGCGACAGACCGGTTTTCTCATCATACAGTGACAGATCGCACAGAATAGCACTGCGGTCGTCCAGAGCATTGGTTTCATCGGCGGTTTGAAGCGCACCGGCGTCGTACAGTGCCTGAAAATGCGCATCATACACCTGCACGGCGTACTGCCCAAGCTGCCGATACAGCTTTTTAGAGCACGCACCATCGCAAAGCCGCTCGATGAGTTCAGAACCGTCCTTCCACGGAATATAAACTGTGCGTGTGTCGTTGTCGATCATGCGAAAATTCTCGGCAATTGTGCGGAACGGATACAGAGAGCCGCCGCGTCCACGCTCAAACGCGTCGATCACGCCGATTTTATCAATCGCGGAACCGTTCAGCTTGCGCAGTTCGCGGAAATAGTTCTCCATTGTCTGCAGAGAAGCGGGATCGGCATTGTTATCCAGCGCAATATTTGTCGCGCCGATGGCTTGTCCAAACAGCGGCGGAGCCTTCTCCGTGCGGCGGAAAATGGTAACAATGCTGTCCTCTGCGGCACGCTTGCCCTCACGGTTGCAGCGTCCGGCGGCCTGCAGAATGGAATCCAGACCCGCCAGTTCGCGGTAAACGGCGGGGAAATCTATGTCAACACCGGCTTCAACAAGAGAAGTCGATACGACACGGCAGGGCAAACCGTCATTTAGTCGGCGTCGGATTTCCTCGAGCACCGTACGGCGGTGTGCCGGAACCATCAATGTGGACAGATGGAAACTGCCTTCCTCCGGCAATTTCGAGAAAATGGACTGCGCCGCTTTGCGGGAATTGACGATGCAAAGGACCTGCTCATGTGCGCACAGCAATTCGGCGAGTGCGTCATCCTCGAGGACACCGACTTGCCGGAACGTTACACGGCGGAATTTGTCGAAATAGAACGGAATCTGCGGGCAAATCTCGGAAACCGTATGCGACGGTGCGAATCGCTGAATCAAATCGCCGAGTACCGGCTGGGTAGCCGTACACAGCACGGCAGTTGCGCCGAACTGCTCTACCAGAGCGCCGATGGCCGCGACGCACGGCATCAGATGGCACAGCGGAAGCATTTGCGCTTCATCGAAAATAATCACGCTGTTTGCCAGATTGTGCAGCTTGCGGCACTGTGAGGAACGGTTAGCGTACATCGACTCGAAAAACTGAACGGCGGTTGTGATAACGAGCGGGCTGTCCCAGTTTTCGGCGGCCAGTGCCTTGGGATCGGGATTGCCGTTTTCCTCATCGTTCTCGAACTGTACACCGGAGTGATGCTCGAGTACGTTCTCATCGCCTAAAATACCGCGGAAAACATCGGCATTCTGCTCGATGATGGAGGTGTACGGTACAACATAAATCACACGTTTCATACCGTGTTCAACGGCGTGATGCAGCGCAAATGCGAGAGAACTGGTCGTTTTACCGCCGCCGGTCGGAACCGTAAGCGTGTAAATGCCCTTGGGATTGGCTGCGGCGGAAACGCACGCCTGCAAGATCTGCTGACGGAGCTTGTTCAGCGCGGAAGTCGGGTTGTCCCATGCGTTTAGCTTGGCCTGTAAGCGGGTGAGCAGGGTTTCGAGCGAATCTCCGGTGCCGCGCGGCATATCGCCTTTCATGAATCGCTCGGTATCCAGATAATCCGCGTCCACCAGACAGGAGTACAGCATGCGCGTGCGGAATGACTCGGAAAGCGACGGCCTGGTGACCGGACGCTGCGGCAGGCGTACCGGCGGAATGGGATAATCCGGGTCGAGCGGCGGAATAGCGGGAGTGCCCCACTTTTTTATTCTGCCGGTGAAGGTGGGTGTGCCTTCCGGGTCATTTGTGCTGCCTAAATCCGGCAAACCGCTGTGATGCCCCATGACACAAGCGGCTAAGAGCAGATTGTTTGACAACATGATGTTTCGTGCACCGGCGGTTGCATGATCGACCTTTGGACCATTATCCAGAAGACGATGCTGAAATGCGGCAGTTGCTTTGCCGTCATCATGGTGAACACCGGCCTCGTGACCTTCAGCTTGTGCACCGAATGCTTCGGCAAACTGCCCGCAGAGCGTGCCGACACCGCGCTCGTGATCGGAGAGAAGCTGATATTCTGTACGTTCAACGCCGTTTTCATTGATCGGACGGGTATGTGCATAGAATTTTTTATCCATAGCGATCACCTTCTATTGAATTGTTATATACAGTATATAACAGTTAAAGTCCGATAAAAAGTACAACACCCAATATGCCTGCCAAGAAGACCGCCTTGAATTACAGCAAACTGCTGAAAATATCAGTCAAATCCCATAGATTTTGTTGGATGAATTTATACAAAACTGGCAAAACCGCCAGAAAACAAAATCCCTATAATTCCGAGGTTGACACTGGGGATTGACTGTGCTATTCTATAACCAACAAATTCAGTAAGGAATCGGAAAGGAGCGAGCAAAATGTTCATCGTAAACGCACGAATGTCGGGTCGAATGTGTATGAACATGCTGTATTATGCTCAGATGCTGCCTGACCGACAGAATACGAAATTACTTTGAATCGTCTTGCTTGACGCTGCGCGTTCTTGCGGATTCATTGTATTTTCTGAAGCGGGGAGCTGCGAGCTTCCCGCTTTTTTGCGCATTTAAGAGGAATAAGGAGGAATTTTCTTGATAAAATTGTCACATATCTCGAAGGAGTTTGTGAGCGGCAAGCGAACCGTTCATGCGGTGCAGGATGTTTCGCTGACGATTGACAGGGGCGAAATTTTCGGTATGATCGGCTTTTCCGGTGCGGGTAAATCGACGTTGGTGCGCTGCATCAATCTGCTCGAGCGGCCGACCTCCGGCAAGGTGATCGTAGATGGTCAGGATATGCTGTCGCTCTCGGCAAAGGAGCTGCGGCAGGCCCGCAAGAAGATCGGCATGATCTTTCAGCACTTCAACCTGATGCCATCGCGCACCGTAGCCGGCAACGTAGCGTATCCGCTGCGCGGCAGCGGCCTTTCCAAACAGCAGATCGAGGAAAAAGTACAGCGGTTGCTTGATCTGGTCGGCATCGGTGATAAGGCGGAGGCGTATCCCAAGCAGCTGTCCGGCGGTCAGAAACAGCGTGTAGCAATCGCTCGCGCACTGGCAAACGACCCGAATGTGCTGCTCTGCGATGAGGCTACCTCGGCACTCGATCCGCAGACCACCAAGGCGATTCTGCAGCTGCTCAAGCACCTGAACGAAACCCTCGGCATCACGGTCGTTATCATCACCCATGAAATGGCGGTCGTCAAGGAGATCTGCCACCGCGTAGCCGTTATGGAGCACGGCAAGGTGGTCGAGTCCGGCGAGGTGTTCAACATTTTCGCCAACCCGAGAGAGGACATCACCAAGAACTTCATCCACACGACCTCCAATCTCCGCAAGATCGAAGAACTCATCGCGGAGGATTCGCCGGTCGTCAAGCTGAATCCGGGCGAGCTGATCGTGCGCTTGAGCTACATTCAGCGCAACGTATCCGAGCCGCTCATCTCGACGGTATCGCGCAAATTCGACATTGTGCTCAACATCATCTTTTCGGATATCGCCATCGTGCAGAATGCACCGATTGGCGGCACGGTAGCCATCATCAGCGGCGGCCGCGATCAAATCACACAGGCAATCGCTTATCTCAGTGAGAAAAACGTAGGAGTGGAGGTCATCAAGGATGCAAGAGTTTCTGAATAACATCATTCCGAACGTGATGGCAAAGCTGCCGGACTTCTATGCAGCCATCGGCGACACGCTGCTCATGGTGGTCTGGTCGGGTGCGATCTCGTTCGTGCTCGGTCTGACACTGGGCGTGCTGATCACGGTCACCAAGCAGGGCGGCATTCTGGAAAACAAAATCGTCTATCAGATCCTGGACAAGCTGGTCAGCCTGTTCCGTTCCATCCCGTTCATCATCCTGCTGACGTGGGTAATGCCGGTCTCCCGTGCAATCATGGGTACGGCAATCTATGTTCGGGGTGCAATCGTTCCGCTGGTATTCGGTGCGGTGCCGTTCTTCACCCGTCAGGTGGAGAGCGCCCTCGCAGAGCTGGACGGCGGCCTCGTCGAAGCGGCGCTCTCGATGGGCTCCACGCCGCTGGAGATCATCTTCCGCGTTTACCTGAAGGAAAGCGTTGCCGCCATCGCGCGCGGCACAACCATCACGGCGATCAGCCTGCTCAACCTGACCGCAATGGCCGGTGTCGTCGGTGCCGGCGGTCTGGGCGACTTCGCCATCCGTTACGGCCACGACCGCAACATGCTGGACGTTACCAACGTCACTGTGCTGGTCCTCGTCATCATTGTTTGTATTATGGAGTTCGTTGGCGGCAAGGTCGTCAAGAAGAACACGCATTAAGGAGTGTCTGACATGAGTATTTCCAATCGCAAAGTTGTTATTGTCGGTGCAGGCCATGTCGGCTCCCATGTCGGCTACGCACTGATTTCGCAGAGTTTGGCAGACGAGATTGTCTACATTGACTCCGATCACGCCAAGGCAGTTGCACAGGCGTTCGACCTGACCGATGCGACCAATTACCTTCCGGTTCGCACCAAGGTCACCGCGGGTGACTACAGCGATGCCAAGGACGCACAGATTATGATCATCTCGGCGGGCCCGCTGCCGACCGGCAATCAGACCCGTATGGATACGCTGGGTCAGACCATCGCCATCCTGAAAGATGTAACAAAATCCATCAAAGAATCCGGTTTTGACGGCATTATCGTCAATATCTCCAATCCAGCGGACGTTATCACGCATTACATCCAGCACACGCTGAACTGGGCGCCGGAACGCATTTTCTCTACCAGCACTACGCTGGATTCCGCAAGACTGCGCCGCGCGATCGCGCAGGAGATCGGCATTGACCAGAAATCTATCACCGCTTATGCGCTCGGCGAGCACGGCGAAAGCCAGATGGTCGCATGGTCGGCTGTCACCATCGCGGGCAAGCCGCTCAGCCAGTGGCAGGCGGAGTATCCGGACACGTTCGGCAGGCTCGACCTCGATGCACTGGCCGATGCGGGCCGCGAGGGCGGCTGGACCATCCTGCGCGGCAAGCAGTGTACGGAGTTCGGCATCGGTGCTTCCGCCGCAGAAGTCGTTCGCGCCATTTTTTACAACGAGAACCGCGTTCTTTCGGTTTCTGTTCTGCTGAACGGCAAGTATGGTCAGCACGATGTGTACGCCAGCGTGCCTGCTATCGTGGGTCGCGACGGCATCGCAGAGATCATCGAGCTGCACCTGACTCCCGAGGAGCAGGAGAAGTTCAACGCATCCTGCAAGACCATGAGCGAGAATTATCAGCTGTCGCTCACTCTCTAACATCAGTTCATTAAAAAGTTCACATAGAGGCAATACCGCACAATTGAACAAGAGTGATTTGCGAGTAAATTTTGCGTGCTGATGCGGCGTGTTTTTGCAGCAATACTTTGTGTATTGCAAAAAATCACAACAAAATCAGCGCACAAAATTTCCGCAAAGCACCGCAGTTTAATTGTGGGGTATTGCCTCCCCAAAAACGGAGGTAATCCCAATGAAGCTCAAAAGAATCATCGCACTGTCCCTGTCCGCAGCAACCCTCGCCCTGTCCCTGACCGCCTGCGGCGGCTCGAGCAGCGCAGCTTCCGATGACGCACAGGCATCCGACAGCAATTCCGGCGATGCCGTAACCGTAAAGCTCGGCGTAGTAGGCAGCATCTACGAGGATCTGTGGACCCCGGCCAAGGAAAAGCTGGCTGACGAGGGCATCGACCTCGAGTTCGTACAGTTCTCGGACTACGTTACCCCGAACAACGCACTTGCGAACGGAGAGATCGACCTGAACGCATTCCAGCACCGCATTTACCTGCAGAGCGAGATCGACAACTACGGCTATGAGATCGAGAACATCGGCAACACCTTTATCATTCCGCTGAACCTGTACTCGGACAAGGTTAAGTCGGTTGATGAGCTCAAGGACGGCGACACCGTAGCCATTCCGGACGATGTAACCAACGGCGGCCGCGCGCTCAAGGTGCTGGAGGCTGCCGGTCTGATCAAGCTGAAGGACAGCGCCGAGTTCAACCCGACCATCGACGACATCGAGACCTACAACACCAAGATCACCATCGAGGAGCTGAAGGCAAACGTTATCCCGTCCACGCTGGCTGACGTTACCGCAGCTGTTGTAAACGGCAACTACGCACTGGATTTCGGCCTTAAGACCGAGGACGCCATCTACAAGGATGATCAGCTGGACATCGAGGAGTACTGGAACCTGATCGCAGCACGTTCCGCTGACCTCGAGGATGCGGACAAGCTGGAGACCTATAAGAAGGTTGTTGCAGCGTTCCAGTCCGATGAGACAGAGGCAGTATTCAATGACCAGTTCGGCGGCTACTTCATCAAGGCAGGCTGGGATCAGGATCTGCTGGCAGACAAGTAATTCATAATTATTCCTAATGCCGCCGGAAACAACCGACGGCATTTTCGGCAGGGAGGAAACAGTAATGCAGATCAACAAACAGGCGCTGCGGGAGATCATTCCGGACAGCGAACGCCTGCTTTTCGAGGAAAATATTCCGGCGGAGTACCTGAGCGACGCGCTCGGCCGCCGCACCGGCACAGCGGATGCACTCGTGTTCGCGCTTTCGACCGAGGAGGTCAGCGGCGTGCTCCGGTACGCCAACGAAAACGGCATCCTGGTCACGCCGCGCGGCGCGGGCACCAATCTGGTAGGCTCGACAATTCCGCTGTTCGGTGGTATCATTTTGGATGTGTCCCACATGAACCGCGTGCTCGAGCTTGACCGCGACACCATGACCATCACCGTCGAGCCGGGTATGCTGCTCAAGGATCTGCAGGCTTACGTCGAGGAACGCGGCCTGTTTTATCCGCCGGACCCGGGTGAAAAGGCGTCGAGCATCGGCGGCAACATCAGCACCAATGCGGGCGGTATGCGCGCAGTCAAGTACGGCGTAACACGCGACTATGTGCGCGGGCTGGAGGTCGTCCTTGCGGACGGCACGGTGCTGCATGTCGGCGGCAAGCAGGTGAAGGACGCGAGCGGTCTGTCGCTCAAGCACCTGCTCATCGGTTCAGAGGGCACGCTGGCGGTCATCACCAAGTGCCTGCTGCGCCTTCTTCCCAAGCCGGAGACCACGGTGAGCGTGCTCGTGCCGTTTGCCGATCTCGGCACGGGTATCCGCAGCGTGCTGACCATCCTGCAGGCGAACGCCAACCCGACCGCAGTCGAGTTCATGGAACGCAAGGTGGTTGCGCTCGGCGAGGAGTTCTGCAAGGTGCAGTATCCGCGCCCGGATGCGGGTTCGTACATTCTGCTGACATTTGACGGCCACGAGAGCGAGGTCAACGCGAATATCGAGCGTGTGCGCCGTCTTGCGCTCGACAACGGTGCAATCGACTGCATCGTGCTGCGCAGTGCGGAGCAGGCCGCCGACATTTGGAAGGTGCGCGGTGCGCTCGTTATGGCGGTCGAGGCTGTGTCCGAGCAGGAGCCGGTGGACATCGTTGTGCCCATCAGCCACACGGCGGATTTCGTTCGCTATATCAACGAGCTGGAAGCATCCTCGGGTATGCGTATGATCGCGTTCGGCCATGCGGGTGACGGCAACGTGCATCTGTGCGTAGTGCGTGACGGCCGCGACCAGCAGACATGGGAGCGCGAGCTGCACGAAAACATGGAGCAGGCTTACGCTAAGGCGTATTTTTACGGCGGCGTAGCCTCGGGAGAGCACGGCATCGGCATTTCCAAGCGGTCGTACTTCCTGCGGGAGACCGCGCAGGAGAATCTTGCCGTGATGAACACCATCAAGACCGCCCTCGACCCGAAACATACACTGAACGACCAGAAATCTTACATTGTGGGAGGAAAATAACCATGCAGAGCTTATCTGAGCGCACCGCCGGCTTTACCGATTCGGTCATCCGCCGTATGACGCGCGTTTCCATGCAGTATGATGCGGTAAATCTGTCGCAGGGCTTCCCGGATTTTGAGCCGCCGAAGAAGCTGCTCGACCGTCTGGCGCAGGTGGCCTACGAAGACTATCACCAGTATTCGATCACATGGGGTTCGCAGAACTTCCGCGAGGCGCTGGCCGCCAAGCAGACCTATTTCATGGGCCGCAGGATCGACCCGAACACCGAAATCGTCACGACCTGCGGCAGCACCGAGGCGATGATGGCTGCGATGATGACAGTCACCAATCCGGGCGATAAGGTTATCATTTTCTCCCCGTTTTACGAGAACTACGGTGCGGATACCATCCTGTCCGGCGCAGAGCCTATCTATGTGCCGCTCGTGCCGCCGGATTTCCACTTTGACGCAAATGTGCTTGAGGACGCGTTCCGTCAGCACCCGAAGGCCATCATCCTGTGCAACCCGTCCAATCCGTGCGGCAAGGTGTTCACCCGTGCCGAACTGGAGATTATCGCGTCTCTCGCAGAGAAATACGACACCTATGTTATCACCGACGAGGTGTATGAGCATATCGTATTCGCACCGAACAAGCACACTTATTTTGCCACGCTGCCGGGTATGTGGGAGCGCACGCTGTCGTGCTCGTCGCTTTCCAAGACGTATTCCGTCACCGGCTGGAGACTGGGCTATATCATCGCTCCACCGGAGATTATTGACCGCGCGAAAAAGGTGCATGATTTCCTGACCGTCGGCGCAGCAGCACCGCTGCAGGAGGCTGTTGTTACCGGTCTCAAGATGGGCCAGGACTACTACGACGACTTGCAGGCCAAGTACACACAAAAAAAGGAGCTGTTCCTCAAGGGTCTGGACGATCTGCAGATTGCCCATACCGACCCGCAGGGCGCGTACTATGTTCTGCTTGACATTGCCGAGTTCGGCTACGAGAGCGATCTTGCGTTCTGCGAGGATCTGGCGCATTATGTCGGCGTAGGCGCGGTTCCCGGCTCGAGCTTCTTCCGTGAGCCGGTCAACAACCTGATTCGCCTGCATTTTGCCAAGAAGGACGAGACGCTGCTCGATGCACTCAACCGTCTGGAATCGCTTAGGGACAAAATTAAGCCGAAACACCGATAAATTAGGAGGAAAAGCTGTCATGGACGTAAAGAAAGCCGCAGCGGAAACGAAGGACTACATCGTATCCATCCGTCGGGAATTTCACCGGCACCCGGAGCTGAGCCTGCAGGAATTCCGCACGGCACAGCGCATTGAGGAGGAACTGGACAAGTTCGGCATTCCGCACACGCGCGTGGGCGAGACCGGCGTGCTCGGCACGCTGAAGGGCGCAAAGGACAACGGAAAAGTGCTGGTTCTGCGTGCGGATATCGATGCGCTGCCGATTGAGGAGACGCACGAGTGCGTCTATCGCTCGGAGAATGCAGGCGTCATGCACGCCTGCGGCCATGACGCGCACGCGGCCTGCCTTCTGGGTGCCGCGAAAATCCTGTCGGAGAACAGAGATGCGTTCAGCGGAAAGGTCCGTCTTGTGTTTCAGCCGGGAGAGGAAATCGGAAAAGGTGCAAAGCCATTTGTCGCAGCCGGTGTGCTGGATGGTGCCGAGCGCGTGTTCGGTCTGCACACTGCGTATGATTTGGAGGCAGGCACGGTAGGACTTAAACCGGGCATCAACAACGCCGCAGTCGATCATTTCCGCATTCGCGTGCACGGCAGGTCCACGCACGTTTCCACGCCGCATCTGGGCGTGGATGCGCTGTATATCGCCAGCCAGATTGTTGTGGCAGTGCAGGGACTGGTTACGCGCCGCACTTCACCGACCGAGCCGGTCATCATCGGTATCGGCAAGCTGAACGCGGGCACGACCTACAACGCCGTGGCAGCATTTGCTGAAATGGAGGGCACAACGCGCACCATTTCGCAGGAGAGCCGCGACCGCGTCCGTGCACAGGTCAGTGAGACAGCGCAGAGCATCGCTGCGCTGTACGGCGGCACGGCGGAAATCGAGTGGACGGACTTTGCCGCTGCGCTCGTCAATGACCCGCAGGTGTGCGAGGAAGCTGCTCAGGTCGTGGACGAGCTGCTCGGAGAAGGACACGTTGTCACTGACCGTGAGCTGTCGCTCAGCGGCGACAATTTTGCCGAGTTTGAGCGGTATAAGCCGGGCGCGTATGCGTATCTCGGCACCGGCAATCCGGATTTGCCGCACACGATGATCACCAACCATAACGGCGGCTTCGATGTGGACGAGAATGCACTTGTGACCGGTGCCGGTCTGTATGTCGGCTACACAGTCGCGCGGCTTGGATAAAGCGAAACGCTCAGCTATCGTTTGGTAGCTGAGCGTTTTGCTTTTGAAATTACAGTTTTGAACTTACATCCCGCACTCAAGTCCGTTATACCGTGTCACCACAAACGGATAGCTGAGTGTCTCCGGCTGGATGCCAAGCTGCCGCAGACCGGCACACAAATCCTCGACAACCTGCATATCGTGGTCGCGCTGCGCGACGGACAGTTTCATTTTATCTCCATACGACGAGATCAGCAGCGCAAACGGCTGCACAGCACACGGCAGGATTGCGCCGTAATCGAGTACATACGGACGGCAGCTTTCCGGCAGGGCGAACCGGCCGACATTGGTAATGAGAAAGCTGTCCTCGAGCACAAAATCAGTCGTGACCTTCTGTGCCGCCTGCATTTTCTCCGCGAGCGGCATATCTGCCTCATGCAGCGATTCACAGCGGTCTGCGGCGGCTTTTGCACGATAGAGCAGCTGTTCGCGCTGCATCTGATCCTTCAAAAATGCCTTCGTGCGCCGGAACACCTCGTCATTCGGCAGATCGCGGTATTCCGGAAAATACGGCAGATCGATAAAACAAATAAAATACCGCGTGGTAAGCGTCGGCAGCAGCGGACGCAGATCGACCGGAATCTCCGCGATAACCGGCTTGTCCGTTCCGCCGAACTTATCATCAAACGCTTTCATCATCAGCGGAGCCAGTACAGACAGCGGACTGACGCCGATGGACTTTGCGTAATCGTGCAGCTGCGAAAATGGGAACGTCACCTCGGTGACGACCTCGGAGCCGTCAGCGCCCCACTGTACCTCGGGGGCATGAACAGCCTCCGGCTTTTTCCAGATGCCATCCGGCGAAAATTCACGGTCTGCCAGCTGCTCGTAGCCGTTTGCGCTCTCCTCAGGAGACCAGCGGGTATCCATGCCGCGCACAGAGCCGTCATTCTCAACCGGGAAACCGCAGTTTTTCAGGTACTGGAACAGTACACAGCGGATAAACTCCTCGAATCCGCGTCCATCCGAGATAGAGTGCTGATACTCCATATAGATGGTCTTGTCGTGGTAGCCGACGAGAAATAAGTATCCGTTCGTATCCTTGGAGCCGATGGTGTAGCGGGTGGATACACCGTCGAACGGCAGCACCACGGCGGGCTGCACGTTGCGGCGGTAGCGGAACGCGGTCTCGGTCGGCTCGGCGGTCAGCATCATGTGCGGAAAGCGCAGCAGTGCCTGCTCGACGGCTTCGCGCAGCTTATCCGGGCGCACTTTATCGCGCATGCGGATGGTGTGGCGCGGCACACAGGCGACGGTTTCATGGGTGTTGTACAGGAAGATTTTTGCATAGCTGTCCGTGCGGAGCAGCGGGTCATTCATGGTCATTATAGCATCTCCTCAAAGCATAATCCGGCGCATCTTATATGGTAATTTCAGTATATCACCCTGCAAGGACGTTGTAAATCAAAATGAGTCGAATTTGCACAGTATTATGCAAATATAGAACATGATGTACGATATAATGACCCGCGCGCCTGAAAATACTTGCGATTCGGTTGGCAGAGTATATCACGCCGGAGAAGCTGACATATGAGCATGGAATTTCTGCCGCGGCTGTTCGATTCGTTCTCGCGTGAGCGTATTCCGTGTGAGAAGCAAAAAAACAAGCGACACCATATTTCGATTGGTGTCGCTTGTGTGCGTTTTCAGGCGCTGTCGGTATTGTCTGCCCTTGCAGGGCGGTTGTTCATACCACACCCGTTGTGCGGTATGGATCAGATGGGATTACTGGTCGGTGTAGCGGCTGAGGATAACCGCTACCTGAGCACGGGTTGCGGTGCCGTTCGGCACGAGCGTAGTCGGGGTAACGCCGGTTACCAGACCGTTGCCGTTCGCCCAGCTCATTGCTTCAGCAGCCCACGACTCGACAGAAGCCGCGTCTGCGTAGCCATCGAGTGCTGCGCTGCCCTGCGGCGTATGACCGCGATAGGTATCGTAGCGGTACAGGATGGCCGCCAGCTGCTGACGGGTGATCAGCGTATCCGGCTGGAATCTGCCGTCGGTGAAGCCGTTGACAATGCCGTTTTCGGAGGCCCATGCGATGGCTTCTGCGTACCACTTGCCGTCCGCCACATCGGTGAACTGTGCGGTGGAAGCGGCCTTGCTGCCGCTCATGCGGTAGAGCACCTGAACCAGCATTGCGCGGGTCATGCCGTCATCCGGACCGAACTTGGTTGCAGTCAGGCCCTTGAACCAGCCGTTCTCGAGTGCAGTGTTGACCTCGTTGTAGAACCACTTGCGCAGGTTGACATCGGAGAAGTCGCTGCTGTACTCGTGGGTGATAACGAAGGTGGAGAAGTGGGTGGTCTTAAAGGTAGCCTTTCCGGTCGCTGCATCATAAATGACAGGCAGCTTTTCAAACGAGCCGTCCTCAGCAAGATAGTATGCAACCAGATGATCGGCGTTCTCGCCGCTCTTGAGGGTGTATGCCACAGAAATCGCAGCCGTGCCGTTCAGCGCGTGAACGCGGGTTGCAGTGCCGTTTTTCGGCTGTACCTGCGCAGAAATGTTCAGGATGGTGCTGTTCTTCGGCAGGTATTTGCGCTGTGCGTCAGTCAGGGAGGACTTGTCAGCGGAAGCGAGCGAAATACTTGCCATACCGTCAGCCTGTGCGGCGCTGCCGAGTGCGGTCAGCGTCTCACGGTCGAGTGCAACCGTGCCGTTCGGCAGGATAAGCGCTGCGCCGTTCTTTGCACCGGCGAGAGCAGCTACCAGATCGCCGGTGAGCGATACCGTGCGTACGGTGGAATCTGCGGACAGGTCAAGCGTCAGCGAATCCTTGCCGGAAACCGCAGTCAGCTTGGAGCTGTCGGCGGAAACCGCTGCGGTGCCGTTCTTTACCTCAACCGTTGCAGGAACCTTGGTGCCGTCCGGCGCGGTAATGGAGGACGAGCCGCTGTCGGTCGGAGCCGGTGCAACAGCACCGCCGCCTGCTCCACCGCCGCCGCCTGCGCCGCCGCCGCTACTCGGCTTGACGGCAAAGGCTGCGGTGACAGTAACGTCATTCGCCGGCATGGTGAAGGTGTAGGTCAGGGTGGACGCGGAAACCGTCTTGTCGAGCGCGGTCTCCGGTGTCAGCGTCAGGGTTTTCAGCTGATAGCCGCTTGCGGGTGCAGCGGTGAGCGTTACCGTGTCGCCGGCCTTGGCGCGTGCCGCAGAAGCGGAAACGCTGCCGTTTTCGGCCTTGCCGGCCGTAATTGCGTAAGTTTTGTGGAACAGATTGTCGGTGTTGACCGCCAGAGCGTCTGTTACGTTGCGGATAACCGCTTCAAAGCTGCCGTCCTTCTCGGTTACGGAAACAACGGCATTCGGAGCCGCCTTCTGGAGTTCGGACTTGATCTCCTCAGCGGTGCCGACACAGTTTGTGCTCGGCGTGAGCGTCAGCTTGACCGTGCCGTTCTTGCGAACCTGAGCGGATGTGCTGTTGACTGCACCGGTGTCGGTTGGCTGAATCGGTGTGGTGTAGGTGAAGTTGCCGGTGCCGTTCGTGCCGGTGATTGCTGCGTTGTACTGCTCAAGGTCGGTGAAGTGAACGCGGATGGTCTGGTTGGCATCGAGTGTGTGAATATAAATTGGATCGACAAGATTTACACCATCAACCTGTACAGCAGCATCGTTTTCTGCTGCGGTAATGTCACCCTGGGTAACCGTCCACTTTTCGACCATCTTTTGGGTGTTTGGTGCTGCAGTGAAGGTGATTTCACTGCTGTTCGGCTGCTTGGTCTGAGAGTTAATCGCGGTGTCGTCAATCTTGGCGGTCAGATGGCCGTTCGCATCAACGGTGCCGAAAGTAAGCTGATAGCTTGCCGTAACCTTAAAGTATACGGTTGCGGTAATATTCTTGTCCGCACGGATTTTGCCTTCCGGATTGGTTTTGGAGTTTCCGGCAGTCTTTTTGCCGTTTACTTCCCACTGTTCAACCTGATAGCCAGTCTTCGGCGCTGCATGGAAGATGATTTCCTCATCCTTATAAATGGTTACGCCATCAGTCGGCATAGCCTTGGTCTCAACTTCCTCACCGTAGATATCATACAGCGTGTATTTTACGGTGCCGTTGCCGGCTGCAGCGGTGGCCTTGGCGGTGTAGGAAGCGCTCTGGGCAAATTCAGCGCTGATGGACAGATTGCCAGCCAGTTCGCTGATGGTGTAAGTGCCGTTGGTCTTTGCCGCAGCCTCATCCTGAGCAGTACCGTTTACAACCCAGTTCTTGAAATGCCAGCCGCGGTCTGCGCGTGCCTGCAGCTCAACCTTGCTGCCGCCGGGAATCTTGGACAGATCGTCCACAGCTTCGCCGTCTACGGTTGCAATGATCGTGCCATGCTCCATTTCCGGTGTGGTAATCGCAAATGCGGCACGGTCGGTCTTGAGCGAAACCTTGGTATTCTCAGTGATGGGGAAGGTATAGCTGCCGTCAGCGTTGAGTTTTCCTGCTTCAACAGCCTTGCCGTTCACCTGATAGGTCTCGCCCGTGGCGGCAGCATAGCCTGCCTTGGGCGCTACCGTAATCTTCGTATCACCGGTGACGCTTTCGCCGCTCTTGAGAGACTTGGTAAGCGTTTTGGAGGTATCGTCCGGATCAACCGTCTGATAGCTTGCGGTCAGCTCACCTTCCAGCGTCAGCGTGTAGCTGTCGCGCTCGAATACGGCAGCCAGATCAATATCCTGCACGCCAACCTCAACAGAGAGCGTGTTGGAGCCGTTCGTCGGGTTCGATTCGCCGGACGGATAGCTGTTTGCACCGCGTTTCGAGAGAATCCACTGCTTGAAGTGCCAGCCGGTATCCGGCGTTGCGGTGAAGTTGAACTTTGCACCGCTGGAAATGTAAGCCGGGAAGTTCTTGAGGCTTTCGGAGCCATTTTCATCCGTGCATTTGAGTGTACCGCCCTGCTTATTCTGAACGGAAGCATTCAGCTTGGTATTGGTGGTCTTGAAGTAAACCAAAACAGATGCCGGTTTTGCAAGGGTCTTGATAGTAACCGAGTTCTTCTCCTTGCTGTTCTCGATTTCCTTGCCGTCATAGGTCCAGTAATCGACTGCATAACCTGCATCCGGCACAGCCGTCAAGGTAACATCGGTGTTTGCAGTAAAGCTGGAGATTGTACTGCCGTCATCCGCCTTGCCGGCATTCAGACCTGCGGTAATGATCGACGCAGAACCGACAGAGTGCTTGTTTGTGCCTTCACCGAAGTCCTCAGCCTTGAGGGTCAGGATGTAAGTCAGGCCGTTTACCGTGTAAACACCGGGGATAAAGGTAAATTCATAGTTGTTGTACAGCGTTTCGTTGGTAGCGGTAGTCTTGCACGGAGAAACCGTGTAGTTGCTGGGTGCAATGTTCGGCGCGAGCGTTACCTCGTTGCCTGCGGTGTTGACTGTGGTATAGTCAAGGTGCAGAGCGGTAATCTCTTCAGCAGTCATGTTTTTCGTGTCTGCCGTGAGAGAAAGCTGATTCTTGTCTTTCGGGTTGACCTTATCCTGTGCAACGCCGTCCTTCGGGGTGACAACGCGCAGCGTAACGGCACGCTGAACAACGGTAAACTCGGTTTCCGCAACCGGCTTGGATTCGCCGCTTGCATAAGCATACAGCGTGTAAGTGCCGACATTCAGCTTATTGTTCTCTGTCAGCGGCTGCGAATCCTTGGAACCGGAAACCGCGTACTTGAAGGTTGCGTTAGTGACCTTCTGCAGACCCTTCGTATCGTTGCTCATGCGGGAGAGCGACGGCGTTACCGTATCGCCGTAGGTGAAGCGGGTGACGCTGTTGTTATTATTGCCGTTGGTGAGCGTCAGCTGATAGCCGGTCGCGTTCTCGCCAACGAGAACCATCTTGCCTTCCGCGTTGCTCATATCCTTGAACACATAGCTGCCCGGATAATACGGGGTAACCGTGTAAGCGCCGTCTGCGGGCACGATAACATCCTTTGTAACGTTGCCGGTATTGTCAATCTTAGCCGCAACCGTGGTAGAGAAGTCCGTGCCGCGAATCAGGAAGCTGAGCGTGCCGGTCGGGATGGTGGAGGTAGCAGACGTGGAACTCATTTTAGCGCTGATGTGCAGCGTGCGGTCAAACTGAGCAGTGTCGCCTTTTTGTACATTCTTCGCCGTAACCGTCAGCTCACACTTTGGTGTGCGCTTGCTGTAAGTCGTGGTAATCTCCGGCGAGTAAGCGGAAATACTGTACTCGGTCTTGGAGGTGTTGTCGAAGTAGAGCACATTCAATCGGCAGCGGTAAGTGCCCTTGTCGGCAGAACCGGCGTTTTCGATGCTCAGCGTATCGGAAACGCTGCCGGCAATCTCGGTCCAGGAACCATTGTTCAGCTTCTGCCACTGATAGCTTACGCTGTTGTACTTGCCGCCGTCCGGATTTTTATTGTCTCCGTTATACTTAACCGTTGCGGTTGCCAGAGAATCCGGATAGATCGGCAGCTCCGTTTGATTTTCCCTGCCACCAATGTTTACCGAAATATCGGGATAGCCTGCTGTGGTCTTGGTGCGGCAGGTCAGCGGTTCGCTGTAAATGCTCTTGCGCTGCGCCTGCTCCTTGTTTTCGTTGCAGGTCTGAATCTGATATTCATACTTGGTATAGGGAGACAGGTTCTTATCCGTGTAGCTGAAGGTGTAGGTGCCGTTATCGTGACGCTCACCATCGGTGAACGGCACAAATGCGAGTTCCTTGCGGCCGGAGCCATCCGGGAAGTTGTAGTAGCGGTATAGCTGGAAGCCGGAAACGATCTTGTCGTAGGTCCACGTCAGGGTAACGGAATCATCGGTGGTTTTCGCAACATCCTGCTCAAAATCCTCCGGCAGCGGAGACGGAGCCTGCGGCTCGGTTACCGCGTAGGTGACAACCGGGAACGCCTGATTGCCGCTGCGGTAGTTGTAGCAGAAAATACGCCAGTTCATGCCGTAGCCGTACGGTTTGGCTTCAATCGGCATGTTCTGCAGCGAACCGGAGAACGAGCCGCCTGCGGTGTTGACAGACACCTTGCCGGCAGAGAGGTCCGAACCGGCAACCACGCCTGCGGTTACGCCGCCTGCACCTGCACCCGCTTTGGTTTCGATAGAGGTGGTGTTGGTGTAGTTTTTGCTGTCCGAGGTGGAGAAGCTGATCTCCTGCGTGATGCCGGAGCCGCCGCCTGCCGCGGTGAAGTCAACCTTAGCCGGATCACCGTTATAAGCCTTGGAGCCTGCACTCGGTGCGCTCGGATAGCTGGACGGATCACCGATCGTATGCGTCAGCACACTGCCCGAAATGGACGGCAGCACGCTGTAATCCTCGGCAATGTTTTCGTAGTAGGACAGGTCGATCAGACCGATCGAGGCTTCGTGCGGGATGGAAACGGTGGAGGTTACCTTCGTGTATTTGCCTGTTCCATCCGGGATGTAGGAGGTGTACTCGTAAATCTCCATCGGGATGGAATAGAACGCCACTCTGTCCTCGCCGGAGGTTGTCTCGTAGGTGATGGACTGCTCGAGCGAGGAGGTGTGCTCGGTCTCGTAGGTGAAACCGGAGGTAAAGGCGGCTTCCGCCTCAACGCTGCCGATCTTAACGCCGAATACCGAGAATTCCTGCTCAAAGGAGACATATGCGCCGACCGAGATGGTAGAGGAGGAGCTGGTGCCGTTCTCGGTGCCCTTCATGCTCGAGTAGGTGGTGGAGGACTCAGCATAGTTGCCGGACAGGTCATCGCGGTCGAGCAGATCGGAGAAGTACGGAGGCGAAGCCAGTACCGCCAGAACCTGCGGGTCGGAGTAGGTGTAATAGTGCTTGCCGGTGTAGGTCATGTAGCTGGTATCGTCGTCTGTGTTGGCGAGACAGAGCGTGTACGAGCTGTTGACATCGGTTTTTACCGGCTGAGAGCCGTCAAACAGGTTGACGGTCGAAAGTCTGGTTGTACCGGGAGTACGCTTGTTGTATGTGGAGTTTGTTTCCTTGTTTACAGTATCGTATGTACCGGTGAACGCCCAGTAGGAGGAGCGAATCTTGAACAGCTTGTGCAGCCAGTTTTTGTAGTAGTAGCGGAGCTCGTAATGCGGAACCTTACCGTCTACCGTGTACTTATCAGACTGCTTGTTCTCATCCTTGGACATAGTCTGCGTCAGGGTGAACAGCGTACCCGAACCTGCGGTGTTGTTGTTTGCATCCACCGCGGTGGTCACAGAGCCTGCGGATGCATCGTACTCAACGTAGTCCTCGTTCGGCATAGCAGGCGTGTTGTCGAGCGCCTGCTTGATGTTCAGACCATTCTCGTCGCAGGAGATGACAAGGCTGTCAAAGTACAGCAGATCACTGGTTTTGCCGCCATCGTTTGTTTCGCCTGCGGTCGGACGGGAGATAATCGCCGTATTGGCCGGGCACAGCGGCAGAGAATGGAAAACGTCGGTGCCGTTTTCGGTGTGATTCTGCATTGCGCTGTAAATATAGTTTCCGTCCTTATCCTTGGAGAACAGATCGAAATTCTTAGAGACAGACGGCTTGAAGGTGACGCCGTTCCATGCGTACAAGCCTACATAGCGCGTGTTCTGCTTATTTGCCTTGAGGTCGGCATCCGACTGAGCCGCCAGAATCAGCGTTTTGCCGCCGCCGGTCATATCGCCGAAGGCGAAGGATGCGCGGACCAGATTGCTGCCCTCGTAGGTCAGCGGGAATTCCTGCGAGCTCTGCAGCATGTGTGCGCTCGTGGAACCGAACATTACAACGGCACGCGAGCCTGCGTTCTGCTGCGGACCGTAGTAGTAACCCCAGGTGCAGGCGAGATCGTCTACGCCGTCCTGGTTGACGTCACCGCTGACGAGAGAGATCATGTTGGAAACGACACTGCCCTCACGGAAGAAGTACGTCCACGCCTGTCTCCAGTTAGAGGGATTGGAGTAATCGTCAGTCTGCAGGTCGTAAATCTCAATGCGGGAATTGCCGACCTCCGGCACATAGACCGCAACCTCGTCCTTACCGTCGTTGTCCCAGTCGCCGGTAGCTACCTGCAGGTAGTTTTTCAGCTGATACGGGTTTTCTGCGAAGTTTTCGACCTTTTTGGCGGTCGTGCTGCCTTCGTCGCTGGTGTCGGTCAGATTCGGGTTGCCGATTTCCTTGCTGGTGTCCAGCAGTGTGATCGGCTTGCCGTACTCGCCGGTTGTCGCATTGCCGAACCGCAGGTACAGACCGCCTTTCGCGCTCAGGTCACCGGCGTAAACCATGACCGTCTGCGAGGACTTTGCGTCCTTGTCCGAGGTGAAATGGCCTGCGGCTACGTCTGCCATGGCGTAATCGGTCTTGTCGTTCAGCTTGGTAGTGGCATTGGTCATGCCGGTCAGATAGCCCTTGGTGGCATAGCCGTCAGTGCCCTTGCTGCCTATCGGGAACTGTGCGTATGTGCCGGTAGAGGTGGTTTTACCCTCAGAAATAGTTTGGGTCTGCTTCTGAGCGCTCAAAAACTGCTGAGCCTGGGTAGATGTGTTATCATCATTGCCGTACAGCGTGCTTTGAAGGGTATTGTCCTTCTGGTTGGACTGGGAAACGCTTGTATTGCATTTCTCTGCGCTTTCACACTTGCCCAGGCCGATTTTATCTGACGGCAGAACATCATTCGTCAGACCAACGGTATACAGCTCGTACACCGGTGTAACCTTGATGGTATTGCGGCCATACGGGTTGCTGGGGTCGTTGGCATTAAAGCCATCGGGCGCTTTGCTCGAATCTATGCCGAGCGCCGCAAGCGCGTCCGAGCTGCCGGTATCCGCTGCCGCTGCGCGGATATCAAGCGGGCCGCCCATGCCGGCGATAAGAGCCAGTGCCAGAGCAAGGCTTATGCCGCGTTTGAATTTCATGGTATATTCCTCCTTTTCCCATTCTGCGGTGCGGTGGAACGAGCCGCGCCTGCAGAAAAGAGACTGAAAATTGCCTGCGTTTATCATAGCAGCTTTGCAGCCTGCTGTGCGGTCGGGCACACGAAATGTCCGATTTTCGACACGAAATACACCGATAGGAAAAACAGAGTGAACTACGCGTAAATTCTGCAAAAAATGACACACAATCCACAGGAGTTATCAACAGGCTGTGGATAAAATGCGGCAAAAAACACCCCGGTTTTGTCACCTGACAAAACCGGGGAGAAAGGCGCAGCCGTACTTTTCCGCCCGTGCGCGGAACCGTGCGGGCAGAGCACGGATGAGTGCGGCACTGCTTTCGTTTGCGCGCATGCTGCTTGAGCAGGCAGATATCATGCAGGAGCACTTCGGCGTGGGCCCAAAGCGCGTGCCCAAGTTCTGCGTGTCATGTCAGCACTATTCGTTCGCAGTGAACGCATTCGTCGAGGTTGTCAAGGAGTACGACGCAGACCGGTACGGTTTTATCCTGCGGGAAACACAGACCGGAAGTGCATCACGCTCGATGAACTGAAACCCTATCCGTATCTGATTTTTGAGCAGGGAGACCGCAATTCCTTTTATTTTTTCGAGGAACTGCTCAGCATGCTCGATATGCCGAAAACCATTATGTTACCCAAAGAGATAGATACCCCTGAGCAACCGGAAAACCCCATCTCGACATATTCTGCCGCGATGATTCAGGTGTGTCGGTGGAGCACCGGAACGATTTGTGGTCGGTCGATATGCACGCAAAAGCCGCTAAACGGTATACGTTTAGCGGCAGTTTTTTATCGGTTTCTTCTCCACGTTTCCGGCGCAAACAGAAGAAGCATGGGGAACAGCTCCAGACGACCGGCGAGCATATCGAAAGTCAGCACGATTTTACTCAGCGGGTGCAGTGCACCGAAGTTGGCTGCAGGACCGACCTGATTGAGTCCCGGACCGACGTTATTGATGCAGGTAACGACCGAGGTGAAGCTGGTTACCATATCCTCACAGTGCAGACTGACAATGAGGACGGAAGTGGCAATGACGATCAGATATGCCACAAGAAAGGCGTTGACCGAGCGCATGACCTCATGCTGGACGCGCTGTCCGTCCATTTTATGCACGCGCACCAGACGCGGATGAATCAGCGACATCATTTCCTTCTTTACGCCCTTGAACAGCAGCAGGATGCGCGAGCATTTCATGCCGCCGCCGGTCGAACCGGCACACGCGCCGATGAACATCAGCAGCACAAGCAGCAGCTTGCTGAATGCAGGCCACTGGTTAAAGTCCACGGTTGAAAAACCGGTGGTCGTGATGATAGACGCAACCTGAAACAGGGAGTGGTGGAAGCTCTCGCGCAGCGAACCGAAGCAGCCGCGCACGTTGAAGGCGATCAGCGTGGTAAATACGGCAATCACGCCGAGGTACACGCGAATCTCCTCGATTTTGAACAATTGCTTGAATTTACGGGTCAAAAGCAGAAAATACGCGTTGAAATTGATGCCAAAAAGGATCATAAAGACCGAGATGACATTCTGCAGGTAGGCGCTGTTGTAGTGCGCGATGGAATTATTCCAGTTGCCGAAGCCGCCGGTGCCGGCCGTGCCGAGCGAAACGCAGATGGCGTCGAACATCGGCATGCCGCCGAGCAGCAGCAGAATAATCTGCAGAACGGTCAGTCCAAAGTAAATCGCGTACAGGATAAGCGCGGTATCGCGCATGTGCGGCGATATTTTGGAGACCGAGGGTCCCGGGCTTTCCGCGCGCATCAGATAAATGGTCTGACCGCCTGCCAGCGGCAGGACGATCAGCATGAACACCAGAATGCCCATGCCGCCGACCCAGTGCATCAGGCAGCGCCATAGCATAGAGGCATGCGAAAGCGCCTCCACATCGCCGAGAATGGTAGCGCCGGTGGTGGTGAAGCCGGATGCGGCCTCGAAAATCGCATCTACTGCGAACGGAATCTCGCGGCTGAGCACGAACGGCAGGGCACCGGTCACGGCCAGCACCAGCCAGCACAGCGCGACTGCCACAAAGCCTTCGCGTGCGTAGAACTTGGTGTTTTTCGGCTTGTATTCACACAGAATGCCTGCGCCGACCATACAAATCAGTGCCGTGGCGATATAGGCAGGCAGCTCGGGTTCACGGTAAATGACCGCGGTAAACGCGGGCAGCAGCAGGAACAGGGACTCAATGCCCATCAGCCAGCCGATCAGATAGCGGACGATTGCGAAATTCATTTTTCGCGCCCTCCGGCTGTCGGCAGGAAGATATCCTGAAGGTCGTTCATGCCCTCGAAGGTGGAAACGACGATAACCGTATCGCCTTCATGCAGCACATCGTGGCCGCGCGGAATGATACGCTTGCCTCTGCGGTTGATGCAGCACAGCAGAACATCCGGACGAATCGGCATATACTGCAGGGGAACACCGGTGAGATGGTGCGCCGCAACACGGAACTCAAGCGCTTCTGCGCCGTCCAGCTGATGCAGGGTCTCCACGTTGGAGCCCATCGAGTTCTGCATCGCGCGGGTGTACTGGCTGATCAGCTCGGCGGTGGTCTGCTTGGGGCGAATCACCTTGCCGATCGGCATGCTGGCAATGACTTCCTCGAAGTTCACACGGTTGACCTTGGTGAACAGCTTCGCACGGGAATGACGGCCGGCGTGCAGCGCAAGCAGGATGTTCTCCTCGTCCATGCCGGTGAGAGCCGCGAAGGCCTCACAGGTTGCCAGACCCTCCTCATCGAGCAGGTTGCGGTCGGTGCCGTCGCCGTAGATGATGGTCGCGTGCGGGAGCATTTCGGACAGTGCCTCGCAGCGCTCGAGTTTGTTTTCGATAATCTTGACTGAAATGCCGGAATCCAGCAGGATTTTCGCAAGAAAGTACGAGATTTTTCCGCCGCCGACCAGCATCGCGGAGGAAATGCGCTTGACCGGCAGACCGACCTTCTCGAAAAATTCGTTCTGCTCACGGCGCGGAATGATAACCGTGATGTTGTCGTTTTCGCGCAGGATGAAGTCACCCTTGGGAATATAGGTCTGGCCGTCACGGCGGACCATACACAGCAGCACGTCCGTGCGGAGCAGCGGATTGACCTCGCAGACCGCCATACCGTCCAGGCGGGACTCGTGCGGGATTTTGAGGTCGAGCAGCTCGATGCGTCCGCGGGCAAACGTGCTGACGCGGATGGCCGACGGGAATCGGATCAGACGCGAAACAACACGCGCGGTGGACAGCTCGGGGTTGATGACCATCGAAATACCCAGCTCATCGCGGATAAAGCCGAGGTCGGATACATATTCCGGATCGCGCACACGCGCAATGGCGTGGCAGCCGGATGCTTTACGAGCGATCAGGCAGGAAAGCAGGTTGATTTCGTCATGGGTGGTAACGGCGATGAGCAGGTCGGTATCCTGCACGCCGGCTTCACGCAGAACGTGATAGCTGGTGCCGCTGCCCTTTACTGTAGCAAGGTCGTACATATTGGAAAGCTCGTTCAGCCGGCGTTCGGACAGGTCAATCAGTGTCAGGTCGTGTCCGGCCGCGCTGAGCTGTCCTGCCAGCTCCGAGCCGACTTTGCCGCAGCCTACAATAATGATGCGCATAGCGCACCTCCGATCTATTTCTCTATAGCTGTGCTCTGTTGACACAGTCTTGATACGCATATAGCGATTATAGCTGTTTGACCGAGAAAAAGCAATATCCAGACAGGAATTTTGCAGGAGTTTAGCGGAAAACCGACAGATAGGGAGAAATGGTCGGTGTATAGCTGATAATAGTATGCCCGAAAAAAAGGAAAAACCACCCGAACGGGTGGTTTTCACTGCGGATTAAAGTTCCGCGACAGGTCACTTAAACTGTGTATAAGTGGTATCGCTTGCGTAGCCGTCACTGTCGGTCTGGTGCATGGAGACCAGATTGCCGTTATCATCAAAGGTACGGGTATCGGTTGAGAGGGTGCCGCCTTCGATGGTCGAGCGGGTGGTCTGCGTTTTGCCGTCCACCGAGTACACGGTGAGCACTTCTAACACGATGCCGCTCTCGTCTACGGTGACCGACTGGATGAGCCGTCCCTGACTGTCGTAGCGGTTGTCGGTGGAGGAGGTGATATTGTCCTCGCCCTCGTAGGTGCGGGAGGACAGCACGTCGCCGTTGGTGTTCATGCCCATGCGGACGACCATCAGCTCGTTGCCGTCTGCGTCGTAAACCGTGTTGACGGCAGAGGACTGACCGTTGTCAACCTCGGTGTAAACCGTCTCGGAGGAGACCGAAAGTTCGCCGTCCTCGTAGTTTTCCGTGCGAAGAACGCGGTTTTTGTCGTCATAGCTGCGGCGGTATTCCGAAGTAGAGTTGTTGGTCTTGTCGGTGGTGATGGCATCTGTGCAGTTGCCGTTTTCGTCGTAGGTGTAGTCCGTATAGGTGAAATTGAGCGGTTCTTCCTCGCCTTCCACGGTCTGCATGGTGTAGGAGCGGAAGGTGCTGCCGTCCTTGTCATGGCAGTTGACCGTGTAGCTGCGGTTGCCTTCCTCCGTGCGCAGCTCCAGTTCGTAGGAGGCAGCACGCGGCAGAACGGAAGCCAGCTGTGTCGGCACCTGCTCCATCACGGCAATGCGGCATGCAGGCGTGCGGTCATACGCGATGGTGGCACCGAGCACGATGACCGTGCTTACAATACAGGAAATAATGCGTTTGATCATATTTTTGTTCCCCTAAAATAATTAAGGTATAATAATTTCGGTAATCAAGGTGATTCCGGAAAAATGCAGCCGAACCGGAATTCGGCTGCATTCAGCGTTGCTGGATTTTTACTGCAGATGGCTTACTTTACGATTTCCTTCGCTGCAGCGGTCAGAGCCTCGACCTTTTCTGCGGCCTCGGCCTTGTTCTCGCCCTTGGCCATGATGTAAACCTTGACCTTCGGCTCGGTGCCGGACGGACGGATGATGAAGGTTGTGCCGCCCTCGAGCTCGTAGTACATCACGTTCTGACCCTTAAGCTCCATCGGCTCGGACTTGCCGTCTGCCATGCAGGTGCGGGTGCCCGGCATATAGTCGCGGGTGTAATCGATCTTGTGGGTGCCGATCTGGGTCAGCGGCTTGTCGCGCAGCTCCTGCATGAGTTCCTTCATGCGCTGCAGGCCGGAAACACCCGGCATAACGATCGAAACGGTCTGTTCGCAGTAGTAGCCGTACTTTTCGTACATCTCTTCCATTGCGTCGTACAGGGTCTTGCCCTGGGTGCGGTAGTAAGCTGCCATCTCGGCGATCAGCATGGAAGCGGTAACGGCATCCTTGTCGCGGGCGTAATCGCCGCACAGGTAGCCGTAGGATTCCTCAAATGCGAAAATGTACTCGTGCGAGCCGTCCTGCTCGAACTGCTTGATCTTCTCGGCAAGGAACTTGAAGCCGGTGAAGGTATCAAAGCACGCAACGCCGTTCTTTTCAGCCGCCGCGCGTGCCATCTCGGTGGTAACGATGGATTTGAGCACCGCCGGATGGGCAGGCATAGTGTTCGTCAGCTTCTTTGCGGTGATGATATAATCGGTGAGCAGCACACCGACCTGATTGCCGGACAGGGTGACATACTCGCCGGACTTGTCCTTGAGGACGATGCCGGTACGGTCGGAGTCCGGGTCGGTGCCGATGATCAGATCAACATCGTTCTGCTTTGCCAGCTCGATGGCGAGCGTAAAGCCTTCCTTGTACTCCGGATTCGGGTTCTTAACGGTCGGGAAGTCGCCGTCGATCTTCATCTGCTCCGGCTCACAGATAATGTGCTTGTAGCCCAGACGGCGCAGAATCTCGGGCACCAGACGGTAGCCGGCACCGTGGAACGGCGTGTACACCAGCTTGAACTCATCGGCAACCTGCTTTACACAGTCCGGATTTACCGCAACCTTAATGACTTCGCCGAGGTAAGCCTCGTCGGTCTCCTTAGACAGAATACGGATCAGACCGTTTTTGACGGACTCATCGTAGTCTGCAGTTTTTACACCGGTGAAGATATCGGTCTTTGCCATTTCGCTGGCAACCACGTCTGCCTCGGCCGGAGGAAGCTGTGCGCCATCCTCCCAGTAAACCTTGTAGCCGTTGTACTCCTTCGGGTTGTGGGAAGCCGTGATGTTGATGCCTGCGATGCAGCCGTAGTGACGGACAGCGAAGGACAGCTCCGGGGTCGGACGCAGCTCATCGAACAGCAGCGACTGGATGCCGTTTGCGGCCATGATGCACGCAGACTGCTTGGCGAACTCGGCCGAGAAATGGCGGGAGTCATATGCGATGGCAACGCCGCGGTCCATTGCGGCCTGACCGTTCGATACGATCAGGTTTGCCAGACCCTGTGCAGCCTGACCGACGGTAAAGCGGTTCATGCGGTTGAGGCCGACGCCCAGTACACCGCGCAGACCGGCTGTGCCGAACGACAGCGGCGCAAAGAAACGGCTTTCGATCTCTTCCTGATTATCTGCAACAGCAGCCAGCTCGGCATGCTCGTCCGCAGAGAGGGCAGAGCAGTCCAGCCAACGCTTGTATTCCGACATATAATCCATTGGTATCACCTCATCGTGTTAGTTGGCGCATCGCCGCTTTCAGCCGACGGATTGCCACTATCTAAATTATACAATATCCGGCTGTCAATGCAAGGGGTTTTGCGCGAATTTGTGAAAAGATTCCATGAAGCGGAGTAATGATATACAAAACGGCAGAGCAGAAATTGTACGTTCTGTGAGGATACCGGAAAATTCTGCGAAAATGCGGAACCAAAACCGGCAGCAGGCCGTCTATTTAGTCAAAAGCCCTGTCTCGAGATAAAAATAACAGTACACAAATAAACAAAAGAATGGTAGAATAAAGGTAAATTATAATAAGAGGTGATAGCTTTGAAAAAAGTCCTTTCCGCCGTACTGACAGCGGCGCTGCTGGTCAGTACCGTGCCGGCTGCCTTTGCGGCTTCGGATATTGATGGCCACTGGGCAAAGTCCTACATTACTGAGCTGCATGAAAACGGCATTATCAATCCGTCTGCCAGCACGGGCAACTACGGTCCGGATGACAAGGTAACGCGCTGGGAGTTCATGCGCTATATCAACCGCGCGTTCGGCTTTACCGAAAAGGCGGATATCAGCTTCTCGGATGTCAATTCGAGCGATGTTTTCTACGAAACCGTGCAGATTGCGGTCAAGCAGGGTTATATCAACGGTGTCGGCAACAACCGTATGGCGCCGGAGGGCACGCTGACCCGTGAGCAGGCGGCAACCATCCTCGGCCGACTGCACAAGTACACGCCGACGGCTGATCTGTCTGCGCTGGATATGTTCTCTGATCGGGCCAAGCTGAGCGATTACAGCAAATCCTACGTTGCGGAAGCGGTCAAGCAGGGTTATATCAACGGCTACACGAACGGTACCTTTAAGCCGCAGGGCACGCTCAGCCGAGGTGAAATCGCCAAAATGCTGTACGGCTATATGGGCACCTCGCTGAATAAGAACGGCAACGTGTGTTCGCAGGCTACGCTCAAGAGCGATACCAAAAACGTTACGATTTCCGTACCGTGCACGCTGGCCGATGCGGATATCAAGGGCAATCTGTACATCACCGAGGGCGTTCTGGCGGGCAATGTAACGCTTGAGGATGTCACCGTTGCGGGCGATATCATCGTCAGCGGCGGCAATGTAACGCTGGACGGTGTTTCCGCACTCGAGATGGTCGTCTCCAATCCGACCGGACTGACCCCGCAGGTCATTGCGACCGGCAACACCAACATCGGCACCACCGAGGTAAAAACCTCTGCAACGCTGACCGAGAGCAATCTGGCAGCGACTGCAGGCGGCTTCTCCGATCTTAAAATGAACGGCAGCAGCGTCAGTCTGACGCTGGATGCAGCTGTCTGGGACGTTGCCAATGAGCAGACCGGCACCATCCTGACGACCGGCAGTACCTCCATCAGCACGCTTACCGCGAACGGAAGAACCACTGTCACCGGCGGCGGCTCGGTCCAGAAGGCGGTGCTCAACGCCAACGGCTGTGAGCTGACCATGCAGCCGACCAGCGTTGAGCTGGCGAGCGGCGTTACCGCGAAGATTGCAGGCAAGGATATTGCGGCGTCCACCAGTGTTTCGGTTTCTCCGTCCACGCTGTCTATCGACGTGAACAACAAGGACGCGATCGCGTTCTCCTACGAGTTCACCTTCAACGCGGACAAGAACGATCTGACCCGTGTTTCGGTCAACGGCACCAATCTCAAGCAGGGCACGGATTACAACCTGCTGAGCGATAAGAACGGCATCCGTGTGTACAAAACCTATCTGTCCACGCTCAAGGCGGGCACCTACACCGCAGAGCTGACCTTTGAGGACGGCTCCAAGGCAGCCATCGGTCTGGCGGTCAGCAATTCGGCGCAGAGCGCAGTCAGCCCGAGCCAGATTACCTTTGACAAGTACGAGCAGTCCGCAAACTATGCCGATCAGACCGTAAACGTTGTTCTTCCGGCGGGCACGCGTCTGGATTCCGTCAAAATCGGCAGTACGGTGCTCGAGCGCGGCACGGATTACACCTATAATGCAGCGAGCGGCACGATCCGTCTGCTCAAGGAGACGCTTGCCAAGAAGAGCAAGGGCACTTATACGGTTACATTCGTACCCAATCAGGGTTCGTCCTTTACCTGCTCGCTGAGCGTGGTAGATACCGCGCCGGTGAACGAAGTACAGCCGTCCACGATCGATTTTGACGCGAACACCTCGTCCGGCGGCTACGCCGATCTGGTGGTAACGCTTAACATGGTAGACGGTGCAAAGCTCAAGAATATCCGCTCGAACGGCAAGACGCTCGAGGAGAACTGGCAGTACAAGATCGAGGGCAGCAAGGTCACGATCAACAAGTCTGCGGTTGCGGAATTCGGCAAGAGCGGTGCATCCTACGCGGATTTCGTTTTTGTGATGAGCAAGGGTCAAAGCCCGACGCTGCGTGTCAACTACGTTACCACTTACGCGCTGACGGCTTCCGTGGTCGATGATCTCGGTCTGCCGATTTCGGGTGCGTCCGTCACCTTCACGCCTTCGGACGCGGAGAGCGGCACGGCAGCGCAGACGCTGACCACCGGCTCGGACGGCACGGCAACCGTTTATGTCAAGCGCGGCTCGTACGTTGTAACGGCAACGCATTCGCGCTTTACTGCGGCGGTTACGCAGACGGTCAAAATCTCTGCAGGCCGCACGGTCAAGCTGACCGGCGAGATTCTCGAGAATGTACAGCTGGTTGTCACCAACGCGTACGGCGCGCCGCTGTCCGGTGCGGTTGTCACGGTTGGCGGCAAGAGCATCACCACCGGCACGGACGGCACGGCGTCGTTCAGCCTCAAGCGCGGCAGCTATGTGGCGCAGGTGGCGTGCACCGGCTACTCCGCACAGAGCGTACAGCTTTCCGTAACCGATTCGATTCGTGAGCGCGTACAGCTCAAGTAATTTCTCAAAAATGCAAGCCGCCCGGTTTTCCGGGCGGCTTTTTTGTGCGCTTTTACAGGCGAATGAGGGATAGGGCGTAAGGGCGTCAGAACGGCGCACAGCGGCTTGCGGTTGGGCGCGATAGGGAATAAGGGCGGCCTGCGGCACGGCGCAGAGCGGCGGCAGACCGCTGGTGGGTGAGGGGATAAGAAAACCCCCGAGGAGATTTTCCTCGGGGGTTCCTTTACGTAAAATCGAATCGCGGGATTCGGAGATTACTTGGTGATGTCGCCGTCAACGTCAACGAAGATTGCAACAACATTCTTGGTGCTGTTGTTATCCTCGAATACGATGTAAGCATTCTTAAGCTTCTTAACGCCATCATACTCGATTGCGCCGTTGTTATCAGCAGCCTTATCATCCTCAGCACTTACGTAGATGATCTTAACATCATCGTCAACCGCCTTGGTGATCAGCTTAGCCTTGTCGCCGATATCATTGGTCTTATCCCAGTAAGATACGATCTGACCCTTTTCATCGTACTCGTCGATAGCAGCCATGGTGCTCGGCTTGTGGTAGTCAGTATTCTCGTTCTTCAGGTAGATAGTGATATCAGATGCAGAGTATACCTTATCAGAAGCCTCATCGAAGCTTACCAGATAGCCTTCCTTCAGAGTGGAGTCATCACCCTCGATCAGAACGGTCTTCTGAGTGTTGGTGTCAACATCAACAGTGTAGGAGGTGTAGGTGGTGTCATCAACCTTAGTCGTGCCGTTCTCCTTGGAGACGATACCGTAAACGGTGTCGGAAGAAGCACCGGACGGCTTGGTGGTGAGAGTTGCATATGCTGCAACAACCTTGTTATCGTCGGTGATAACACCGTAATAACCATACTGAGCCAGATCGAAGGAATTCATGTTGCGAGCGGTGTAGGTGTAGAAGTCACCAGCAGTAGCCTTGGCATCCTTTGCCGGAGTAGCAGTCTTATTTACAAACAGGACTGCATCAGAAGCTGCAACCTTGCTGTTAAAAGACTTGGTATCCTTATTGTAGAGGTTGGTGATCTTGGCATCTGCCTGCGTCGGAGCAACTACCTTGGTGATCTTGATCTTGCCGTTATCAACGTCAGAATACTTGATCAGAGCGCCGGTCTCCAGAGCAGCAGCCGTTACCTTGGTAGAGCCATCGGTGGTGGAATCCTTGTGAACCTCAACCTTAACCTCAGAGCCGTCAGCCTTCAGAATCTTAACTTCCAGAGCGTCAAAGCCGCCGGTCAGAATACCGCCATTGTTGCTCTCAACAACAGCATAGTTCTTAGCGCCCTCAGAGGTCTGCTTAGCAGCGTAAACAATACCGCCGATGGTGTACAGAATGTAGGACTCGCCGATCTGATCGGTGAAAGAGGTTTCAAAGTCAGAATCAACAGCGGTGGTAGCCAGAGAAGCGATATCGTAGGAAGTGCCGTCAATGCTTACCTTGCTGGTGCCCTTGAAGCTGGTCAGCTTGCCCTCAACGGTAGCTGCCTTAACAACAGTGCTCTTAGCAGCAGAGTTGGTAGCCTTGGTGTTGTACAGAGTGGTAACAACAACGATATCGTCCTTCTTAACGCCGTCGTAAATGTCGTTATCCTCAAACTTGATGGTACCAACGCCGTTGTTGATGGAAACCTTCTCGCTGTTTACAGCAGTAACGCGAGCCAGCTTGGACTCAACAACGTAAGCCTTTACGATATCACCGTCATCGTTGCAGATGAACTTAACAGTGTCAGCGGAAGTAGCCTTCAGCTTGGAGATCATGTCATCAGCAACCTGATCAGCGGTCATAGCTGCAGCAGCAGTATCCTTCTTAGCGCCGTAGTTGTAGTTGATGTACTCGTCGTCCTTAGCAATCTTTGCTACATCGTAGTTCTTATCGCCAAAACGAACAGTGCCAGCGTCCTTCTGGGACTGCAGATCATCCTTGGTGATGTTGTAAACCTTGGTCTCGCCGGTTACATAAACGCCATAGATGGTGTCCTTCTTGTCCGGCTTGTCAGCGGTGCCGCCGGTAGCGTCCTTAAACAGAACGGAAACTTCCTCGCCGATGTAGGAGAGGTCCAGCTTGCTGTACTTGAAGTCAGCATCCTTCTTTGCAACATCCTTGCCGTCCGGAGTGCCGCGTACGCGGATCAGACCGGTATCCAGCTTGCAAACATCCTCGTTGCCTTCGAAGGTGCCAATCCACTTCTTCATGCTCATGTACTTCTCGCCAACGGTCTCCAGCTTGTCAGTGCCAAGCAGGTTCATGTTGGTGTACTCGCCGTCACGCAGGGTAACAGTGTGAGCAAAAATGGTGTTGTAGATCAGCTGTGCAGCGTACTGACGCGGGCAAGCAGAGGTGAACGAGGTGTTTACATCGTCCAGCAGGCCGTTCTCGTCAGCCAGTGCGTTGGTCTTTGCAGCCCAGCTGGAACCGGTCAGACCAGCCTTAGTTGCGTCGTAGCCGAGGGTTACGAGCAGTATCTTAGCAGCTTCCTGAGCGGTTACCTTGTCGTTCGGGCAGAACTTGGTGTTGCTCTTACCAGCAATGATGCCCAGAGACTGGCGGTACTTGATGTAGCCGCGTGCCCAGTGGGAGCCAATGTCGGTGAAAGAGGTCTTGTCGTCGTTGTACGCAGAAGCGTCAGAATTACCGGTGCGCAGAACGTAGATCATCTTCGCCATCTCCGCACGGGTTACGGTACCGTTCGGCTTGAAAGAGCCATCGTCGTAGCCGTTAACTACGCCCAGCGATACCAGAGTGTCCACAACTTCGGTGTCAACCTTAATGTCAGCCGAATCCGTGAACGCTGCACCAGCAAACATGGTGAATGCGCAAGCAAACGCCAGTACCAGTGCAAGAACCTTTTTGAGATTCGCGGGAAAATCGCAAAAAGACTTTAAACACCTGAAAATGCCGGAAAATAGACGGTGCATGCAACAATTTCGCAAAAACAAAACCGCTGCAAACATCCACAAACTGGATATCTGCGGCGGAATATGTACCGAAAAATCAACAGAAAAAATTTTAATATTGCTTCACAGCCTGAAACCGCCCATTGGGACTATCCCGAATTCTGTGTAACCGCCCAAATGCGGTGTAAAATAGAGCTTAATATTTCAAGGCGGGAACGGCGTTGGCTGCGCCCGCCTTGTCTACAACATAACGCCGACATGGGCGGAAGTCAAGGGGCACCCTCGTCCATTGGAGCCTCGGCGGCGGCGCAGCGCCCCTTGCCCTTCGAGCCGGATTGTTAATCCGGCATCCGATCCTCAAAATAGATTGCCAGCTGGGCATGAATCATGCTCCAGTCCTGTTTGCGGCCGGTCCACTTTTTCGTGATGTCGATCATCGCCAGATACAGCATTTTGAAAAGGCTGTCATCGGTCGGAAACACGGATTTCGACTTGGTTACCTTCTTGAGCTGACGGTTGAATCCTTCGATAGTGTTGGTTGTATAGATCAGCCGCCGAAGTGCCTGAGGAAACTTAAAATAGGTACTGAGATTTGCCCAGTTATCCCTCCACGACTGAGAAATCTTAGGATATTTCTTGTCCCAGTGTTCTGCGAACGTGTCTAACGCAGCCAAAGCAGCCGGTTCATCTACCGCTGCGTAGACTGCTTTCAAGTCAGTCATAAGTGCCTTCAAATCCTTGTAGGAGACATATTTGCTGGAATTTCGAAGCTGATGGATGATGCAGTTCTGGATTTCCGTCTTGGGATAGACCGCCTCGATCGCCGCAGAAAAACCGGTCAAATTATCCGTACAGGCAATGAAAATATCCTCGACGCCCTGATTTTTCAGGCTGTTCCGTACGGTAGCCCAGAATTTCGCACTTTCGTTCTCGCCAACCCACATTCCCAGAACATCCTTCCGACCATCAAGATCAATACCGATGGCGATATAGACGGCCTTCTTTACAATCTGTCCTTCACTGCGGACATGGTAGTGAATCGCATCCAGAAAAACAACCGCATAAATGGACTCCAGCGGCCTCTGCTGCCACTCTTTCGCTACGGGAAGGTTTGGAAGGTTTTATCTGTGATACGGCTTACTGTGGTATCAGAGACATCTACGCCGTAAATATCCTGAATATGTGCTTCGATATCGCTGGTCGTCATGCCCTTGCATACATCGACAGAATCTTCTCCTCGATGTCCTGGCTGATGCTGGTCTGATTTTCCGCAGCACCTTGGGGTCGAATTCGCTCTTGCGATCCCGCGGCACAGATACCTCTACATCGCCAAAACTGGTGCGCAGGGTTTTGCTGCTGTGCCCGTTCCGGCTGTTATCCGTTCCTTGTTCTTGTAGTCATACCGGTTGTAGCCCAGCTGATCGTCCAGCTCGGCCTCCAGACCGTTTTCCATGAACTCCGCGATAGTGTCCTTGAACAGTTCCTGAATGTCATCCTGCTTCTATTCTACACCTTGTTGGAGGTTTACACAAAGTTTGGGATGAAGTCCGCCCGTTCCACCGTTACAACAGCCTGCTCCTGCGTATACCCATCCTTAGGACGGAACCGGTTATTCTCCTTGCCCGGCATAATGCCGATCTCGCGCATCGCATACACACTGCTGCGTGCCCAATCGCCAAGCTGGGTATCATCGGCGTTTGGTTTATCGCTTGCAGCACCGACTCCCGCCGCCATGCTGCTTGCGATCAGCGCGGCTGCACACAAATAACGCCGTTTTTCATAAAAAATACCTCCTGCCTGTGAAGTTCTTCACTTACTATAACCGTTAGACGGGGGAAGTGTGACAAAGTTCTCTCAAAAACTTATTTTCGTGTCACAGTTGACAGGGACAGAAGGGTTATATACTATATATTGTATATAAATTCATTTGGCAAGGGGATAGGGAGCATGAAAAAACGAATGGTTATGCTGCCCGTGCTCGTGCTGTGCGGCTGTATGCCGATGCAGATACCGCATTGCTCGGTATCGTCACCGGCTGCGAGAATGGCACGTTTCGGCTGACGCGCGAGCTTTCGCATTAGGAGGCAGCAGTGATTCTGCACCGACTGTACAACGTGCTGTGCGGTACGGTTTCGAGCGGAAATTCTGCGAAAATCTATGCCGACAACGGCAGTATCGGCCTTTGGGCGAAGGATTCGGTTTACGCGATGCAGCAGGGCGGCATCCTGCAGGGCAAGAGCGGCAGCAAATTCTGCCCGAAGGATGGCTGCACCATCGAGCAGGCGCTCGTCACCATGCTGCGCATGACACAGAGACGTAATCAGGGAGGAAAATCATGCGTATTGTGAAAAAATACTGGCTGCCGCTGCTGGCGCTTGTGCTTGCGATTGGACTGGCGGCCTGGCGAATCGGCTATCTGGAGCGGACGAACACGTCGCTCAGCATAGAAATCGGCAGCAGGGAAGCCCTGCAGAACGGTGAACCGATCACGCTGGAGAATCCGGTTATTCTGTACAAAAACGAGCCATATATCCCACTTTACGAGGTTGTAGAGCGCCTTGGCGGTACGACAGACGGCAAAACCTACACACTGCACGGTGCTGAGACCGCTGTCTCCGGCGTGGAACGAAATGGTGTACTGTACACACCGTTTTCGTACCTGTGGGACAGTCATATTCCGCAGATACGGTGGGATAAGAGCCGTAATCGCGTTATTATCACCGAGGCACCGGATGAAATTCCACTGACCCGTCGGTGGCTGTTCTGGCGGCACAAAACCGTGCGCGGACTGCGTGTCGGAGACAGCGAAGCACGGTTCCTCGATCTGTACGGCTCACTTGACGCACGGGACGAAATGATGATTGACTTGCTGCATGTCACCATCGAAAACGGTGTCGTCACCGAGATTTCCATGGGACGTTATGAGTAAGCAAAAAGGACTTCGTAAAAACGAAGTCCTTTTTGGTATGGCTGGTTATTTGATGATTTGATACATGCGCTCGATGGTCACAATGGACTGCTCTGCGGTGTAGCCGTCGGTTGGGCAGAACCGATTATTTTCCTTGCCCTGCATGATGCCGGTCTGGCGCATGGCGTAAACGCTGCCGCGTGCCCAGTCCCCAAGCTGTGCATCATCGGCGTAGGCAGGGTCGACAATCAACTCGGTCTGGCCGCCGAGTGCTGCGTACAGGCGGTCGAGCATGGTGGCCGCCTCCTGGCGGGAGATGGTCTTGTACGGACGGAAGGTGCCGTCCTCGTAGCCGGTGACAATGCCGAGTACGGCGGCATTGTTCACGTTCGGGTCGTCCCTGCAATCGGTGAACTTGGTTTCCAGAGCCGGAATCTCCTTGTTGGGATAAATCTTGTTGTACAGGTTCATCGCCAGCATGGTGAAGTTTTCGCGGGTAATGTCCAGCTTGGGATAGGAGAACGACTCGGTGAGACCGTGCTCTTCTGCGGCAGCGACTTCGGTCTTGGCCCAGCTGCTGTACTCCTTGACGTTTGCGGGCAGCAGGGTTTCGCCGCCCTTGCCATCCAGCAGATAAGATTTTGTGCCTCTGCTGCGTGTGCCGATAAAGTGCTGATCGTACCAGAAAATCTGGTTAAAATCATGCTTGCCGACAAATTTTCCGGTTTTCGGGTCGAACAGACCGCAGGTGCCGTTGCCGTCCGCGCCTGCCTTGCCAACACGTTCCCACTTAGTGCTTCCAGTCTTGGCGATGAAGAAATCAGCGTACCAGTCCGGTACCATGTCGATGTCGTCGAGAATGATGTTCATGTCTTTGTCGGCCAGAGCAAAGAAGGTGACATCTTCAATCAGTGTAGCCGGACCATCGGCAGAATGCGAATCATATACTGGCTTTTTCACATTTTTGTAGAGTATGAACACATTGCTGTTCGGCTCATACGTTGCAAGCTCATAACCGGACGGCAGCTTCATCGGCGTCAGCTTGCCGGTTTCATCGGCGAACCAGTAGCTGGGGTGATGATCCGCATCGTACTGGCTAACCAGTGTTTCCGTGCCGCCAAGCGGAATATAATAATCGTACTCCACCGGAACGACCAGCTTTCCGGTCGTTTTGTCCAGAATACCATACTTGTGTGTGCTGTCAGCTGTTAGGTTAACCAAATACTGTTTCGCGTTGAGGTTCGAGAGGATAATCTCACAGTTTTCACCGGTAAAGCCGAGTGTTTTCAACTGACCGTAATCCTTGATCTCCTGCTGTACCTTAGTCATAGCCGATTGCAGCGTATCCTGTGCCGAACTGGACAGTTCCGCCGCCTGTGCCGAGAACAGCAATGCACCGCTTACCACAACACCGAGTAACGCCTTCTGAAACCGTTTCATATTTTTCCTCCTTTTCACTGTTAATGCTTATACTCTCTATCCTGTATATGACAATAACAAATGCCATCGACAGCACGGCTGCTGCTGCGGTGGGGGAATTGCCATATATTAGCTTAGACGTTTGTTCCGTATGGTTTGTTCCGCATGTTTCAAAAATTTTTTCTCTGACATCGAATTGGTACGTCAAATGCATAGCCGGAACGGCATGAAAAGCGTATCGTATGCTCATTTCTGCACAGGAGAACTATTATATTTATTGTATCGCTTTTTCTGAAAAACCGCAATAGGAAAGCAGCAGAGGCGGGATTGAAAAAACCTCAAACCGGCGGCGCACATGGTTTGACAGACTGAATCCATTCTGGTATAATATTTACACGCCGCCATGGCGGAACTGGTAGACGCAGGGGACTTAAAATCCCCCGGTAGCGATACCGTGCCGGTTCGATTCCGGCTGGCGGCACCAGAAAAACCCCGTATTTCTTACGAAATACGGGGTTTTTCCTGTCAGTTTGATTTAATTCTTGTTAAATACAGACTTATCCAGTGCGCCGTCCTGATGCGCCACGATCGTGGTGCAGACAGCGTCGCCGGTGATATTAACGGCAGTACGCGCCATATCGAGGATACGGTCGATACCCATGATCAGACCGATTCCGGCAACCGGCAGACCGACCGAATCGAATACCATCGCCAACGTAACCAGACCAACCGACGGCACGCCTGCGGTACCGATGGAGGCGAGCGTTGCGGTCGCAATAACGGTCAGATAATCCGCAGGGGTCAGCTGGATGCCGAACGCCTGTGCAACGAATACAACGGCAACGCCCTGCATGATGGACGTACCATCCATGTTGATGGTCGCGCCGAGCGGGATGGTGAAGGACGAAATACGGCGGTTGACGCCGATTTTTTCCTCCAGCGTGTCGATATTCATCGGGATAGTGGCGTTAGAGGTTGCGGTCGAGAACGCAAAGCCCATAACCGGAGCGAATTTCTTGAGGAAACGCAGCGGATTGAGTCTCGTAAGCAGCGCCAGCAGAATCTGGTATACGCCGCAGCACTGGATGAACAGCGCCAGCAGCACCGCGCCCATGTACTTGAACATTGGCACCATGGCGGAGAAACCGAGACCGGCAAAGGTCTTAGAGATCAGGCAGAATACACCAATGGGAGCCAGACCCATGACCATCATGGTCATTTCCATCATAATATCGTTGCCCTGCTGGAAGAAGTTCGTTACCAGCTGGGTCTTATCCTGCAGCTTGGCGAGGATAACGCCGATGATGAGCGCAAACACGATAACCTGCAGCATTTCGCCGTTGGCCAGTGCGCCGATCGGGTTTTTCGGGATAATGTTCAGCAGGGTTTCCGCAAAGCTGACCGAATCCGAAGAAGCGGTGACTTCGGCGGTCTGGATCTGCGACATATCCAAGCCCATGCCCGGCTTGATCAGCAGACCGATGCCGAGTGCAACGGCAACTGCCATCATCGTGGTGAAAATGTAGAAGCCGATGATTTTTACGCCGACCTTGCCGAGCGTTTTACTGTCGCCGATGGCAGTAGCGCCACAGATCAGCGAGCAGAATACCAGCGGTACGACCAGCATCTGCATCAGGCGGATAAAGCCCTGACCAACAACATAAAATACGCCGTTTACCAGCACGTTCTGCACAAAATCCACATCAGCTGCAAACATATTGAGTGCAATGCCGACAATCGCACCGGCGATCAGCGAGATGAAGATCTTTGTAGTCAGACCGAGTTTCTTTTTCTCTTTTACTTCATTCATTTATTTACTCCCGTCTTCCGGTGAGCCATGTATTCGCTCAGCGCGTCATGCCAGTCCGGCATTTGATACAAACCAGTGATACGCAGCATCATGTTATCCAACAGCGTAAAGCGCGGACGCAGCGCAGTGTTCTCGGAGGCCGAGGTGACTGGCACATTTTCCTTGCCGGCGAGACGCAGAATTTCGCGGGCGTACTCTGCACGGGAGCACGAGCCGTCGCACGATGCGTGAAACAGGCCGTACTCGCGGCTGTGCATCAGGCAGTCGATAAAGCCGGCGAGCGCTTTCGCCGAGGTCGGGGAGGAAATCTCGTCCTCCGGCAGATGGACCGCGCCTTCCTTTGCCGCCGTATCGAGCACGCGGTCAACAAAGTCGTACGAGCCGACGCCGTACAGCCACGACGAACGCACGATAACATGCTTGTCGGTCAGTTCGCGCACGAGCTTTTCACCGGCGTACTTGCTCTTGCCGTACATCGTGGTCGGATGGGGATCGTCAAACTCACAGAAAGCCTTGGCTTCGTCGCCGCCGAATACGTCGTCGGTCGAGATCTGAATGAATTTTGCGTCGATGCGTCTTGCAGCGGTCGCCAGATTGCGGGCGCCGATGGCGTTGATCTTATACGCTTCTTCGGGGTTCTCCTCGCAGGCCTGCACGTCGGTCAGGCCGGCACAGTTAATGATGACATCCGGATGGTTGATATCGGCAAAACGGCCGACAACGGATACATCCTCAACCGGTACATCGCGGTCGCTGGTTACCAGCTTATATGCTGTGTTGCCGCCGAAACGATGACTAAGCGCGGAACCCAGTCTGCCGCTTGCTCCCGCGATCCAAACGCGGGTCGTAATACTGTTCATAAAACACCTCTCCTGTCGGCCCGGTGCAGCGGAACTGCTCCGGCGCGCATTACCCATTTTATGGGCTGTATATTCAGTATAGCACAAAATCGTTAAAAAAACAACAAAATATGCGGTCTCTTTGCATAAGTATGCTTGCATTCCTGCAAACTATCCGATTTGTGCAAAACTTCTTTGTATTTTTATACAAACTGACAAGACAGCTCAGCCGAAGAAAAGAAACAGCCAAAAGCGCGGAGAATTTTTTGGGAATATGGACGGCCAATATCTGTCAGCGCTATGATGTCCGTACACCGATCGACGGTATCCGCGGCATGGTCGAGATCAGCCGCCATTATGCGGAAAATGCTGTAGATCACCTCTCTGCATACGAAGCGGGGAGATGGTTTATTTTATATGAAAACATCTGATTTTTATTGTGCAGAATGCTGTAAAAACCTGCATTGACCTATGCGGTTTTCGGTGATATAATTAACGGATAACAGTGTGGATTGAATCACATAATTTGCCAAGCGTTATTTTGTCTCGAAGGAGGAGCAGGAAATGAAACCGGTTCTGGAGGTTTGCACCCACTCGGTCGAGTCTGCGGTAAGCGCGGAGCGCGGCGGTGCTATGCGGCTGGAGTTATGCGCCAATTTAATGATCGGCGGTACTTCGCCGGATGAGGATCTGTTCCGCATGGTGCGGGAACGGGTTTCCGTACCGGTTCGTGTGCTGCTGCGTCCGCGCTGCGGCGATTTTTTGTATACAGAAAGCGAATTTGAGCTGCTCTGCCGTCAGGTGAAGCGCTTTGCCGCGCTCGGCACGGACGGCATTGTCATCGGCGTGCTCACGCCGGAGGGCGATCTTGATGAGGAACGTATGGCAAAACTGATTTCGCTTGCAGGCGGCTGCGGTGTGACGCTGCACCGTGCGTTCGATGTCTGCCGCGACCCGTTCGCGGCACTGGAAACCGCAAAGCGGCTGGGTGTGGATACCATCCTCACTTCGGGTCAGCAGGCGCGCTGCACCGAGGGTGCACCGCTGCTGCGCGAGCTGGTCGAAAAAGCAGGGGAGCGCGTGCAGATTCTGGTCGGTGCAGGCGTAAACGCCGATGTTATCCGCGATTTGCAGCCGAAAACAGGCGCGAATGCCTTCCATCTTTCCGCAAAGCGGGTGGAAAACAGCAGAATGCAGTTCCGGCGCGAAAATGTGCCGATGGGGCTGCCCGGACTGAGCGAATTCAGTTTGTGGCAGTGCGATGAAAATGCAGTCCGTGCGGCGCGTGAAGCGTTTGATGCGTGCTGCGGTGCGGGTCAGGAGGCGCGGACGTGAAAATAGAAAAGGTACTCAACAACAATGTTGTGGTCGCGCTGGATGAAAACGGTGCGGAGACTGTGCTTATGGGGCGCGGTCTGGGCTTCGGCCGCCGCGCGGGCGACGAAGCGCCGCCGGACAAGGTGGAAAAGCGGTTCACGCTGCACTCGGATCAGCTTTCCGACCGGTTCCAGCAGCTGATAACAAGCATTCCGCTGCCGCATTTCCTGATGAGCGAACGCATTATCAACCATGCGAAGATCGCGCTCGGCAAGGAACTGTCGGACAGCATTTACGTTACGCTGCCCGATCATATCTCGGCGGCTGTCAATCGCTATAAGGAGGGCATTGTACTGCCCAATCCGCTGCTGTGGGACATTCGGCAGCTGTACAAGGACGAATTCCGCGTGGGTCTCAAGGCAAATGAGATCGTCAAGGAGGAGACCGGCGTGGAGTTCACCGAGGACGAGGCGGCATTTATCGCGCTGCACTTCGTCAATGCTCAGCTCGGCGGCGAAATCCGCGATATTTACGACATGACTTACCTGCTGAAAGCGGTTTTCGGCATCGTTTACGACGAATACGGCTTCCGCCCGGATGATGAATCGCTCAATTACTACCGGTTTGTCACGCACCTCAAGTTCTACGCACGGCGTATCGTCAGCGGAGAAGGCTACGGCGATGAGGACAGCGATCTGCTCGATGTGGTGCGGTTCAAGTACCCGAAGGCATATGCCTGTGCGGACAAGATTCGCGTGTACGTCCAGAGGGAGAAAAATTTCCACTCCGGACAGAATGAGCTGCTGTATCTCACCATTCACATCGCCCGTGTGATGGAGCACATTGATGATAAAAAGTAATCACGGAGTCCGTACTGCACAAGCAGTGCGGACTTGCTTTTTTGTGCAAAGTGCAGAAAAACAACACGAAAATTTGGCAACTAATTCGACAAGTTGCTCTTGCCAAGGTGAGAAAAGTTTGTTATACTGCAATTAACAAGTAAACAGTATCCGTTTGAAATGGATTGTTACCGCTTCGGCGGGCAAAACCAGATTTCTCGCAGGAGTTGCCATCAAAGAGCAAGTTGTATCTGTGCAGAAGTTTGGTTCTTTTTATTTTCTGTATGTTTTCGTACAAAACAGGCATACTTAAGGCAACACCGCACAATTTACGCGCAAATCACTCTTATTCAATCATGCGGTATTGCCTAATCAAAAAGGTTGTGAGCAAAATGTTTGGTAAACTGAAAAATCTGTTTGGCGGCGACAGCGGCATCGAGATAACGGCGCCGGTTGCCGGCAAGGTGGTAGCACTGGAGGATGTACCCGATCCCACGTTCGCACAGGGCATTCTCGGTCCGGGCATTGCGATCGAGCCGGCCGAAGGACGCATCGTTGCTCCGGCGGACGGCACGGTGGATGTGATGTTTGAGACCGGCCACGCCGTTTCCATGACGACGGCGGACGGCGCGGAGCTGCTCATCCATGTCGGCATCGACACCGTACAGCTTGAGGGAAAGCACTACAAGGCGTGCTGCAAGGCAGGCCAGCAGGTCAAAAAAGGCGATGTCCTCATCGAGTTCGATCCGGCGGCCATCAAGGCGGAGGGCTATCAGATCGTAACGCCCATCCTCGTGTGCAACCCGGATGCGTTCACCGTGGAGCCCGCCGCGAGCGGCGCGGTCGCCGCAGGCGATGCACTGCTGACACTGAAGAAAAAGTAACGGAAAGGAAGTATTCTCCATGAAAATCGTTGAATATACCATCAAGGATGCACTGGGCATCCACGCTCGACCGGCGGGACTGCTGGTCAAGGAGGCAGGCAAGTTTGCCTCGAAAATCATGATCGCCAGCCCGAAAAAGGAAGTCGATGCCAAGCGCATCATGGGCGTGATGGGTCTGGGCGTCAAGTGCGGTGATACCGTAAAGCTCACCATCGAGGGTGAGGACGAGGAGACCGCTGCAGCTGCAATGCAGGCGTTCCTCGAGAGTAATTTGTAAGGATTTCATTTCGCTGGGTGTGAACGGCGATGAAATAGGGGGACGGAAACGGAGTTCGGCTCTCCCATCCGTCAACACAATCGGCCGCTTCGGCGGTCCACAAAATAAGGAGGGGAAACTCTTATGATGAAAAAACTGCAAAAGCTGGGCAAGGCCTTGATGCTGCCGGTAGCTGCGCTGCCGATCTGTGGTATCCTGATGGGTCTCGGCTACGCAATCGCTCCGGGCGTTATGGGCGTGCCGGGCGCGGCAACGAGCGGTGCACTGTATAACATTGGCTTCCTGCTGGTAAAGGCAGGCGGCGCGCTGATTGACAATATGGCATGGCTGTTTGTCATCGGTGTTGCAGTCGGACTATCCGACGACCGTGAGGGTACCTCGGCACTGGCCGGTCTGGTATCCTGGCTGATGATGACCAACCTGCTGAGCACCGGCGTTGTTACCACGCTGATGCCCGCAATCGCGGATGATCCGGTAAAAACGCTGGCATTTGACAAGATCCAGAACGTATTTATCGCGATCATCGCAGGCATCATTGGTTCTGCGTGCTACAACCGTTTCAAAAACGCGAAACTTCCGGACTGGCTGGCATTCTTCAGCGGCAAGCGCTGCGTTGCCATCGTAACCGGTCTGGTTTCCATTCTCGTATCCGTTGTTCTGCTGTTCGTATGGCCGGTCATCTTCAGCGCTCTGGTAGCTGTTGGCGAAGGCATCATCGGCATGGAGGGCATCGGCGCCGGCATCTATGCATTCCTTAACCGTCTGCTCATTCCGACCGGCCTGCACCACGCACTCAACAACGTATTCTGGTTCGATACCATCGGTCTGGGCGATCTGTCCCACTACTGGGCCGGCGACATTACCGGTCAGAACGGCGTTACCTGGAGCCTCGGCATGTATATGTCCGGCTTCTTCCCCTGCATGATGTTCGGTATTGCCGGTGCGGCTCTTGCTATGATCAAGGCTGCCAAGAACAAGAAGGCTGCTATCGGTCTGGTCCTGTCCGCTGCCATCTGTGCATTCATCTGCGGCGTTACCGAGCCGTTTGAGTTCGGCTTCATGTTCCTGTGCTTCCCGCTGTATGTTGTTTATGCAGCTCTGTACGGTATTTTCACCATCATCACCTACTATGTTGGCTTCCGCGCAGGCTTCTGCTTCTCGGCAGGCGCGACCGACCTCGTATTCTCGTCCTTCCTGCCGGCAGCGAACAACACGCTGATGATCATCCCGCTGGGTATCGCAGCATTCGTTGTATTCTATCTGGTATTCTACTTTGCGATCACCAAGTTCAACCTCAAGACCCCGGGTCGTGAGGATGAAGAAGCCGACTTCGCAGAGGTTGACAAGAATGCCAAGCTGGCAAATAACGACTTCACCGCAATCGCAGCTGCAGTCCTCGAAGGTCTGGGCGGCAAGGAAAATGTAGAATCTCTGGATAACTGCATTACCCGTCTGCGTCTGGAAGTCAAGGACGGCACGCTCGTCAACGAGAAGAAGATCAAGGCTGCAGGCGTGGCTGGCGTAATGCGTCCGTCGCAGACCGCAGTTCAGGTTATCATTGGCACCAAGGTCCAGTTCGTAGCCGACGAAATGGCAAAGATGCTGTAAAATCTACGCAACCAAACCTATCTTGTTTGCATATCAAGAAATTGCGCTCCGCGCAATGGAAAGGGCGGGCACATTGCCTGCCCTTTCTATTTCCGGAGACAGAAGAAAGAGGTATTCCATGAAAATCATTCGCGCTAAGGATTATAACGACATGAGCCGCAAGGCAGCTAACATCATCTCGGCACAGGTTATTCTCAAACCGGATTCCGTACTCGGTCTGGCGACCGGTTCGTCGCCGATCGGCATTTACGAGCAGCTGATTAAATGGTATAACAAGGGTGATGTGGATTTCGGCGGCTGCACGACCTTCAATCTGGACGAATACCGCGGCCTGACACCCGATCACGAACAGAGCTATCACTATTTCATGCACAAAAACTTCTTCGACGCGGTGAATGTGCCGGCAGAGCGCATCAACCTGCCGGACGGCGCACAGCTTGACGCCGAGCGGGAGTGTAAGCGCTACGATGCAGCCATTAAGGCGGCGGGCGGCATTGACCTGCAGCTGCTCGGCATGGGCCTGAACGGACACATCGGCTTCAACGAGCCGGACGAGTATTTCTCCAAGGGTACGCACTGTGTAAATCTGACCGAGTCCACCATCGAGGCAAACAAACGCTTTTTCGCCTCGGCGGATGACGTGCCGCGGCAGGCGTACACCATGGGCGTGCAGACCATCATGCTGGCACGGCGCATCGTGCTGGTGGTTTCGGGCGAAAACAAGGCGGAAACCGTCCGCGAAGCGTTCTTCGGCCCGGTAACGCCTCAGGTTCCGGCATCCATCCTGCAGCTGCACACAGATGTTTCCATCGTAGCGGACGAGGCGGCACTGTCTAAGTGCGGCGATTTGCTCTAAAAAGGAAGAGAAGTTATGGAATTTAGCAATTTGAGGGTATATCAGCCGGACGGCACGTTCAAAACCGGCGGACTGTCCATCTCGGGCGACCGGATTGCATCCGCGGAGGTGAGCGCGGATGCGGTGGATATGGGCGGTCTGTACGCCGTGCCCGGACTGGTTGATCTGCATTTTCACGGCTGCATGGGCCGCGATTTCTGCGACGGCACGCATGAGGCTATCTCCACACTGGCAAAGTATCAGGCACAGATCGGCGTGGCCGCCATCTGTCCGGCGACTATGACCTATCCGGAGGACAAGCTGACACAGATTGCCGAAGCCGCCGCAACCTATCAGGCGGAGAGTAATGACGCGGCGCTTGTGGGCATCAACATGGAAGGCCCGTTCATTTCCGAGGCGAAAAAGGGTGCGCAGAACGGCGCTTATCTGCATGCGCCGGACGCGGCCATGTTCCGCCGGGTGCAGGAAAAAGCCGGCGGTCTGTTCAAGCTGTGCGATCTGGCACCCGAGCTGCCCGGTTCGATGGAGACAATCGACGAGCTGGCGGGCGAGGTGCGTATCTCGATTGCGCATACGACAGCGGATTACGACACCGCCTGCGAAGCCTTCAAGCACGGCGCGCGGCAGGTGACCCATCTGTACAACGCCATGCCGCCGTTTTCGCATCGGGCACCGGGTGTGATTGGTGCGGCCTTTGACAACGATAACGTGGCGGTTGAACTCATCGCGGACGGCGTGCATGTGCATCCGTCGGTCGTTCGCGCGACGTTCCGGCTGTTTGAGAACCGTGTTATCCTGATCTCGGACAGCATGATGGCGACCGGACTGGATGACGGCGAGTATTCGCTCGGCGGACAGGCGGTTACCGTGCGCGGCAACCTCGCTACGCTGCACGACGGCACGATTGCGGGTTCCGCAACCAATTTGATGGACTGCGTGCGCTCGGCTGTTAAAATGGGTGTTCCGCTCGGTCAGGCGATTCGGTCCGCGTCTACCAATCCGGCGCGTGCTATTGGCATTGAGCACGATTACGGATCTCTCGAGCCGGGCAAGCTGGCGAATGTGCTCCTGCTGGATGAGGAGCTGAACATTCACACGATTCTGCTGCGCGGCAGAATGCTGGGCTGAACAGCGATTTGATAAAGAAATGAAATGAAAAGAAACCGGCATCGAAAGATGCCGGTTTTGCGCTGTTTGGGTTGCATGGTGCGGAAAACTGGAAGTCGTCTTACTTCTTGTCATTGAAGTAGATGATAAAAGCACCCATTACTGCAATAGCAATGAGCAATCCAAACTCATACCAATTACCTAAAAGTTCAACTCCTACGACCGTACCTAAATAACCAACAATCAATGTAACGATTGCTGCCAAAATCGCTTTACCCATATAATCACACTCCTTTGTCAAATTTCGATTTAATATTTCAGCCAATAGTATGCAGTTGAAAACGCCTTACTTCTTCCTCTTTTTCTTCTTCTGCACGCTGTATCCGAACTTGCCGAGATATTTGCCGAGCGCAAAATACTCGCCGTGGGAGTACATAATCAGGTTCGCATCGTTGATATGAAACCGGTCGTTTTCGTCCAGATATTCGTCATCAACCGTCACGCCGACCACCTCGGCAATGAACATGGTATGGCTGCCGAGTGCGCGGCTCTCGGTCACGCGGCAGGCGATGTTGACCGGACTTTCCGCGATAGCGGGTGCGCTGACATGCTCGACCGGCATGGGCGTCAGACCGGTTTTCGCAAATTTATCCACATCACGGCCGCTGACAACGCCGCAGTAGTCGCACGCGCGCGCCAGCTTTTCGGTGGTGAGATTGATGACAAATTCACCGGTTTTCTCAATAATATCGTAAGAATACCGCGACGGACGGACCGAAATCGACACCATCGGAGGGTTGGTGCAGATCGTACCCGCCCAAGCCACCGTGATGATGTTGGGACGGTGCTCTTCATCGGTAACACTGACCATCACCGCCGGAACGGGATTGAGCATGTTGCCGGGCTTCCAGCTTTGTTTACCCATGTTTATCTCCTTTATTGTGCGCGGGATAGACGGTACGCAGTTGTTTTGAAGGTCTGATTACGTCAGCGGCTGCACCGTATAGCGGAGCCGTGCAGGCGAGTGCGGATACCGACGGTAAAACGCGCTTACCAGTCGGTCGGCAACCATGCGGCTGTTTTCGTAATTCGCCTGCGGCAGCAGGATGATATACTGCGAAATGCTGCATCGAGCAATCACATCGCCGCGGCGCAGATTGTTCTGGACAAGCACTTGCAGATTGTTCATTGCGGGGTCCAGACTGCGGCGTGCAAGCATTTCGCCGTCCTTGCCGGAGACCGACAGCAGGCAGATATTCGCTGAATGGCCGTTTCGTGCGATCGAACGGGCTTCGGAACGGTACAGAATCTTGAAAAAGTCGTATTCGCATACCATGGCGCCGCCGTGCGGCGCAGGCTCCGCAAGCTGAGAGCAAACCTCGTCCATGGTCAGTGTGCGGTCGTTTACGGTGCGTGTTGCCTGACGATACAGCGTGCGCAGCGTCTCGGACGGCATAACGCCGAAATGCGCAAACAGCAGCTCGCTCATTTCCTCGTAGACCGACATAGTGCCCTTCATATCGCCGGTGCGGAGCAGACCACGCATGAGGTGCTCATACAGGTCCTCCTGATACGGCTCAATATGAATCGCCTGATGGCACAGCGCAACGGCTTCGGCGGTGCGTTCCTGCTTTTCAAGCAGTTCGATCGCCCCGGCTGCCGTACGGGTGTACAGGCTGTGATAGTAGGCCACGATTGGAATGGTCCAGATTTCATCGGTCATGCGCGGCAGCGGATCGCCGGCATACAGTGCCAGTGCAGCCTGATACTCTGCCAGACGGACATCGTCATCTCCGGCGGCTTCGGCGGCATGAAAATGCGCCTCGAAGTCCTCAATATCGAGGGAAAGCGGTATAACGTTGTTCCAGAAGTATCGTCCTGCTTTGCGGCGGATGAGCAGGCGGCCAAGTCCCGGCTGCAGTTTGTCCAGCGCGATACGAATGCGGTGGAAGATTGATTTGAGCGCATTTCCGGGATCCGCGCTTTTTTCGCCGTTGCTCCAGTATAGATGGATCAGCTCCTCCTGGGCGAACGAGCGGCCGTGGTTATATATCATATAGGCCAACAGTGACCATACCCGGCGGGAACGGTCGTCGCTGTCGGAAATGGTGCGGTCGCCGTATCGAAGGGTAAACTGCCCGAGCATCTACACTTGTAATGTAGGTCCGTTCATCTTTGCTCCCTACCTTTGTATGATGTGTTCGCAGATTGACGCGCATGACCGATTACAAAGTCATACGGCATATATTAAAATATACCACGAAACCGGCAAAAATGCAAACCGGAGAACAGGGAACAGAGGAGTTCCTGCAGGTGCAGCCGCAGATTTGAGGGAGAACTGCCGTTGAGAAGCGAGCGCATAAAATAACATAGTATATGGATTGATTCTGAGGAAAATACGAAAATGCAGCATGATTTGCACTAAAAAGAACGCACGTTCTTTATTGAATGTTCAATTTCTCTGTATGGATAGGAGCAAGGGCAGGGTAGCAGGCTTGCAGACAATACGCTCTGCTTGGACGCCGACCGGAACAATATGGACAGCCATCCCCGCGAATCCGCTTGCTGATGGAACTCTGTCAGACATGTCCCTTCTCGCATTGCCACTCATGGCCTTTTCACATTTCCACCCAAATTTCTTATTGGATTGCCCTGCTATCTCACTGGGCCAAAGCGGCAAATTCTTTGTGGAGTGCCAGATTCAAATAAGCGCAGGCTCCGACGGCCTCACCAAGCCGCATCGCGTCCCAGTTCTCGGATGACAGATGGGGCATCTGCTTTTTCGGGAATTGGTGCGGGAACAGATGGCTGCTTTCCAAACATGTCCTTCCGAACAGATCCAGTATACTTTTTTTCAGAGCCGGGCACTACATCATAAGGTGTCAGAGGGGGATTTAACGCAGAATGCCACTCCGCGGCAATTTCCGGCCGGAGCACTGCCAGGCAGTTTTTTTCATACGCCTGAAGATTGGCACAGAACGGACAGTTGGAACGGCGCTTGGTCCTGTTAGCGATCGTTGCTTGATACTCCTGCTGACATTTTGGACAGTGCCACCAAACTTTTCGAGGTGAACCGCCGAATACAGTATCAGGCTTGTCGGCGTTGCGGGTGCTCCACTCCAACGCGATTGCAGGATATTCTACCGCCAGAGTGCGTTTCTTTCGCTCATGAAAATACATTTGATTAATTGCATATTGATCCCGCCGGTGATGAAAATCGAGCGGCTGCAAATCAAGATAGCAAAATACAGAGGCGATCATTTGGTCAAGATGCCTATCCTGCTCATCAAGCCGATACAGAATTTTCGTCTTCTGCAATACAACCGGCTCAGCCAGCTCCCGGCTGTCACAGATTCGTAGCACCTGATATCCCGCCTCTCGCAGGGCGCGGTCTTTCCGTTCTGCCCTCTCTCTGGCCGCCAGACTGCTGTGATAATAGTACCCATCATGTTCCAGCACCAATTTGTGTTCAGGTAAAAAAATATCCATATTCTCAATTTTCAACTGAAAAACCCCTTTCCGACAGAGCGGAAAGGGGTTTGTTTATGCGATTTTGGAGAATAACATAACAGCAAGGCCGAGCACGACAAGAATCACGCCGGTGGCGCGGTTGAGCGTTTTCGGGCTGGCCTTATTGGCGAACACGGCAGCGATGCGTGCCCACACGAGCGTGAAGATCACGCACAGAGCCCAGATCAGCGGGTCAGGCATTCCGCCAATGGCGAAGTGCGAGGCCGCGCCTGTGAGCGCTGTGAACGTCATAATGAACACGCTGGTGCCGACGGCGGTTTTCAGCTCGTAGCCGAGCACCGAGGTCAGGATGAGCAGCATCATCATGCCGCCGCCCGCGCCGATGAAGCCGCAGATAAACCCGATCAGCACGCCGCAGACAATGGACTGCACAGCTCGTTTGCGTGCGGACACGTTCATCATCGCCTCTTTGGTGGTCATGACCGGACGGACGATGAACTTCACGCCGAGCAGGAACGTCATAAACACCGAGAAGCTGCCCATCGTTCGCGAGGGGAGCAGGCTGGCGATATAGCTGCCGACCACGGTGAATACAAGCACGCTGAGCATTATCAGCAGGCCGTTTTTGACATCCAGATTTTTGTTTTTGCCGTAGGTATAGGCCGAAACGGCGCTCGCCAGTACGTCAGACGAGAGCGCGATGCCGACCGCCATATACGGGTCCATGTGCAGAAAGGTGATGAGAATGGGGCTGATAACGGCGGCGGCGCTCATGCCCGCGAAGCCGGTGCCGAGGCCAGCGCCCATGCCGGCGAAAAACGTGACGAGCACGGTGAAAAGCATCGTCATATCAGCGCACCTCCTGCAAGAGCTGGTCGAGATTGCGGTCGATGACACCGACGGCATCGCCAAACGCCTGCCGCTGTTCATCACTCATGCCGGAGAGCAGACGGTCGATGAACTGCGCCTGCAATGCGCGGCCGCGGTCGATGATGGGAAGCGCCTTGTCGGTACATATCAGACGGGTCTTGCGGCGGTCGCCGGGGATGCTCTCGCGGCGCAGATAGCCCTCCTCGACCAGCCGGTTGACGTTGACTGATACGAGGTTCGCCTTGATCCGGCGCAGCTCCACGATGTCGCTGGCGGTGTCATGGCCGGGGTTGTTGGCAAGGAACAGCAGGATGTCAAACGCCGTCTGTGTCAGCTTGAGTTCGCGGCACAGCGGTCGGCACATTGCGCTGTATGCCAGATCGGTCTTGTGCGTAAATTCCATATAGGGATTCATGTATATCACCTGCTTCAAAAATAGATAGTCTAAATTTGAACTAAGTATAGCATGATATGCCTGTGCCGTCAAGCCGGAGAGAAAGAAAAAAGCTCTTGTTCCGAAGAACAAGAGCTTTTTGAAAACATTTTATACGCCGGTGGGCAGCAATTACTTGTTGTCAACCTCTGCCATGTGCTCGATGAGCATCAGCAGCTTGTTGGAGTAGCCCCACTCGTTGTCGTACCAGGAAACAACCTTTACGAAGGTGTCGGTCAGGTAAACGCCAGCGTTAGCGTCGAAAATGGAGGTGCGCTCGTCGCCCAGGAAGTCAGAAGATACAACAGCATCCTCGGTGTAACCCAGAACGCCCTTCAGGCCGCCCTCAGACAGCGGCTTCTCGGAAGCAGCCTTCATAGCAGCGCAGATGTCTTCCTTGGTAGCCGGCTTAGCCAGGTTAGCAGTCAGGTCAACAACGGAAACGTCCAGGGTCGGTACACGCATGGAGATACCGGTCAGCTTGCCGTTCAGCTTCGGATAAACCTTGCCTACAGCCTTTGCAGCGCCAGTGGTGGACGGGATGATGTTGCCGCAAGCAGCACGGCCGCCGCGCCAGTCCTTCTTGGACGGGCCGTCAACAACCTTCTGGGTGCCGGTTGCAGAGTGTACGGTGGTCATCAGGCCCTCGGTGATGCCGAATGCCTCGTCCAGTACCTTAGCGATCGGAGCCAGGCAGTTGGTGGTGCAGGATGCGTTGGATACGAAGGTCATATCCTTGGTGTAAGTGTTCTGGTTAACGCCCATTACGAACATCGGGGTGTCGTCCTTGGACGGAGCAGACATGATAACCTTCTTAGCACCGCCGTCGATGTGAGCCTGTGCCTTCTCCTTGGTCAGGAATACGCCGGTAGACTCTACAACGTAGTCAGCGCCAACCTTGCCCCACGGAATGTTCTTCGGGTCCATCTCTGCAAAGAACAGAACCTTCTTGCCATCAACGGTGATGGAGTTGTCATCATACTCGATGGTGCCGTCGTAACGACCGTGCATGGTGTCATACTTGAGCATGTATGCCATGTAGTCCGGAGTCATGAACGGATCGTTTACCGCTACGAACTCGATGTTCGGGTTCTTCAGACCAGCGCGGAAAACCATACGGCCGATACGGCCAAAACCATTGATACCTACTTTGATACCCATTTTACAGTGTTCCTCCTAAATGTTTTGATGAAGTTCTCTGTTGATGTTTTTATTATACACTAAATGCGCAGTTTGCCGCAAGGTGTAATATTTGTGATTTTTTTGTCATTCCGACCGGTATTTTTGTATAATTTTCTTTGCAATGACAGTAGCGGCAGTGGTATAATAAACACATCGTACAAAATATGGGGATTCGGTTTGTATAATCCCCCGATTTTCGGGATGAGAAAAGCACAGCGCGCGCCGTGCTGTTTTTTCACATCCGCGAAGACAGAGATTAGTATGCCAAATACCGCGCAGCATATACCGGACGCAGGAAAACACGATCGAGAATGACAGCAGCTTTCCCACAGTACAAAGGTAAAATTACACGGTGTTTTGGGAGGATAATGATGGAAGACGCATTTTTTTCGCAGCTGGACGGCAACGCAGTCCGCGAGCTGCTGCTGCGCACCGAGCTGCGGCATGCGGCGCTGTTCGCGGTGAGCGATACGCTGCGTATCGAGCGGTGCAGCGACGCGGCACAGCAGCTTTCCGGTCTGCACCCGATGGAGGAGCTGGATCCGTTCCTGAGCGGCAGCACGCGGAATATACTGCTCCGGTGCATAAATACACAGTCTGCCTGCACCGCAGAGGAGGACATCGACGGAACGGTCTACACGGTCGAAATGATCCCGCACCGCGGCGGTGCACTGCTGGCGTATCTGCGGCGCGACCGTGCCGCCTATGACGGCAGCCTGCGGGTCATTCAGGACAAAAGCTCGCGTTATCTGGGCGCTTTGATGGCCGAGGCCGAGCAGGTGGAGGATCCTGCACTGGCAGACGGACTGCGGCGGCAGTGCATGCGACTGTATCGGCTGCTGACGCACTCGGATTTACTGCACGACCCGCTGCTGACCGAGCAGCTTTCTCTGCGGCGCTGCGACCTGTCAGCGCTCTGCCGCGATGCCGTGCAGCAGGCTGAGACGCATGCGCCTGCGGGCAGTGCAAAATTCATCGTACAGGTGCCGGAGCATGCAGACGCGCTCATTGACGTGAGACTGGTGCGTACGGCAATCTATAACCTGCTGACAAACGCGCTGCGCGCAACACCGGAGGACGGCGAAATCACGGTTTCGCTGACCGATACGCGGGATTTTGTGACGATTGCGGTTGCCGATACCGGTCCGGGACTGGACCCTGCGAAGTTCGATGACCTGCTTTCCGGTTGGCGGCGCACCACCTCGATGGACGATTACCGGGAGCTCGTGCGCGGCGGCACACCGCTTGGTCTTGGTCTGCCGCTCGTGGGTCAAATTGCGCAGGCGCACGGCGGACGGCTGCTGCTCACACAGAGAGAGGGCGGCGGCAGTGTGCTGCACCTGTGTCTGGCGCATTTGCCGCATACGCTCGAGGATGACCTGTTCCGCGCACCGACTATCATCGAGGACGGCTATACCGCCGAAGAAATTGAATTTTCCATCCTGGAATGAAATAAAACAGCCTCAGAGGCACGCAAAAATCACGCTCTGAGGCTGTTCTCTTATGTGTTGTCGGGAGAGGTGTACGAACCGCGGTAGACCTTAATGGACTCCGGCAGCCAATGCCCGTCCACAGGCTTCTGAATCTCGGTGATGGTGTATGCCAAACCGTGGTATTTCGCATATACGATGGAGGTTTCGCTGTTATAAACGGCGATTTTGGTGCCGTCAGGCATGGTTTTCTGCCAGACAGTGAGTTCATCGTCCGGCGTGCTGCTGACAAAAAGCAGGCCGCCGGTCGGCATATAGCTGATGTTCAGACTTGCAGCCAGCACGCACAGCAGCGGAACGATCAGCAGGAATGCAATGCGTTTTTTCATGAGCTGTTACCTCTTTCGCGGAAGCTGTCTCTCGGTATCTGCATTATAGCAGATAAACCGTATTTTGACAATTCGCGTTTTGACTGAAAACTGTGACGTGAAATTGACGCCCCAAAGACATAGAAAAACCACCTGTTATCAGTGATAACAGGTGGTTTTGCACATTATTTGATCTGCTGAGACAGGTTGTACAGCACCTGTGCCAGCTCAACCGACTTAATCTGTCCCTTGGGATTGAATGCGCCGTGATTGTCGCCGTTCATCAGCTTGTTGGTCTGACAGAACGCAACGGCATCCTTCGCCCACGGAGCGAGCGAAGAAGCATCGGTAAACGCGGTATTCACACTCGTATCAGTCGAAACCGTAATCTTTCCGGCCTTTTCGAGCAGCGTAATGTAGCGCTGCAGCACTGCCGCAAACTCCTGACGGGAGATGGAGTCATAGGGACGCAGGTAGTGCTGGCTGTCACCGGTCATAATGCCGGATTCAAAGCAGAACGAAGCGCCATCACGGTAAAGCTCGGGGATTTCGGCGTAATCGGGCGCTTCCTTAACAGCCATGCCTGCATAGGATGCAGTCAGTTCCGGGTCAACGAGCTTTGCACTGTTGTAAATCGCTTCAGCAACCGTGCAGCGGTTTTCCGCCGGATTGAACCACGGAAAATATTCTTTACCGTCGATATGACCCGCCGGCAGCATGATGTTGTTCTCAATCACATAGCGGACTGCGGGCGTGAACCACGAGTTCTCCGGCAGCTCATATTTCTGCTCGAACTCGGCATCGGTCAGGTCCTTGTCGTTCTTGGCGTAAAGGTTGTTTTCCTGCTCATCGGCGGTCTGTGTGGCGGATACGGTGGTATCAACGTTATCCGGAAGGTCGGCAGCGAGCGCGGTGGTGCTCATGGAGAGTGCCACTGCACCGGTGAGGAAAAATGCCATTACCTGTTGAAATTTCATAGAGTGTACCTCCTTGTCTGCGGCAGAGCCGCAAGCTAATAGATGTATGACGTATATCATACTCTGTGACTATTATAGCATGATCTGGCGGCAATACAAGCAGTGTAACACAGATGTAACGCAAACGACACAAAATCGTCCGAAAGTTCCGCCCGTTGGTTGAAACTTTCTCCCTCCCAAAGTCAAAAAGTCAGCGCTATCCTTGCGCGGCTTCTTGGCCGCGCTGCGCGGTACACGCCCCGACTTTTGCTCTCATTAAATATTTTTAAGGATAGAGGCCTACGGGCTGGCATTTGCAATGCAAATGCTATTTAACACGCGCTATCGCGCGAAAATGTGTTAGCAACTGCCGTTATCGAAAAAAGAGCGGACCAATCGGTCCGCTCTCAGCGTATTCGCTTAAATGCTTTCGGTGATGATGTCCATAATCTCCTCGCGGGACAGCGTGCGCGGATCGACACGGAACAAGGCGCCCATGGTGCTTGCTGCGTTGTCAGCAAGTTCGCCTGCGTCTTCCGGCTTTACGCCGTAGTCGGACAGGCGCAGCTTGTCCACGCCGCACGCCTGCTGCAGCTCAGCCAGCGCAGCGAGAAAATCGCCGTCCGCACGTCCGAGTGCGTGTGCAATGGCCTGCAGGCGGTCAGCCGAGGTGTCCTTGAAGCGGCTCCAGTATGCCTTGGACAGCATGATCAGACCCGCGCCGTGCGGCAGATCGGGATGGAACGCGCTCAGCGCATGCTCGATGGCGTGCTCGCCGCTGCAGCTCGACAGCGTTTCGACAAAACCTGCCAGCGTGTTCGCCAGTGCCACATCCGCGCGTGCATCGGCGTTGCCGCCGTCCTTAACAGCTGTTGCCAGCGATTTGCCAATCAGCGTAATTGCCTGCAGCGCGAACATGTCGCTCATCGGGCTTGCAGTCTTAGCCAGATAGCCTTCGGCCGCATGGAAGAATGCGTCAAAGCCCTGGTATGCCGTCAGATGCGGCGGAACTGTCATCATAAAGTCCGGATCGACGATCGAAATGGTCGGGAAGCACTTCTCGCCGCCGCCGCCGATCTTTTCCTCGCCGTTGGTGATAACCGTGAACGGGTCGGCCTCCGTGCCCGTGCCTGCGGTCGTTGGAATAGCAACAATCGGCAGTCCGGCATTGGCCATGCGCTTGCCGCCGCCCGTGCCGCCGTGAATGTAGTCCCACCAGTCGCCGTCGTTGGTCGCCATAATGGCAACCGCCTTGGCCGTGTCGATGGACGAGCCGCCGCCGAGGCCGACAACAAATGCAATGTTCTGCTCACGGCAGAGCGCAGCGCACTCGCGTACGCCCTCGATCGTCGGGTTTGGCTGTACCTTGTTGTATACCACGGTCGGATGACCGGCTTCCGCCAGCGTATCCGCCACCTTGGCCACATAACCCAGTTTGGTGGTGGAGGTGCCGCCGGTGATGATCAGACCCGTGCCCTGCGGCAGGCGTGCCTTGGCCAGACGCTTGACCGATCCGGCACCGAAAAATAAGCGTGTCGGCATATAAAAGCTAAAGTTTTCCACTGCAATAGCCTCCTTTTGGGATTAGTAGTTAGTGATTAGAAATTAGAGTGAAGAGCTCCTACCAAGTGGGAGTTAAGACAATACCGCATAATTGAACAAGAGCGATTTGCAAATAAATTTTGCGGTGTTGCCTTAAGTAATGTCCTCACGTTGCGTGGACGGCCAATGACCGCCCCTGCGATGCAGATGGTGCAGTTCAGAAAGTAACGGTGTGCCGAGGACGTTGCACCCTACGGTAAAGATTACTGATAATTGTAACTCGGAGGTGTCATCCGTTATATCCAGACCAGCGAGTTGCGCGACATACCCGTGCCGCGCTCGCGCGGCGTCAGCGCAGGGTCCGCTTGCTTCGCAAGCCCCAACACTTTTATTATACCAAATTCCACACTGGGAGAAAAGAGCCAAATCACCGAAATGGATGGCTTTTTGTTGTGCAATATGCAACCTAAAAAGTCGCAAAAAACGCTTGACGTTGTGCAATATTGATGATATTATAATGACACAGAAAAGATAAAGGCAAACACCAAAGGCAAAGTAAAACAGGGGTTTTACTCCAAAAGGCGCAAACCTTCATCTAATCTGAAGGATGTCAATCCGGTTTGATACCCACGAAAGAGGTGAGTCCAATGGTATCAGAAGAGGCATCTTACCAGTTCGCGGGACTCGCCGCGGCGCTGTGACCGAAACGATCAAGGTGATAGCTGAAAAAATGAGCGAGTTCCAATTCCACAATTTGAACCGCCTGAAAAGCGCGATCGGCTTCTAAGCAAAGGTAACAACAACGGTAACTTTGGGGAAGCTATCCTCGTGAATTTAACTATCCGTACATGGCATACTAAGACAGTCAAGCGGATCGAGGCAGCAGGAAAGTAAGGTTCATACATGACAGAACCCTGATATTTGATGCGCCGGCGAACAAAACGAAGTATCTTACGATACCTGCCGGATGCTGCACCCGCCGATGGGCATACTGATGAGTATCTGCAGCATAGACATACCGCATCGGAACGAGATAATATCAAAGTCCGAGTAAAATCCGGTTCGACAAGGCAGGCTGTATCACATCTTCCGCCGAGCAGTGACGCATCACCCACTGGAAATAGAGTTCCCGAATGTAGGAAAGGCAACCAAACGGACTATGTAGTTTGTGCAGTAAACGAACCTTAGCCGGGCTGTTCCGCGAACGTAAGATCGAAAGATGCCGAAAAAACAACCGAATACCAATCCAAATGCGATGGGAAATATCCTGTCGGGAAAAGAGGATCTATGGAGATTTGGAAGTAAAAGCCCTCGTTCATGTGTCTGTGAATGAGGGCTTTATTTTGTCCTTTTTGTCAATGGCAAAATAGATAAAATGAGTGTTGAAAATCTGTATAACTGCACGAAAACACGGTTTTGGATAAAGTTGCTTTGACGAAACTGTCAAAACTCTGCTATGATGGAAATGCAATACAGTGCAATATATAGAGGAGCGATACTTATGAAAATAGACGGAAACGAGCTGGCCATCCTGCAGAACGACCTTGACCGCGAGGGCAAGAAGGAAGAAGCACTCAAGATCAAGCTGGAATTTCTGCGTCAGGTACGCGAATCCGGTGATCACTGCCCGTGTAAGGAGGCGTGCCGCCATCACGGCAACTGCTTCGAGTGCGTGACTATCCACCGCGGACACCGCGACCATTTGCCGATGTGCCTGTGGGATATGGTAAATGAGCGGCTGGCGGCTCTCAGCCACATAACCGAAGGCACGCTGCGCGCCTATGAGGACCGCAAGGCCGCGGAAGGTATCGAGTGCGGCGATTGTTCCGACTGTCCCGGTTGCGGAGAATAAAAATATAACGGACAAACCAAAGCGGTTTGTCCGTTTTTATTTGCCGAAGGAAAAAGGACTTGAGTGAAAACTCAAGTCCTTTTGTGTATTCAGGAAGTATTCTTTACAGCAGCTCGTGCTTGATGCGGTCGAGTGCCTCCGGAGCCTGCTGATCCATCTTCTCCGGGAAGCCGAAGTAGGATACGCAGATGATATTGTCGCCGCCAACCTTCGGTGCGTCCGGCTTCAGCTGCTTGTTCGCGAAGTCCATCTCACGCAGGGTCTCGAAGATGCCGTCGAAATCAACCTCGCCTTCACCCATAGCGGTGTGCTGATGGATGGTGTAGTCAGCACGGCCGTGCTGGTTCAGCCAAGGCGGATTTACGATGTAGCGGCAGTCCTTGGTCTGGTTCCAGGTGTCAGCCAGAAGAACGTGGGTCAGTTCATCGCCGGCGTACTTCAGCATGTGGCGAACGTCGCCCTTGCCCTGATCGTAGAAGAAGCCGTGGGATGCGGAGTAAACGTAGCCCAGGTTCTTGGAACGGAAGGACTTAACGATGTCGCAGGCCTCGTCGTTCAGCTCTACGAAGTCATACGGATGAGACTGGCACTCTACGCGGATGCCCTCACGCTCGATGATCGGGAGAAGCTCCTCCATAGACTTGAAGAACATGCCGTTGCAGATCTCCTGCTGGTTCGGGTCGCCGGAGAACTCGGTGTTGATGACCGGTACGCCCATGTCAACCGCGATCTCAATCATGCGCTTCCAGTTTGCAACTGCGTGCTGGCGCTGCTCCTCGGTCGGGCCGGACCAGCGGTAAACAACGATGAAAGAGGAAATCTCTACACCGGTCTCCTTGAGAGCCTGCTTGTACTCCTGCTGGCACTCCTTAGAGAACAGCGGGTGCTTGTAGAACGGGTTGATGCGCGGATGCGGGGACTGCTCGATGTACTTGTAGCCCCAGTCAGCTACCTTGTGAACATAATCGTTGATGGACATCTGCTTGGCAAGAACGTCAACGTCAAATGCGATTTTCATAAGAATGATCCTCCTTGTCTGTTTGCCATATCAAGGGTGGCTTCCCTGTTTGATGGCTCTATTATAAAGCGTTTCTGCCGTCTTGCCAATGATACAAATTACCCTAAACCTGCGAAATCCTGCTATTCGCTATTGCATCAAACGGATACTTCTGGTAGGATAGAGACAAGGAGAGTGACCGCTATGCTGATTCCCGAATTAGGTGTCCATCAGACCTCGGAACGGTACTTTTTCACGCCGTCTTCGCTTGCAAAGGAGCTTTTTTATTACCCGACGCGGCTCGGGCATTATTTTTGCAGCAGCCGGTATTCCTTCAATCACCGGTCGGAAATCGCCCTGCAGGGTGACCACAACCAAAATATCATGCTGTTTTTTGTGCATGATGGCGCAATGGAGCTGACGCTGAACGGTACGCCTGCCATCGCCGGAGCCGGACAGATCGTGCTGTTCGACTGCCGTGAGCCATACAGCTATGCCGCCTCGGACGGACTGGAGTTCACCTGGCTGCTGTTCAACGGCCTGAATGCCCGCGCATTCTATCAGAAAATCCTGCAGGCACGCGGCCGCAGGGCATTTTCGCCGGCCGCACCGGCAGAGATTGCGCAAATGCTGGATTCTCTGCGGAGCGCCTGCGCCGAGGACGCGCGGTTGAGCGAGGCACGGTGCTCACAGCTGATCCACCGACTGCTGTGTCTGCTCCTGCTGGATGAGACCACCGAGAGCACCGCAGGCGGCGACCGTATTGCACAGGCCATCCGCTATATGAACCGGCATTTGTTCGAGCCGATCGGCGTGCAGGACGCGGCAGCAGCCATCAGCCTGAGTCCGTCGCATTTCTCACGGCAGTTCAAGGCGCGGACCGGCTATTCGCCATATGAGTATATCGTGCTGCGCCGCATCGACAAGGCGAAGTATATGCTGGCCTCCACCGAATTGTCGGTCAAGGAAATCGCCTACGCGACCGGCTACAACAGCGAGGAGAATTTCATTCACAGCTTCCGCAAGAACGTTGGCGTTGCACCCGGAATCTTTCGGAAGTATCCGGTCTAACCGCTTGACAAGTGCGAAAAACGCTGATAAAATAAAGCAGTCGAGTAGCAGAAGTGCGTAAATCCAGATGGATTTACGCACTTTTTCTTTTGTGCAAAAGACAGGTTGTGGCAGCTTTCCGTAAAGACTCCGAAAATCCAATCAGGAGGTTTCGATATGGATCGGAACAAGGCAGAAAAACGAATGGCGACCGCGCCGGTAGGACGGCTCATGCTGCAGATGGGCACACCGATGATACTATCCATGATGCTGCAGGCGGTCTACAACATTGTGGACAGCTATTTCGTGGCAAACATGGCGGAAAACGGTGAAATCGCGGTCAACGCGCTGACACTTGCGTTTCCGGTGCAGATGATGATGGTCGCCGTCGGCATCGGCACCGGTGTCGGCGCAAATGCGCTCATCGCACGCGCACTCGGTCAGGGTGACCGGGAGAAGGCGGGGGCAGCGGCAGGCAATGCGCTGACGCTCATGGGGATTATTTATGCGGTGTGCCTGCTGTTCGGCGCGTTCGGTGCGGGTGCGTACATCGGCTCGCAGACGAGCGACCCGACCGCTCTGGCGATGGGCAGTCAGTACCTGCGCATCTGCTGTATGGCATCGTTCGGCATTCTGTTTTTCTCGGTGTTTGAGAAAACCCTGCAGGCGACCGGCCGTTCGCTTTATTCTACAATCGCACAGGTGGCAGGCGCACTGACGAACATCGTGCTTGACCCGATCATGATCTACGGTCTGCTCGGCTGTCCGAAACTGGGCGTGGCAGGTGCGGCATGGGCGACCGTGCTCGGTCAGATTGCGTCTCTGGCTCTGGCGGCCGTGTTCCATTTCCGGTTGAACAGGGAACTGCCGTTCAGCCGCAAGGCTCTGTGCCTGCGCCGCAGTATCGTCGGCGAGATTTACTCCATCGGCGTACCGGCCATCATAGCACAGGGCGCGATGAGCGTGATGAATTATTGTGTCAATCTGATTTTCGGCAGTCTGGACAGTTCGTATGTCACCGCTTATGGCATTGTGTACAAAATTCAGCAGTTTGTTTTGTTCGCGGCATTTGGTCTGCGTGACGCGATTACGCCGATTGTGTCGTTCAGCTACGGCATGCAAAACGCGAAACGCATCCGCGAGGGCGTGCGCTGCGGTCTGATGTATACCAGTGTTCTCATGCTGGTCTGCACTGCGGCTGTAGAAATTCTGGCGCAGCCGCTGGCAGGTATTTTCTCACTGTCCGCAGGCACGATGGGCCTGTGCGTGACCGGTCTGCGCGTGCTGGCGGTCAGCTTTGTGTTCGCAGGTGCAAACATTGCCATACAGGGCATGTTCCAGGCCACCGAGGGCGGTGTGCAGTCGCTGCTCGTGTCGCTGCTGCGTCAGCTGATCTTCGTACTGCCGGCGGCATGGCTGTTCGCGCGCCTGCTGCCGGCCGGCGTGTGGCTGGCGTTCCCCATCGCGGAAGTGCTGACCGCAGTAATCGCCGCCGTGCTGTTGCGGCATACCGCAGGGAAAGGCCGCCTGTCACAGCAGGATCACGCTGCTTCACTGAGCAAGTAAAATTCTGCCTGACAGAATATATGATTTTCTGCACAGTTTTTTGTCGCTTCTCATGAATCATCCGACCGAGAGACTCGACACTGTGCACAAACACAGAGGATATAATCTGTGAATAGTGCCCAAACAACTGAGAAATTGTGCTTATGTTAAGCGAAAAACGCTGAAAAATGAGAAAATCTACAAAAACCTCTTTTCTTTCTGCTGTTTTATGCTATAATGAAACTAACATAAAAGGGTTTCACGAAGTACAATCTCAGGAGGTAGTTATTATGACCAGAGGTATCCGTGTAAAGAATACGGACGACATTCAGAAGATCAACAAGATCGTAACCCGTTACGGTTTTGATATTTGGATTCACGGCAAGAGCGGTATGGTAGACGCAAAGAGCCTGCTCGGTATGTTCCTGCTGTCCCTGAACGAGCCGCTTCAGATCGTTCTCGAGGACGATGTTGATCCGACCGCACTGTTCAAGGATCTTGAGGATTACCTGGAGATCGACGACGAGGACTAATTTTTCTCGTACAACAGCATAATTAAAAGCAGCCGATTTTGGACATCATTCACAAAGAAGATGACCAAGACAGCTTTTGCATCTCAATTTAACATTTTTCGGAACGGTGCAGTCTTATTGACTGCATCGTTTCTGTTTTCTTACGCTATACAAGAGACTGAAAGGATTTTTCCATTTCCTTTGCGCGTTTCCGGATGCTGTTCATACGGCGCATCTATTCCGGCAGATTACAAAACCCGAAGGGAGAAACTTCTTTACGAAGTTCCTCCCTTCGGGTTTCTGTTTTATTTCACTGCAATCAGATGGTGTTGATATCAACCATTTCGCAGTTTTCAATCTTAATATCGCCTTCCAGGCAGCGCAGCAGCGCGGAAACCGTATCCATCGAGGTCAGGCACGGGATTGCACGCTCTACCGCGGTACGGCGGATGTGTACCGAGCCAAGCTCCGGGTGACGGCCCTTGACCGAGGTAGCAACAACGTAGTCAATCTTGCCGGACTCGATCAAGTCGATGATGTTCGGGGAGGGCTCGTCCACGTTGCGGATGGCGTTAGTGGCGACCATGTGACGGTTGAGCACGTTCGCAGTGCCGCTGGTGGCGTAAATATCAAAGCCGAGAGCTTCGAAGCGCTCACCGATGCGGATAGCCTCCTGCTTGTCCGAATCACGGACCGAGATCAGGACAGCGCCCTTCTTCTTCATCTGGAAGCCTGCGCCGGTCAGACCCTTGAGCAGTGCCTCACGGAAGGTCTTCGCAACGCCCAGAACCTCGCCGGTGGACTTCATCTCAGGACCAAGCTGGGTATCCAGATCACGCAGCTTCTGGAACGAGAATACCGGAACCTTGACCGCATAGTGGTCGCTTTCCGGATGCAGACCGGTGCCGCAGCCCATGTCCTTCAGCTTTTCACCGAACATGCAGCGGGTAGCCAGATCGACCATCGGCACGCCGGTAACCTTGGAGATGTACGGCACGGTACGGGACGAACGCGGGTTTACCTCGATAACGTAAATCTGATCGTTGTACAGCACGAACTGGATGTTGACCAGACCGAGAACAGCGAGGTTCTTTGCCAGAGATTCGGTATACTTAACGAGGGTGTCCTTGTGCTTCTGCTCGATGTTGATGGACGGATAGATGGAAATGGAGTCGCCGGAGTGAACGCCTGCGCGCTCGAAGTGCTCCATGATACCCGGGATGAGGATGTCGTCGCCGTCGCAGATGGCATCGACCTCAATCTCGCGGCCCATCATGTACTTATCGACCAGAACCGGGTTCTCAACCTTGTTGCGGGTGATAACCTGCATGAACTCGCGGACATCGGCTTCCTTGTAGGCAATTTCCATGCCCTGACCGCCCAGAACGTAGGACGGACGAACGAGAACCGGATAGCCAAGCTCGTCGGCTGCCTTGACAGCCTCTTCCTCGGTCATAACCGTATGGCCTGCCGGACGCGGGATACCGCACTTTTCGAGGATAACGTCGAACTTTTCACGGTCCTCAGCGGCGTCGATCGACCATGCCGGCGTGCCGAGGATCGGAACACCGAGCTTCTCAAGGTGCGCCGCAAGGTTGATGGCGGTCTGACCGCCGAACTGTACGATTGCATAATCCGGCTTCTCTGCCTCAACAACACCGGTAACGTCCTCGGGCGTCAGCGGCTCGAAGTACAGACGGTCAGCGGTATCAAAGTCAGTGGAAACAGTCTCCGGGTTGTTGTTGATGATAACGGTCTCGCAGCCGAGCTTCTGCAGTGCCCAGACAGCGTGAACCGAGCAGTAGTCGAACTCGATGCCCTGACCGATTCGGATCGGGCCGGAACCAAGTACCAGAACCTTCTTCTTGCCGGACGGAGGTGCAACCTCGGTCTCCTCATCATAGGTGGAGTAGTAATACGGGGTCTCTGCCTCGAACTCGGCGGCGCAGGTATCAACCATCTTGTATACCGGCAGACGCTTAACATCCGAAATGTCCTTGCCGGACAGCTGCTCGATGGTCTTGTCGAGGAAGCCCATCTTCTTGGCGCGGATGTACAGATCGGAGTCGATCTTGTCAGCTGCAGCCAGTTCCTTCTCCATGTCGATGATGTTCTGGAACTTGTGCAGGAAGAACACGTCCATCGTGGTGATGTCGTGAATCTCCTCAATGGTCATGATGCCGCGGCGCAGCGCCTCGCAGATGTGGAACAGACGCTGATCGTCTGTGCGTGCCACGCCCTTCTTAATCTCGGCGTCAGACTGCTTCTGGATGTGCGGGGCGATCATGCTGTCCAGCTTGATCTCACAGCCGCGGACAGCCTTCATCAGTGCGCCCTCAAAGCTGTTGTCGATGGCCATAACCTCGCCGGTGGCCTTCATCTGGGTGCCGAGGGTGTTGTCCGCGTAAACGAACTTGTCAAACGGCCAGCGCGGGAACTTGACAACGCAGTAGTCGAGGGTCGGCTCGAAGCATGCCTTGGTCTTGCCGGTAACGGCGTTGGAGATCTCATCCAGACCGTAGCCGACGGCGATCTTTGCGGTTACCTTTGCAATCGGGTAGCCGGTTGCCTTGGAAGCCAGTGCAGAGGAACGGGAAACACGCGGGTTTACCTCGATTACGGCGTACTCGAAGGATTCCGGATTGAGTGCGTACTGCACATTGCAGCCGCCCTCGATGCCCAGCTCGGTGATGATGTTGAGTGCGGAGGTACGGAGCATCTGATATTCCTTGTCGCACAGGGTCTGCGACGGCGCAACTACAACAGAGTCGCCGGTGTGTACGCCGACCGGGTCGATGTTCTCCATGTTACAGATGGTGATGGCGTTGCCCTTGTGGTCGCGCATTACCTCGTACTCGATTTCCTTCCAGCCTGCGATGCACTTCTCGACCAGAATCTCGTCAACACGCGAGTACATGATGCCGGAGGCCGCAATTTCGCGCAGCTGCTCCCAGGTGTAGGCGATGCCGCCGCCGGTACCGCCGAGCGTGTACGCCGGACGGATGATGACCGGCAGACCGATCTCACGGGTGAAATCAACCGCATCCTCAACCGAGTGAACAACCTTGGAGGCAATGATCGGCTCGCCGATCTTCTCCATAGTGTCCTTGAACATCTGGCGATCCTCTGCCTTTGCGATGGTGGTCGGATTAGCGCCGAGCAGCTTTACGCCCATTTTATTGAGGAAACCGTTCTCGCACAGCTCCATGGCGAGGTTCAGACCGGTCTGACCGCCGAGGTTGGGCAGCAGAGAGTCCGGATGTTCCTTTTTGATGATCTCCTGAACGGCTTCGACGGTCATCGGCTCGATGTAAACCTTGTCCGCCATAGCCTTGTCGGTCATGATGGTTGCCGGGTTGGAGTTTACCAGAACAACCTCCAGACCCTCCTCGCGCAGTGCGCGGCACGCCTGCGTGCCTGCATAGTCGAACTCAGCAGCCTGACCGATAACGATCGGGCCGGAGCCCAGTACCATTACCTTATGAATATCCTTGCGCAGCGGCATTACTGAGCGCCTCCTTTCGACTTTTCAATATTTTCGATGAACTTATCAAACAGATACGAGGTATCCATCGGGCCCGGGCATACCTCCGGGTGATACTGAACGGTGAATACCGGACGGTCGATGTGCTCGAGACCCTCAACGGTGCCGTCGTTCAGGTTGACATAGCGCACGCGGGCAATCTGCGGGTCAACCGACTCGCCTACAACGGCATAGCCGTGGTTCTGCGAGGTGATGTAGGTGCGGTCCGCGTCGATGTCCTTTACCGGATGGTTGACACCGCGGTGGCCGTACTTCAGCTTGGTGGTCTTTGCGTCGATAGCCAGTGCCAGCAGCTGGTGGCCGAGGCAGATGCCGAAGATCGGCATGTCGGACTTCAGCAGCTCCTTGAGGTTTGCCACGATCTCAACGTTCTCCGCCGGATCGCCGGGGCCGTTGGACAGCATCACGCCGTCGTACTTGCCGATAACCTCCTCCGGCTTGGTGTACGCCGGAACAACGGTGACTTCGCAGCCGCGCTTGCACAGTTCGCGCTCAATGTTGTACTTTACGCCGTAATCGAACAGGGCAATGCGGTACTTGGTCTCACCGTCAGCGGGATAAACGATATTCTCGTCGCAGGTTACGGTCTTAACCGCATCCTTTACAACGTAAGCCTTCATTTCCGCAATGGTCTGCTCATCCGGCTCGAAGCCCTCGGTGTAAATAACGCCGTTCATAACGCCTTCGCCGCGCAGCTTGCGGGTCAGTCGGCGGGTATCGATGCCGGCAAGGCCAACGACCTTCTGTGCCTTGAGGTACTCGTCGAGCGTTACCTTGCAGCGCCAGTTGGACGGGTATTCGCACATCTCGCGCATGATAAAGCCGGAAACCCAGCTTTTGCGGGACTCATAATCCTCAAAGTTGATGCCGTAGTTGCCGACGAGCGGGTAGGTCATGGTAACGACCTGACCGTAGTAGGACGGGTCGGTCAGAACCTCCTGATAGCCTGCCATGCCGGTGTTGAATACGACCTCACCGATGCTCTGTCCTTCGTAGCCGACTGCGGTACCCTCGAACAGAGTGCCGTCCGCCAGCAGTAAGTATGCTTTTTTCACTATATCCACACGCTCCTTAATTCTTCGATTGAAACCACGGTTTCAATCGAGGGGACATACCGCGCTGAAAGCGCGGATATGTCCAGAACTGCACAAAGTTCCGACGAGCGAAACTTTGCTCCGTACTTGTATAAAAACCTTGATACGTGCTCCAGGTTTTTATGAATTTGCAAGGCAAATTCTATTTTAATGCGCGCCGATGGCGCGGTTTATATTATTTAATCGCCGCTACGATGTCGTCGCGCATCCGGATAGCTTCTGCGCGGGCGGCTTCCTTATAGTCCTCGCCGTTATTGCCGGTCTTCTTCCATGCGCACATGATGCCGCGGGAGGAGTTTACGATAGCACCGAGACCGTCGTCGTTGAATGCATTTGCGATGTCCTTTGCGGTTGCGCCCTGCGCGCCGTAGCCCGGTACGAGGAAGTAGGACTTCGGCAGCAGCTCACGGATGATCTTCTGTTCCTCCGGGTAGGTTGCGCCGACTACGGCACCGATCTGGTTGTAGCCGCACGGCGTATCCAGCCCCTCGCCCCACTTTGCTACCATCTCGGCCATGCGGGCGTAGAGCGGCTTGCCCTCCATGTCGCGGTTCTGCAGTTCGCCGGAGGACGGGTTAGAGGTCTTGACCAGCATAAACAGGCTCTTCTCGCGGCTGCGGCACTCCTTGAGGAACGGCTCTACGCCGTCGGTGCCGAGATAGCCGTTTACGGTAACCGAATCGCAGCCGTATGGTGCGATCTCGGTATCGCCGACGCGGGTCTTGCCGAGGTAAGCCTCTGCGTAAGCGGTCGCGGTAGCGCCGATGTCGTTGCGCTTGATATCGCCGATAACGTACATGCCCTTGGCGTGTGCGTAGTCGATGGTCTCCTTGAGCGCCATCGCACCGTAGGAGCCGAGCAGCTCGTAATACGCAGCCTGCGGCTTTACGGCCGGAACAATGTCGCACAGTGCGTCGATCAGGCCGCAGTTGAAGGCTACGACGCTCTCAGCGGCAGCACGCAGCGTTTCGCCGTGCAGCATCATGTTGCGTCCCGAAATATGCTGCGGGATGTACTCCAGTCGAGCGTCCAGGCCGGCTACGGTCGGGTTGCCTTTTTCCTTGATCTTTTCTACTAAGGTTTGGATAGACATTCGGTTCTTCCTTTCTCAGGTGCGATGTTGTTTTACGGATTGCGAGCTTGTATGTTTACACTGTCTTCGCCGTCCACTTCGGTCAGGCGGACAAAAACGCGTTCATCACGCGCGGTAGGCAGGTTTTTGCCGATATAATCCGGCCGCAGCGGCAGTTCGCGGTGACCGCGGTCGACCAGCACAGCCAGCTGTATGCGCTCGGCGCGTCCTCGGTGAGAGATGGCTTCGATGGCGGCACGCACGGTGCGTCCGGTGTACAGCACATCGTCCACGATGATGACGGTCGCGCCTGCAATGCGCGGATCGAGATCGGGCAGAGGAGCGTCCATGCGCGGCACGTCATCGCGCCACGGCGTAACGTCCAGCTCGAGCACAGGAGGTGCCGTGCCTTCAACCTCGCCCAGCTTGGCAGCAATGCGCTGTGCCAGATAGATACCGCGTGTTTTCACACCGGCGAGCAGCAGGTGCTCCGCGCCCTTGTTTTTTTCCACGATTTCGAACGCGATGCGGGTCAGTGCACGGCGAATGCCATCCTGATCGAGTATGATCTTCGGTTCGGTCAATCTGCCGCCTCCCTTCAAAAATGCAAAAAAATGACTCTCCGCCACAACAATTAGCAGAAAGCCGCACGAAATACTACACCTGTCCCCCTTGTCTTACGGCTGACGGCGTATGCACTGTTTTCTGCCTTGCGCGGCTCACGGGCCGCACCTTAAAGGCGGATTGTTAGATATATTATATAATATGAACATGCGATTGTAAATAGTCGATTGTGCCAAACAAGCATTTTTTTGCTGTGTAAAATTTGAGGGACGAGCGGGCATACTGATTCTATAAACTTTATGAAAGGCGGTAGATCTTTTATGCGAATTTCACCTTTTGTTTCCGGCATTGCAACCGGAGCGATGGCAGGCGCGGTGGTTTCGATGGTAGCGGCCGGCGCGATGCTCAATCCGTCGATGCGGCGGAATGCCAAGCACGCGGCGCATAAGGCGGAGCATGCGATGCACAGGGCGGCAGACCGGGTGGAGGATTTCATCGGGTGAAGAGGTTCGCCATTTCTGGGTGAGAGATTTCGCACGCTGCGGCGTGCGGGGAACGTGCGCCGTCCGGCGCGGGAACAAAAAGGGTAGACACCTACGGTTTCTACCCTCTTTGAACACCCGTTTCCCTTGCGGTGTAGCTTGGGTGCAGATGGTAGACCGCGTAAGCGTGGAAAAAGGGGAACGGCAGAGGATTTTTTCTTCCGCGTGGTATAACACCGTTTCGCATTTCGGCTGCCGTACTGCTACACAGGCGGTAAAATTAACACAGGCGCGGCATGACAGTGCCGCGCAACGTTTTTACCTGTGCAGATTATCTAAATCCTGCGGTTGTAGCCAATTTGCACCAGAAAACGGTTTGCGCGGCATGTCATACTCCAGAGTACCCTCTCTTGCCCTTCGGGCAATTCACCTTGTGCCGCGCTCTGCGTAGAATAGCCGGTATGTGTAGCAGTAAATTATCCGAAATGCGAATGTGAGGATACCACGCGGAAGAAAAAATCCTCTGCCGGACTCTTTTTCCACGCTTACGCAGTCTACCATCTGCACCCAAGCCCTCTGAAGGAAAGGCAGGAGTTCAAAGAGGAAGGGAAACCATGGGTGTCCCTTCCTTTTTGTCCCCGCGCCGGACGGCGCAACACCTCGCTCAGATAGGCGAACCGCCTGCGCGTTTCGGGCACACCGGACAGCGGGTGCTGAGAAATACTCGCCCAGAGGGAACGTATCGCTTCGCGGGTCGCGTGCCTCGGACAGCGCGTGCCGCTGTTCACGCAATTTTCGTTTGAAAACCCCGCAAAAGGTGCTATACTATAACCACTACACAAAGGAGAACCGTCATTTATGAAAATTCTTATCGTAGTGGATATGCAGAAGGATTTTATCAGCGGCCCTCTCGGTACGGCTGAAGCGCGCGCTATCGTGCCCTATGTGGCAGAGAAGGCAAAAAATACACCGCGTGAGAACCTGTTTGTCACGCTGGACACCCACCAGCCGAACTACATGGAGACAAACGAAGGGCGTCATCTGCCGGTGCCGCACTGCATCGAAGGAACGGAAGGCCATGCGCTGGACGATGCCATTGCTGCCGCTGTGGATGGCATTCCGGCGTCCCGCATCATCTGCAAGCCGACCTTCGGCGCGGTGTCGCTTGTGGACGCGCTGCACGCTCTGCACGAGCCGCCGGAGGAGATCGAATTTGTCGGCGTATGCACTGGTATTTGCGTGATTTCCAACGCCATGCTGTGCAAGGCAGCATTCCCGGAGGCAAACATCGTAATCGACGCGGCACTGTGCGCGTGCGTCACGCCGGAGTCGCACGATACCGCGCTGAACGCGATGCGTCTGTGCCAGATGGAAATTCTGCATCAGGGTGAGGAGCCGTGGCGCAGATGAGCAGACCCAAGATCAAAATTACGCTGATCGATCGAAAAGGCAAGCACGGCTGCCACCGCGGGCACAAAATCGGCGACAGCTTCGACTTCGACACCGAGCGCGGGCAGCTTTGCCCGATGGCGATGCACGTTGCGTTCCCATACATCGACATTCTGCGTTACGGCGGCCATCTTCCCGGGCAGGAGGACGGCACGGCGGTGTTTTGCTGCCCCGATGTGGACACGATCAACGTATTCCGTATTGAAATTGTAGAATAAGCGTAAAGCGGAGGACGAAAAGGATATGGATATCAAAAAAGTTACGGGTGTGTATTTCAGTCCGGCAGGAAGCACAAAGACCGTTGTTGAAACAACGGCGGATGAACTGGCGCGTCTGTTTAAGGCTGAGTGCCGGTACATATCGCTCAACACGCCGTCTGACCGTGCGCAGGAGTATCAGTTTGCCCCGGATGAGTTGGTCGTATTCGGCTGTCCGGTGTATGCCGGTCGGCTGCCGAACAAGATTTCGCCGGACTTTGCTCGCTGCCTGCACGGTGAGGGTACACCGGCGGTGGCGCTTGTCACCTACGGCGGCAGAGCGTATGATAACGCGCTTGCCGAAATGTGCGAGCTGCTGACAAAAAACAACTTCAAACCGGCGGCAGGCGGCGCTTTTTTGTGCCGACATGTATTCTCGGACAAGCTGGCGGCAGACCGTCCGGACGCGGCTGACCTCAGTGAGCTGCGTATGCTGGCTCAGGGTGCGGCGCTCAAGCTGAGAAGCGAGGGAGAGATCAAGCCGCCGAAGGTGCCGGGTGACGCGCAGGCAGCCTACTACACGCCGCTCAAGACCGACAAAACGCCCGCAAAGTTCCTGAAGGCCAAGCCGAGCACGATGATGATGCTGTGTGAGCACTGCGGTCTGTGCGCGGAAATCTGCCCGATGGGTGCGATTGACCCGAACGACCCGTCTAATATTCCGGGCACCTGTATTAAATGCTGTGCCTGCACGACTTACTGCCCGAGCGGTGCAAAGAAATTTGATGATCCGGATTTCCTGTCGCACACGGCCATGCTCGAGCAATTCCGCACCGAAGCGCGCAAGGAAAATTCGATTTTTCTGTAAATGTTGTGCGGACAACAGAAATCGGCGGCTTGGCGTGGTATACTGTCCGCATAAAGCAAACGACAGGAAAGAGGAGAAGCTATGGACAAGTTCATCCGCAATATCGACCACGAGAGCGTTGTAAGGCTCGCCGAGCTGGTTTCCGTTCAGTCGGGACAGGTGGTCAGCAAGACACTGGCGCAGAACAAGGCGGTCAGCATTACGCTGTTCGCGTTTGACAAGGGCGAGGAGATCGGCACGCACGACTCCACCGGCGACGCAATGGTGACCGTGCTCGAGGGCACCGGACGCTTTACGGTCGGCGGTGTGCCGCATATCGTCAAGGCTGGCGAAACGCTGGTCATGCCCGCAAAGGTGCCGCACGCCGTTTACGGCGAAGAGGCGTTCAAGTGGGTGCTGACCGTTGTGTTCCCGGATGGGTTTGAGGCATAATATCATATGGTAAAAGAAATCCCCGCCGAGTGGCGGGGATTTTGTTATGATGGGAAAACAAGTTCGCTGATGTTCAGCATACCGCGGATGCCGGTGCAAGACCACCAATAATAGTTCTTGTCGTTGTAATTGCCGTTGGAGTCGGGCACGGCATCAACGGCGGCATTATAATAAACCGAACTATAATAAGAACGGAACATGTTATCACTTATTTTACCGCCTTCAGCGGTTTCGCCAATTTTATAGGCACTATATTGGTTGGTATCACTAAAGTAAAGACCGAGATAGCCACGGTCGGAGTGATAAATAATCGCGTGGATTTGTGCCTTACTATTGATAAGAACGAGAAATTGTCCAGAACCGCCTTTCTGCAGACAAGGTACTTCGGAAAGTTTTGCAATTTTATCGTAGTTGGCTTTCAAATCATAACTATTAGGATTACCATTAGAATTGTTACCAATTACTGTACCTGTACTGTTTGCAAGTGTGGTGTAGGAATTAAGTTTCCAATTTGAAGAACCATATAGTTCGGACATCTCCGTCTGCACGGCTTCATGCAGCATGCGGGTCTCCGCGATGACCTGATCTTTTTTCGCCTTATCAATATATCCTGTCAGTGCCGGAATGAGCAGCGCCGCGAGGATCGCCAAGATCACCAGCACAACGATCAGCTCCACGAGCGTGAAGCCGCGTTTTTTGTTTTTGGAGTACAGCATTTGAAAAAGTTCCTCCTTCCCAATTGCGGGATAAAGTTCGTCTTTCCTAGTATACTCGAAAATATGCAATAAAGCAAGGAGATAGATACAGATAAAGTGCACAAAAATAAAGGGTTCCTGCCAAAAACACAAAAAAGAAATTGGTTAAATCGGAGAAAGTGTTTTGTAAAGCCGCAGAAACATTGAGATTTACAGCAGGGTGTGATAAAATAATATCAACCTGATAAAAAAGAATCACCTGCAGAGACAGGCGATGAGCAGGTCCGCACCGCGTATACAGACGCAGGTGCGCGAGCGGCAGATGCCGACGGATTGCAGCCGGTCGGTTAGTGCCGCAGCTTTCGGTAGACGAAAGCAGGAGAGAGAAATGAAGAGAGAGTATTGGGTTACGGAAATGAAGAAATGGGGCATTGAAAATGCAAATCTATGACTGGGTCAGCATAGGCGTATTGTTCGTTCTCGGTATCTTGTTCTATTTCCGACCGGCATGGCTGTTGAGTGAAGACCGGCAGCAGGCCGATGGCGTGGTAGGCAAGGTACGCACTGTCAGCGCGGCTGCGGTGGTATGCGCCATGGTAATGACCGTGATCTGCGTGATCGGATAAAGAAAGAATTGGCTGCAAAAACGCTCCCGTTCGGAAGGTGGATTCCGAGCGGGAGTGTTATTTTTTACGACTTCGATTGCGGTTTGGACAGCAGCGCGAACAGACAGCCGAACACGATCGCGGCGGCAATACCGCCTGCCGCACCGGTCACGCCGCCGGTGAACACGCCGAGCAGACCGTTCTCCGCAACTGCTTTGGCGACGCCTTTCGCCAGCGAGTATCCGAAGCCGAGCAGCGGCACAGTCGCGCCTGCACCTGCGTAGTCCACGACTGCCTGATACCAGCCGAGCCCCTGCAGGATAACACCGAGCACCACCAGCGAAACGAGCACACGCGCCGGTGTCAGCTTGGTTTTGTCAATCAGCACCTGACACAGCGCACAGATCAGTCCGCCGACCCAGAAAGCGTTCAGATAGTTCATGCTTCGCTCCTTTCCAGTACAACGGCGTGACAGATACCCGCAATCGGCTGTCCCTGCTGCACCGAGGTCGGACTCATCATCGCACCCGTGCCCGCAAACACCAGCCGGTGGATTTTGCCGCGATGCATATCGCGCAGCAGCGGTCCGCAGAGAACTGCCGCTGAGCAGCCGCAGCCTGAGCCGCCTGCATGCGCGTCCTGCTCGTCGCCGAAAATCAGGCTGCCGCAGTCCGAGTAGACCGGGGACAGGTCGATGCTGTCGCCGCGCAGCAGCGTCAGCAGCAGGTCCGCACCGATGTGACCGAGGTCGCCGGTGACGATGCAGTCAAAGTCCCGCGGCTCGGCACCCAAATCCTCCAGCAGTGCGGAAAGGGTGTCGGCAGCAGCGGGGGAAGATGTTATTTTAGGACTATGTGCCTTATGCGGTCTGACCATGCTTGCGGATATACTCCTGTGCGACTGCATAGGCGTCCGAAAACTTAAACTTTATCGTGATTTTTCCGCCCTCATGCACATAAATCATGTCAATCAGTTCGACTACGACTTCGCGCGTTAGACTGGGCAGATTGCGATATTTTACGAATTGTGATACAAACGAATTGGTTTCGTCCACGCCGCTCTGCACCTCGTCAATACGTGCTTGCAGGGACGCAAGACGTGTGTCCAGTTTGGCCTGCTGCTGCTCAAACTGCTCTTTCAGCCGATGGTATTCCTCACGCGAAATATCTCCGGCTTTCCAGTCCGGATACAGGGACAGCTTCATCTGCTCGATGCGTTCGCGCTCGGTTTCAAGCTGTGCCCGCTCGTCAAGCAGAGGCTTAACGGAACGGTTTCGCGTGCCGCTGCGGTTGATCTCGGCAATCAGCTCATCCATCTCGACCGCCAGAGCAATCTGGCTGCGGAGCGTTTCGAGTACGGCCTGCTCCAGCCGGTCGCTGCGGATGGTATGCTTCGTGCAGGCGCCGCTGTGCTGCTTTTTGAATGTCGAGCAGATATAGTAGTAATAGTCGCGATGCGGCTGGGAAATCAGCTTTCGGTTCATTGCCTTGCCGCAGTCCGCGCAGCGAAGAAAACCGGAGAACAGGTAGACTTTGGGCTGTGTTGGTGAGGTGCGCGTATCACGGGCGAACAGGGATTGCGCTTTGGCGAACAGCTCGCTTGAGATGATAGCCTCGTGTGTCTGCTCGACAGTGATCCAGTCCTCCTCGGGCACGGCCTCGCTGACATGCAGCTTATAGCTTTTCATGCGGTTTTTGCCCTGCACCATAGTGCCGGTATAGAGAGGATTGCGCAGGATACGGCGAACCGAACTGTCCGGCCACAGATCGTTCAGCTTGTCCGAGGCCGGATGGCGGTAGTTCATGCCCTGCTGCCGTTTGTAGGCAGATGGATTCGGAATGCTCTTAGCATTCAGCTTTTTGGCAATACCGAGTACGCTTGTTCCGGCGAGAAACCAGTTGAAAATATCGCGGACAACGGCGGCAGCCGGCTCGTCAATCAGCAGCCGACTGTGGTCGTTCGGGTCTTTGCGGTAGCCGTAGGACGCGAACGAGCCGATGAATTTGCCCTGGCGGCGCTTCAGGTCAAGCGAAGCGCGGACTTTATTGGAGATATCGTGCGCGTACTCGTCATTGAGGATGTTGCGGAACGGCACGATCAGGCTGTCCGCCGAGCGCGGGTCGGCAACGCTGTCGATGCGCTCGCTCAGCGCGATGAACCGCACGTTCAGCAGCGGAAACGTGTGCTCAAGGTACTCGCCGACCTTGACGTAGTTGCGTCCCAGTCGGGATAGATCCTTGACGATCACGCAGTTGACGATGCCGGCGCGCAGGTCGTGCATCATGCGTCGGAAATCCGGCCGGTCGAAGTCGGTGCCGGTATAGCCGTCATCAACGTACAGCCGGGACGCGGTCATGTCGGTTTGCGTATCTGCAAACTCGGTCAGCAGCTCGCGCTGACTGATAATGCTGTTGCTCTCCTCGCTGTCGCCGTCCTCGCGGGAAAGACGGATATAGAGCGCGGGTTTCCACAGGACTGTGGATAACTTTTGGGGTTCGTATTTACTTTTTCGTGCCATTGAGTGCCTCCTAAAAAACGGACGGCACGCCGCAGGCTGTGTTTTGCACGTATAGTGTATCACAGCACACGGCGTGCCGCAAGGCTTCGCTTCGGTTATCCGGCTTTTACCATCACTGGAGCCGCTTGCACAGGTTGGTCAGGCAGGATTGCAGACTGGGTGCGCCGTCATCAAACAGCACCTCAACCGCAGTGTCGCCTACGCGGAAGCGGTGTGGGTCGCTGACAGACGAGGCGAACAGGCGCAGGCGCTCGTTCACCGGCAGGGTCGGGTCGATGCGTGCCTCGCGGATGTCGGGCAGGGGACAGGTGGGTGTGGGCTTGAACATAAGGGTTGACCTCCTTTGGTTTGTGTAGATGGTGGGTGCATTGTATATTCTTTCCATTGTCATACTATATATACGACAGTTCGGGATAACCGGATTTCGCCGTATCAGACACCTGCGGAACCGCGCCTGTATTGCGGCTCGATGCCGCAGGGGCTATACTAAAAATAGGCTTATTCGTATGCCTGCTGCTCGAAAAGGTCATACTTCTCGGCGTTGTCACGCAGCGTTTGTACGTCGATCCGCAATACTCGCGGCAGAATGCGGCCCTTTTTATCTGTTCCCAGGTGACAGGTGTTGCTCTTTTCCTCCTGCAGCGTTAACGCCCCGATATCCTTTAGATAGTCGGTGATTTTTCGGCTGGAGAAGTCCTGATAGCCGTTTTGATTACGGATAAACTGAACAAGTGCGGTCGGTTTGATGCCAACTTCGACAGGTCTTCGGTGCTTATCCTCCTTCCGGATGATCCCGTTCCGTTTGAAGAGGTTCGACTTTTTGCGGCACAGTTCAAACTCGTCGTGGTCGATTGCCTCGCAAAGGAGGAAAGCAATATTTCCCTCCTTGAACTGCGACTGAATTTTGGCGAATTCCTCCACCTGCTTGCGGACAGAGCAGTGAATGGCCTCCCAAAATTTTTCGTAGAGAGCATGCTCATTGCTGGAAGGTAATTCCGGCGGTGCAGTCGCGATGATCGGTCTTGCCGGTTTTACCCTTCTTGTCATCGTGCGGTGGAGTGGCCCAGTGGTTATAGTGTTTGAGAAGTTCTGTAATAGCGCATTTGATTTTGAAAATGTTAATTTGTCAAAGAAAAAACTTCGGCATAAGATTGAACAGCAGATGACTGAATTTGCGGAATTCGTTGAAAACAGCAATTTTCCTGGGTACAAAAATAGGAATTTTCGTATTCTTACAGATTTTCTGACTGAGCCCGGAAAAAGAGAAGACTTGAACTCGGATGAGCTTCAGTTTCTCTATACGAGACTTGTTTTTTGGGGACTGAAGAAGATATTACAAAAATTAACATGCGTAGCTATGATGATGAAGCTGACATGAAGTCTTACAAACTGCTGTTTAAAATTCGTGATGAAAATGATTACTTGTTTCAGGCGATCAGTAATATGGTGCATCTGCTGAGCCGTTCAGAGACGAGCGATAAATAGCATGATTATGAGAAAAAACTAATAAAGAAAATTACGGAGGATATCAATAATTGCTATCGGCGATTTGATAACGAACTACTGTATAAAGGTGTGCCTGTAAAGAAGAGAACAGTTTGCAGTAAGACAAGGTGTAACGCAGTTTTTTCGACACCATATATTTACCCTGTACTGCCATTGCTGTTCGTATTAAATGCCATATATAAAGTTAAGGGAGACGGGAATAAGCACGATAAAGCGGAACTGCTGAAGTACAATACCTCCTGCTCTTTAATAGATAATGTGTATGAAACTTTTGTCATAAGTGAAGCGTCAGAGCACTTGCTGGAGAGAGTAGAGGATGTACTGGTAAAACATCTGGTTCTGTATAAAAGAACTGTATTTCCCACTCGAAAAGATTGTTATTCTTTCATTCAGCACCGTATTACCCGCTGTATGGGAAGGAACGGGTGCTGCCTGAACATTACAAAAAGCTGGTTCATAAGTTTACAAATAATTGCCGAAAAGATGAAGACGAAGATAGAGAAGAAATGTTCGATGATATCCAATGGGAAACTGTTAAGGAAATGCGTCCATGCCTAAAAAACGATATACTGCGTTCTTTTACGCCTCGGAGTGCTATAGATTATCTGCCTGCTGATCTTGATCGAAAACCCAACGATGAATCAGATTTACTGCAGCAGAGGAATGAGAAAGAAGAGTGACATATGTTGAACTGCACCCCCATTTGTTAGACAGTATGATATACTATCTAACAGATGGAGTGATTTATTATGCCAAGAGGAAAAATGAATAAACGGGACACGCCAGAATTTAAGGCAACACCGCACAATTAAAGCAGCGGCGCTTTGCGGAAATTTTGTATTCTGATTTTGTTGCGATTTCTTGCAATACGGCAAGTATTGCTGCGAAACCGCGCCTCATCAGTACGCAAAATTTATTCGCAAATCGCTCTTGTTCAATTATGCGGTATTGCCTTAAGAAACTGGTCGTGCAAAACATGATGAAAGAAAAGTTGAGTTACTGCGAAACAGCGAGACGATTTGCAGTAAAGGGCCGGAGGCATTTGCCATAGAGCGCAGAGGACGCAGAAGTTCTGCGGCTACGCACGGAGAATGAATCCATGACACCAAGATCGCCATCCTCGTTCTTGATGAGGAAAACCGGTTTTTTGCGGAGTGGCACAATTTATCAATTACATTGTAGTTCTGGCAGATGCTATGCTACTTTTGCCATTCTGTGTTCAATATGCTATAATTACCTCACCAAAGTGCGAAAGGAGGGCGCCTTATGCGATACATCTTAATGAATAAAGACGAGCCGTGGGCATTGTTCTCCTGTATACAGGACGAATTTGGAGAGGAAAGCGCGGTTCTGCAGGAGTGGTACACCGAATTGCGCCCGCTCGGTCTGCAATCGCTGACGGCGTGGCTTGAGAAGCGTAAAGCACCCAAGCACCGCAAGCACATTGAGCAGCTTCTGGAGCAGTACGGCTGCATCGGTCTGGAGGGCTTTCTTCGTGTGACGCATGCGCTGTCGCTCAACGATACGTTTTGGGTGAAAGAAGAGTCGGAAACGCTCGGCTGGGACAAGGTTTCCCTATATCGAAACGAGTTTGATGCCCTCATCGCGCAGGCGGCTTTCAGCGGCGTGATCAGCGTAGAGTCCCTGTCCTCCACCTCGCCGGAGTTCGGTACGGACGGCTATTACGCAAAATGCTGGGTGCGCGAACCGGACGGAATTTATCTCTACAAGGGCGGCAGCGACACCTATGAAATCGAGCCGCTGTCCGAATTCCTTGCGTGTCAGCTTGCGGTATGTATTTGTCCACAGGCTGTGGATTACGACTTGGATTTCTACCATCATCGGCTGATATCCAAGTGCCGTCTGTTTACCGATGAGCAGGCCGGACTCATCAAAATCAGTGACTTTCCCGACCGGCCGACAACGGTTTCCGAACTGCTGCGGCTGTATACCGGGGTTGGCGCGGAGGACGCGCTCCGCCGTATGTTCGTACTTGACGCGCTCATTCTCAACACAGACCGCCATCTCGGCAATTTCGGCTTCCTGTTCGACAATCAGACGATGGAAATTAAGAAGCCTGCGCCGGTCTTTGACCACAACCGCAGTCTGCTGTTCGATCTGGACGAAGATCAGCTGGCCAATCCGGACTGGTACATCGGCAAGTGCCGTCCGCGTATCGGCGTGGATTTTATCAAGACAGCACACGGTGTGCTGACAGATGAAATTCGACAGGAGCTGAAAAATCTGGACGGCTTTCGATTCAGGCCGCATTCGACTATCGAACTGCCGGAGGAACGGCTGAACCGGCTGTCTGAAATTGTGGAGCAACAGAGAAGATCGATTCTGGCATGACAGGGCTTTGCCTTAGGTCTTGTCGGAAGCATGGATTGAATACAAAAAAACAAATCCGCCGAACCTCGTGCTGTTTTGAGGTTCGGCGGTTAATGTTTAAGGTATAGCGGTAACTAAAGTATACAATGGAATCTTAGTTGTTTGCGGTTTGTTTCGATTTCGCACACCGCCGGTAAAACGTATTCGGCTTCAATCCGGTTTGCCGTATGGCCTCGGTCGCGGTGATTTCGCCGGTATGCCAGCGTGCGACTACCCGCTCGAAATTGTCCGGAAACGACAGTGGCTTGCGACCGGTGTACTTGCCCTGTTCTTTCGCGATAGCAATTCCCTCACGCTGACGCTGCAAGATGTACTCACGTTCGAGTTCTGCGACTGCGGCGAACACAGTCAGCATGAATTTGCCGGTAGGTGTGGTGGTGTCGATGGCCTCCTTGCGGCTGACAAACTCAACTTGCTTTTCAGTCAACCGTGCTACAAGGTCGAGCAAGTCGCGTGTGTTGCGGGCAAAGCGGCTGATCGACTCGACAATAACCGTATCGCCGTGCCGGACGTATTCCATCATGCGGTTCAGCTCTGGACGGTCAGCGTTTTGCCGCTGGCCTTGTCGATAAACAGTTCATCAACGCCGAGGTCGTGCGGCAGGACTTCCTGACGTGCAGTATTCTGGTCCCCGGTGCTGACGCGGATATAGCCGATTTTCATGGTGTATCTCTCCTTTAAGTATGGTATAATGAAAATAATAAGGACGGTGACGCTGATGGATAAGACAATCGAACAGGTAAAACAGTTAGCGCACCGTTATGGAGTGCCGAAACTGGTATTATTCGGTTCGCGTGCCCGCGGCGATCATCACGCCCGTAGCGACTACGATTTTGCGGTATGGGGCTGCACAGCGCAGCAGCGTGCGCAATTCAGCGATGCTGTCGAAAATGATCTGGACTCGCTGTATTCGGTTGATCTGGTGTTTGTCAGCGAACACACCGATGCCGCATTGCTTCAAAATATAGAGAAGGACGGGATTTGCTTGCTGGACCATTACAATACGAAATTCGAAAATCTCACCAATGCTGTTGAACGCTTACGCGGGGGTGTGCAGGCGTATCAAGAGAACCCGGCTAAAATCATCCGCGACGGTGTAATCCAGCGCTTTGAGTTCACCTGCGAGCTGGCGTGGAAAACCACACGCGAGTTTTTGCTCGACCAAGGCTTTACTGAACTGAACAGTCTGAAAGCAACGATGCGTAAGGCGTTCTCGTATGGCCTGATTGACGATGAACAGGCGTGGATTGCACTGCTGAATGCTCGCAACCAGACCTCGCACCTTTATGATGATGCAACCGCACAAGAAATTTACTCTCAGATTGAGAGCGAGTTTGTATCTCTGTTTGATAATCTTATTGAGCAGTTGAAACGTGGTTGATTGCAATAGGGTCGCCGTACTTTCTTTACTTGCTGCCCAGTATGGCGCAAAGCGTGTTTACCTGTTCGGCTCATTCGCTCGCGGCGATATGACGGATTCCAGCGACATTGACCTGCGTATTGACAAGGGCAGTATCAAAGGCTTTCAGCTTGCAGGACTTCTCCTCGATTTGGAGGATTCTCTTGGACGACCAGTCGATCTGGTACCAACCACCAGCCTGGACCAGCGCTTTTTAGATTCTATTCATGATGATGAGGTGTTACTGTATGAAGCCTCTTGACCGAAAACGGTAGGGTATTGCAATAGGATCACACTCCGTTCTGACATATTGCAAAACTCCGAAAGCAACTCTATTGACACAACTTTTCCCTGTTTCACAAGGGTATACCCTATTGAAAGGCTCAAAAAAGTACCGGTTCGCGTGAGCCGGTACTTTTGCGTTCAGTCGTCATCTGACAGCAGATCAGCTAGCAGGCCGATGACCGTCATCACGCCGAGAACGATTTTTGCTGCGTCCATGAAATCACCTCCAATCAGTACGCATATAGCAGCTCGTCGGTCATTTCGTGGAGCAAAGTCGGATCGTAGAGCATTTCTTCGATCTCCTCCTCCGAACAGCCGTAATCGAGAAGTGCTTGCACCTCATCGGCGGTTACGCCGAATGCTTTTGCCACACTGAACAGGTCGTTGTAGTTCTCAGGTGTGTCCTCATAGTAGTCGCGGTAATATGGATAACGCCGCCACCAATGCTCATAGCTGGTTCTTGGTGCGAATGTCCCAGTAGTGATACGGCCATTGCGGTCAATCTTCAATATCTCGCCCTCCTTTGGCTCCAGAATGTCCGTTGGCGCCTTTAAGTGCAGCTTTGTGATCGCTTTGCACAGGATTTCCTGTGTGGAAGCGTACAGCAGGAAGCTATCATAGAACACCACGCAGAGCGGATTATCTCCGACGACGAACCAGATGGAGTTGTCCTTATCCAGATTCGACGCTCGTCTGAGGAAGGTTTTCGTCCATCCGCAGGTCTTTGTCATTCCAGAGAACGCCATTGTGTGCGAGGGCAAAGCTGCTGCCGTCAGCATGACCAAGGAACGGGTGGTTATTCTGGTTAAACTGCGCATTGCCCTGTGTGGTCATACGGGTATGCCCCATAACCGCATTCACGCCGTTCGGAATGTGAATCTTCATCTTTCGAGCGGGAATCGGGCGCTTGTAAATCCGCAGACGGTCTTTGAAGTTATAGACGATGCCGGTTGCATCCGTGCCGCGCACCTGACATTCACGCGCCAGCGTATTCAGGATTTTGTTTTTCGTGTGAGTGCTCAGGCACTCTTTAAAGTCGATTAAGCCGAATAAACTGCACATATTATTCCTCCTCGCTTGCATTTACGGGTTCGTTGACGTACAAACGGCGCTCTTTGAGGTACTGAATCAGCTCTGGTTCATGCACGGTGTCCAGAAAATCAAACCAACTAAGCTCCTGTACAGTGGTGTCGGACATAGCAACAGCCACCTCGACGAGATGATTTACCATCTGCAAGGTGGCTTTGAGGGTATTTAGTTTGAGCGTACCGCGGAATATTCGGATTTCAACCGTGTCCGAGTTGGTAAGGTTGACCGCCGTATAGCGCCCGGCACAGGAGTTTTTCGCATGGCTCATCTGCTCAGACAGCGTAAGGCGAATGCCGTATCGCGCCGCCCAGCGGTTCATCTGGCTCTGTGTGCGGCGGCAGAACCGCAGCAGTTCTGCCCAGAATTTCTCGACAAAGTAGAGCAAACGGGCAATCGCGGCTTCCTGCTGTTCGTAAGTACAGCCAAACGCCAGACGCGAGATGTGAACGTGCAGGCCACAAGTGCCTGCCGCATGACTGAGATAGCCCATGCTCTGCGCTTTACGGAGGATTTCCGCCCACGGCATTTCATTCAGATGGTATGTAAGTGTCATTGGGTGCGTGACAAGTTCCAAACCATCGTCCAAGCTGCCGTCCGTCTTGATATATAAATTCTCCGCGTCTGCATTGGCGATGTTCAACAATTTTTCGGCATTGTAACGGTCTGTGCCGCCGTTGTCGATTTCCAGTGCTACGCCGAAGTGCCGCAGACCCTTGCCGTGGAAAACAAGGTCGGGCGTGTAGCTGTACTCGTGAATGACCGAGCACTGTTCGTCCCAACAGGACGAACAGTAAGCGTTGTCGTCATTATCCCAATACGCGCGGTCGCGATGAATAATGCGGCCGCAGTCATCGCAGAGCCAGTCATTTCCCACTTGAAACATTTCATCTATCGGATGATCTTCACCGCAATTTGCACAAATTCTTGTTTCACTCATTGTCTGTTCCTCCATTTCGTTTGGTAAAACTCAATACTCTTCGGAAAACAGCATAGTAGAATGCGTCAAATTGTCGATGACGAACACCTTCGCATTGACGGAATCGTCACACGGTACATCGAGCTCATAACGATACGGCGGCTGCTCTTGCTCGTGGACGATGTGCTGACCGGTCGGCAATTTCGTCAGCGTGAATACCTGCAAATAGTCCTTTTTCTCAACCTCCATCGTGAGCACTATGTGCCACATCAGGTTGGTCAGCCATGAGGGAATCTCAGCCATCACGCCGCACGTCAGAAATTTTTGACTGTTGAACATATTTGCCTCCTCCTTTTGGGCAAAAAATAAGCTCCTGAGAATATCTCAGGAGCTTCTACATCTATAATATATAGTTAAAAATGAAGGAAAAACAGAAAAAAGTTCTCGCACTGCAACGCGTATTAAATAGAGAAATTCATTTTTGTGTAATCTTTGTAAAAGTGGGGATGTACACTTCATTTTTTACAAAAAAGACGAAAAATTGTGACATAGGACGCGAATTCCATTCGTTTGAAAGCGCAGATTCGTCAGCCTCTTTCTGCGTTCTGTTGTTTTACAGTTCCTCGACCGACACGATGCCTTCACGCTCGCCGACCAGTGTCATCAGACGGTTTACCGTGCAGCTGCGCGGCAGGCGCAGTGTGAAGATCGCACAGGCATTGTGCTCACCGTTTTCCGCCGCACGGGTGATCTGGATATTCAGCACCTTGACATCACATCTGCGGTACAACTGCAGCACATCGTCCAGACACGTTTTATCCTCATATTCCATATACACATTGATCTCGGGAACGTGCTCCAACACACGGTACTCCAGCCGCGAGAACACAAGCTCGGCGAGCATGATGAACACGGTCGCGAGAATGCCGCCCTCGTAGAAGCCGCCGCCAAAGGTGAGGCCGATGATGGCCGAGGTCCAGAGACCAGCCGCTGTGGTCAGACCCTTGACGCGCTGCCGCTTAGTAACGATGATGGTGCCCGCACCGATGAAGCCAATACCCGCCACAACTTGTGCACCGAGGCGCGCCATATCTGTAAAATAGTGCATATTCAGATACAGATACTGACTCGTCAGCGTGGTGATGGCCGCGCCGATGCAGATGAGGATGTGCGTGCGGAAGCCGGCCGGGCGGCGCTTGTACGAGCGCTCGATACCGATAATGCCGCCGCAGATGAGCGCGCAGGCCAGACGCACGAACACGGAAAGCGTCGTCACGTCGCGCAGGCCGTCAAAAACAGATAACATAGCAGTCCACTCCTTACAGATCTTCGATCACGCAAAGGCAGTCCAGCTCCGCCAGATCGGAGAGAAGCTGCGTGTGCGGTATTTTTTCATTGAGGCGGATCGAGAAGATCGCACTTGGGTGCAGCGCCTCGCCACTTTTGTTCCGCTCGATATCGATGTCGTAGATCTGCACGTTCTGCGCTTTCAGCTGATTGATGATGGTACTGATGTCCCCGAGCGAATGGAACTCCATGTACAGATTGATGTCACGCGCGTTCTCCTGTATGTACGCATCCACAATTGGGAACAGGCGGATGCTGAGAAATATCATCGCGAATGCGATGAGCACGCACTCGTAAAATCCTGCGCCGACCGCAAGGCCGGTGCAGGCCGACGCCCACAGACCAGCGGCAGTGGTCAGGCCCTTGACCTGCTGGCGGCCGGTAACAAGAATGGTTCCTGCGCCCAGAAAGCCGATGCCGTTGATGACCTGTGCGCCGAAACGCGAAACGTCGGTTTTTATGCCGATCTCTGCGCAAATATCCGACCACGGCCCTGTCACCATGGTAAATTCGTACAGGCTGAGCAGCACGGTCAGCGCCGCGCCAAGACAGACGAGCATATAGGTGCGGAAACCGGCCGGACGGCGCTTGCGTCCGCGCTCCAGACCGATGCAGCCGCCGAGCAGCATCGCAAGGGCGAGCCGCACTACGACCGAGGCGAAATGAAGTTCGCGCAGGTATTGTATCATTCCACTCATTTGATGTAGGTTCTCCTCACTCGATAAAAAGTGCACACGCTGCCAATATGTATGCAGCGTGTGCAGCTTTCTACAATAGATTTCAGTATTTACTTTGCGAATCGACAGTCTGCCCAGCAGGCGTTATGGTCGGACAGCTCAGGACCGGTGAACTTCGCCAGCGTGCTGCCCGGCTCGGCCCAGGTGCAGTCCTTCGTTTCGGTCGAAATCGTGCCGTGATCGACGCATTCCATGCCGCGCGCCATCAGCCAGTCCAGCTTAAGCAGCATGCTCTTGCCGCCCGGCATCGGCTTGCGGCGCGTGCCCTCGATGCTGCTGAACTCGCGGTAGGAGAAGCCGTTCTCCTCCGACTGCGGCAGAACACGCTCGTACTGCTCAACGTGCTCCATGTGCTTGGAGAGACGCTCCGGGTCGTTGAACAGCTTGGTAAATCCCGGAATGTCGTTGCCGTCGAACGTATTGGTGTTCAGATCGCCGCCGATCATGACCGGTGTGTCCGGCGCGAACGAACGCTTGATCTCATCATATACGACTGCCATCTGGGCTTCGCGGCCCTCGCTGTCCGCACGGTTCTCCAGATGAACGCTGACCGCGCCGACCTCGCGTCCGCCGATGTCGAGCGAGCAGACGATGGCGACACGTGCGCCGATGCGCTTCTGGCGGTCATAGTACCAGTTGTACTGCTCGGGCATATGGATGACCTTCGCCCAGCGGATGGGCCAGCGGGAGAACAGGGCGTTGCCGTGGAAGCCCTTGTTGTCCTCGGGATTTACCAGCTCGATAAACTCCAGACCGTAGGCGTAATTCATGCCGATGGATTTCGCGATTTCGTAGGCAACGTTGCAGTTGCCCGAGCGGACCGCGCCGTCATCCAGCTCGTTGGCGTAGATGATGTCCATGTTTTTGAGGTCGGGACACATATTGAGAAAGTCGATGGTTTCGTGAAGCGTCTGGCCGCGCTCGATGTTGAATACAACGTGACGCAGCGTTTCGGGCACCTCGGCGGGCGCATCCACGAGGTTGTGCACCTCGCACTGCTGATACTGCGGGATTTTTTCCATGACCTTGAACTGGCCGAGCGCCGGGACGAGATTACCGAGTTCGATGCGTTTTTCGTAGGACAGGGTTTCCATTTGTTACACGCCTTTCATATAAATGGTGGATATTCGCGGAATTTTATTTGAGGTAGAATATGGGGGCAGCCGGCAGGAATGCTTGACTCCGCCGGCTGTTCCATATAAGGGAAGAAAAAGATGATGCGTAAAAATGAGGGAGTGCGGGGGGAAATCAGGCGTTTGCGGTCGCCTTTGCTGCCTCGGCAGCTTCGCGCTGCTTCATCTCGGTGATAATGCGCGGATAGATCTTATCGAGCTTGTAGAAGATCAGCAGAACGCCGATGCCGCCCCAAGCGATGATGTTGCCGATGATGTAGATGGCGATGAGCATCTGAGACTGTGCGGCATTGATGGTTGCGGTGCCGGCGAAGCCTACAAGGCTCATCAGGGCGCCGAAGATTGCGCTGGTCATGCCGGAGCCGAACTTCTGGCCGGCGGTGGTAGCAGATACCATCAGGCCCTGTACGCGGATGCCGCTCTTCCATGCGCCATATTCGATAACGTCAGCCAGCATGGAGTACTTGACGCCGCGGAAGCAGCCCTTGCCGATGCCGCGCATAACGCAGGCGAACAGCGCAAGATTGAGGGCGCTCGGGTTGATGAACAGGGAAACCGTGCCGATAACGGCGACGATCGCACCGATCAGCGCTACGTTGCGCTTGCCGAACTTGGCGATGAACGGGGAGAGGACAAGAACGGTGACGATCTGCGGAATGGATTCGAAGGATGCGAGTGCGCCGAGCAGGTCGCGGTTGCCGAGGATGTACTGCGCGTAGTATGCGTTGCAGGTGCCGGTAACTGCCTCATAGAAGGACAGGAACACAGCGAGCATGAAGAACATGATGAAGTACTTGTTGGTGACGCAGAGCTTGATGCCCATCCAGAGCGGAACGTTCTTGCCGTCCTTGGTCTTGGTCTCTTCCTTGACGCGCTCGTGGCAGTTCTTGAAGCAGATGAACAGCATGATGATGGAAACGATGGCGTAGAGGATGGAAACCTCGATCCATGCCTGCTGGGTGTCACCCAGACGGGTGACGAGCGGGAAGGTAATGGCGGTGATGACCATGTTGCCGAGGGCGGACATACCGGTACGGAACAGGTTGACAACGGCGCGCTGGTCGGTGTCGCGGGTCATCAGGGTAGCCAGCGTTGCATACGGAAGGTTGAGTGCGGTGTAGACAACGGTGGTGCAGAAGTTATAGGTGATGAAAACGTAAATGCCCTTGACGATCGGGGTTGCGGGCGGAACGGTGAACAGCAGGATGGCTGCGATGCCGTACGGAATCATCATCCAGAGAATCCATGCACGGGATTTGCCGTGCTTGGAATGCGTGCGGTCAACCAGATGACCGATAAGTACGTCGGAAATACCATCGAAGAAACGGGAGAACAGCATGATGGTACCGATCATAGCCGCCGAGATACCGACTACGTTGGTGTAGAAGTAAATCAGCAGCGAGGTTGTCAGGGCGTAGACAACGTTACAGGCAACGTCGCCGAGGCCGTAGGAAAACTTTTCCTTGAGATGGATTTTCTCAAATTCCTTATCACCCGCGAAAGTCGGGTTACTGGATTTGCCCATGGTTTTGCTCAGTCCTTTTTTTATTTTCTTTTCTTTTCAGTTGCAGCGATACAGACCGTTCGGTGCGCCGGGCGCATCGGGAGTGGGTCTGCCTTTGAGACGTTGTCCGGACTCGTCTCTCGCTATACCCTTTCAGTGGAAGTCCGTTCCACCGAACATCTACAAGTATAGCACTGAGCGGAATAAAATTCAATAAATCATATTGTAAAAAGAATAATATTCAATTTTGTGCATTCTTCACAAGGTCGATGTTTTGTGATACAATGAAATCACTATATGATGCGGAAGTGCAGGGTGATTGCATGGACAAGAACGTTTATGCCGCAATTCAGTCGCAGTATTCGACTTTATCCAAGGTTGGAAAGCGGATTGCGGACTATATCTTAGCCGATCCGGTACATATTACCTCGATCAGCATTCAGCAGATGGCGGCCGAGCTTGACATCGCGGAGTCGAGTATTATTCGATTCTGCAAGATCGTCGGCTGCGCGGGCTTCAGCGAGGTAAAGCTGCTGCTGGCGAAATATTCTCCCAAGTCGGTGCGCACGATTTTTGAAGATCTGTCCGAAACCGATAGTATTTCGACCATTTCGGAGAACGTGTTCAGCCGGAATATCGACACGCTCGAGCGGGCGCTCCAGCTGCTTGATTTCGAGAAAATCGAGCAGGCGGTGGGGGTGCTCAACCGGGCGGAGAATATCCTCATCCTCGGCGTCGGCGCGTCCGGCACCATCGCGGAGGACTTCTACATCCGCCTCATGCGCATCGGCATCCGCGCGGTTTCGCTGACCGATTCGCACCTGATGCAGATTCAGGCGAGCCAATGCGGCCCGGATACGGCGGTCATCGCCATCTCGCATACCGGCAAGACGTGCGAAATCGTGTCGGCCGTGCGTACCGCGAAGGAGTGCGGCGCGCCGACCATCGGCATCACCGGCTACCCGGATACGCCGCTCAAAGAGGTCAGCGACATCTGCCTTGAGCTGTATTCGCCCGAGCAGCTTTTCGTGTCGCCGCGCGTGGCGCAGTTCTCCCTCATCGACACGCTTTATGTCAGCCTTGCTATCCGCCGCAAGGACAGCGTCGTACAGAATATTGAACGCATGAATGAAGTGCTCCTGCCATTTCGCATTGATTGATCATTTCTGATCCTGTGTGTGGAATTTGATGCTTGAAAGATATATTGCATCATTGCATCTGTATCGTATATGTGCTGCGATCGGATCAAAGAGATTATGCTAACGATCTAGCATTGTTTCAGTCAATGCTGTCCCTGTCTCATGTTCCCGTTTGATTATTGCGATTAACTGCGCCGATAAAGCAGCGCCAATCTCGCGACATAGCACATCTCTGACGGCAGCTCAGATTGCCAATCTGGAACATCAGCGAAAATATATCAGCCAAACTCTTCATCTTCCACAGGATCAAATTATATTTTACAGCGCGAAAGAAAACTTTATCTGGATGTGTTGATGCGGAAAATATACGGCTATATGATCCAATAGGTATGTTTACAAATTCACCTCAAAAAAACTCCATAATCCCCGCCTTCCGCACCCTCCACTCCCGGCCAACCTTTACGGCCGGGAGTTCTTCGTTTGCGATCATTTTGCGGATCTGCTGGCGCGTGGTCTTGAGCAGGGCGGCCGTCTCTTTGACGGTTAGGATTTCATCGTTCGGCATAGAAAACCTCCATCAACATAGGTGAAAACGCATTTCACTTTAATTCATGTATGCTTATTCTAATGTTGGCGATTGATTGTCAAATCGCACCGTTTAAGCAGACACAAATACCCTGTAACAAGCCTTTATCCGAACCATTTCCAGTACGTTAACTCGATGAATGCTTATTGGCGCCTTTGAATCTTTCATTGGAATTTGAATATTGGCCGAACTTAACCGCACTGTAGTGGAGGATAGGAAAGGATTTCTTGAAAATATCCAAACGATCTTGAACATCCGCCTTGCGGTCATAATACAGATTGCAGGTCAAATCATACCTCGACAGCTTAAACCCCTTGAGCCGCCGGTCAACGCCGATCTTATCAAGGATATTCCGCAGGTGGTGCTTTAGCTGTTGAACAGACTTTTCGTCAGCTTGAAATAATGCAGTCGGTTCATAGGTACTGGCGAGCGGAGAAGACGGGTTAACAATCAGTATCAGCCAGCACGGATGCGAGATGGATTGCCCTAAGTGAATTTCAACGCCGATGGACTTGAACTGCGGCATCTGGTAATATGACGAAAGCCCTGATTTCCCTTTGCCGGTACGAATGCACTCATTTTGTTCGATAATATTCTGAATTTCGGAATATTTGCATTGAAATTTTAGTGAAAAGGTATGAATACCGTACTCGTTCGTAATCATCTGCTGTTCCTCCGTTTCTGAGCACATACTGTGCAGCGTTTACAGGTTTTCGGCTCATGCTGCAGCATTTTGAAAAGACTGTCATCGGTCGGAAACACGGATTTCGACTTGGTTACCTTCCTGAGCTGACGGTTAAAGCCTTCAATCGTGTTGGTCGTATAGATCAGCCGTCGGAGTGCCTGAGGAAACTTGAAATAGGTACTGAGATTTGCCCAGTTATCCCTCCATGACTGAGAAATCTTAGGATATTTCTTGTCCCAGTGTTCTGCAAACGTGTCTAACGCGTCCAAAGCAGCCGATTCATCTACCGCTGCGTAGACTGCTCTCAAGTCAGCCATAAGTGCCTTCAAATCCTTGTAAGAGACATATTTGCCGGAATTTCGAAGCTGATGGATGATGCAGTTCTGGATTTCCGTCTTGGGATAGACCGCCTCAATTGCCGCAGAAAAACCGGTCAAATTATCCGTACAGCAATGAAAATATCCTCGATGTCCTGGCTGATGCTGGTCTGATTTTTCCGCAGCACCTTGGGTTCGAATTCGCTCTTGCGATCCCGCGGCACAGATACCTCTACATCGCCAAAACTGGTGCGCAGGGTTTTGCTGCTGCGCCCGTTCCGGCCGTTATCCGTGTCCTTGTTCTTGTAGTCATACCGGCTGTAGCCCAGTTGATCGTCCAGCTCGGCCTCCAGACCGTTTTCCATGAACTCGGTGTTAGGTTTAAGTCTAGTCTGCCACATAGCCTCGATTGCGGTAATCTCTCCGGCACGCCATCGGGAAACAACCCGCTCGTAGTTGTCCGGCAGCGGTATCGGCTTGCGTCCGGTGTACTGGCTCTTTGTCTTGGCAATGGCGATACCCTCGCGCTGGCGCTGGAGGATGTACTCGCGTTCGAGTTCTGCGACCGCCGCAAACGCCACAGTCGGCGCCATTGTCGCAACAAACACAATGATACTATTGCCGATAACAATCGTTTTTCATAACTTTCCCTCCGTATTTTATCTGCTTTAACGGCTTCAAATTTAAATAAAAAAACGCTTTCAAGACATGGCTACTCATGACTTGAAAGCGTTTTTATATCTTTGTTGGAACAGCACAAAAGGGCAGAGTTTTACCTGCTCTGCGAGCAGTGTATTGCACCGCGAATCGGCTTGCCATATTCTTTTGACGGCGTACACCTCCTTCTGCCAAATAAAGCGCAGAAGAGGTTAACAGCGTCTTCGCTGATGCTTACAACCGGCTGTCATTGCGGCGTTCGCCGCCTTAGACCCTTCCGGCTTTGCGTCCCCCATCTTTCGATGGGTTTGCCTATCTCTCAGACACCGTATATGTACCTGATTTTTGATTGTTATACCATAATCTGTATAAGCACGCGATTGGTCTGTTATACGATTCGTGTCATAAAAACGACATTTCGCGCAGCAATCTGATGAATATCACCGTTCGGATAGCACAGCTGCGCTGCGCTTGCCTGTCTGTACACGCGACCGTTTCATCCTGTGGACGCAGTACGGAGAGTGTGCTTTTTATTTCCACTGGGTGCGGTACTGATGCGGGGTAATGCCGGTGCTCTTACGGAAGGCCATAATAAAGTGCGAAGCACTGGAGAAACCGCAGTTATCTGCGATGGTCTCAATACTCTGCGAGGTGGTGAGCAGCTGCTGCTTTGCGGCGCTCAGACGCACAGTCTGCAAAAACTGATGCGGTGTTGCCGACTGGTATTCCTTAAACTTACGCATATAGTAGCAGGTGCTGAGCGCAGCACGCTGGGACAGGTGTTCGATGGAGAGCGATTTGTCCGCAAAATTGTACGTCATATAGTCGGCTGAGTCCTGAATGGCGATCTCGAGATCGCTTTTTTTCTTTTCCCCGAGCACGAGCACGAGCAGAACGAGCAGCTTGTTGATCGTCAGGGAAATAATATGAGGATTGGGCTGGTTCTGGTGCACCGAGACCATGATGCGGCGGACACATTCCTCAATCTCGGCATTGCTTCCGGTGGGCAGGATGAACCCGTGCGTATTGAGGATAAGATGTGTATAGGCCGTGCTGCCGTTGCCTGCAAAGTGGAACCAGCGCATGCGAATCGGTGTGAGGGCGTGATAGCTGTGCGGTTCTCTGCAGTCAAGCAGAATCAGGCTGCCGGGACCGGCAGTGCGTGTTTCACCGCGGTAGGTGACCGACAGTTCGCCTTCATCTACAATAAGCATCTGGCAGATATCCAGATAATTACGCTGCATACCGTATGTTTCGTCGCAATGGTAGCTGCCTGCGTGCGGAACATGGTACAGGTTAGTCGCGGTGAAGGCATCTGCATCGTGGTAATAGCGGACAGAATCTGCCAGAATACCCATATCGTTAAGCATAATTGGTGTCAACTCCTTTTTTTGTACCATATCATGGTATGGAAATGCTGTCATTCGCTTTTCTTATACAATTATATCAAAAAATAATACTGATAAAAAGTATAAAATTTTGATATTTTATTATTATCCTGTGTAGTGATGAATGTGAGAATTTGATATATGATAGGTACAACGAAAGGGAAACGAACAAAAACACAAAAAATAGTTTCTTTTGAGTTAAAAAGACGAAGGGAAAAGAAAAAACCAGAATAGGAAATTCTACAATATAATAGGATTTTTTTATTCAGAAGAGGGGTTGAAACATTTGATTATCATTTTAACATTCATCGCCTTCACCGGTCTGGTGGCCTTGATCTCATGGTACAAGACCAAGGAGGAGAACCTGTCCACCAAGGAAGGCTACTTCCTTGCAGGACGCGGACTGACCGGTCTGGTCATCGCCGGTTCACTGGAAATGACCAACCTGTCCACCGAACAGCTGGTCGGACAGGCCGGACAAAGCTATTCGACCAACATGGGCGCCATGAGCTGGTCGGTAAACGCAAGTATCGCGCTGCTGGCGCTGGCACTGATCTTCCTGCCGAAGTATCTGAAAGCCGGCATCACCACCATTCCGGAATTTCTGGAGGTTCGATTTGACCGCACCACCAAGCAGATCATCTCGTTCCTGTTCCTGCTCGGCTACATGCTTACTTACCTGCCAACCGTACTATACTCCGGTGCGCTGGCCTTCAACCAGATTTTCCATCTGGATCAGCTGTTCGGCATCACCACTTATCAGAGTATTGCGATCCTGTGTGTTGCAATCGGCGTTATCGGTTCCATCTACGCAATCTTCGGTGGCCTGAAGGCAGTTGCGGTATCTGATACCGTAAACGGCGTGGGCCTGCTGATCGGCGGTCTGCTGATTCCGATCCTGTCCATCTGCATCCTCGGCAACGGCAGTTTCCTTGCCGGTATTCAGGACTTCATCACCAATGTTCCGGCAGAAAAGTTCAACGCGGTCAATCCGGCGAACGCCCTGCCTCCGATGATTCCGTGGCCGGTCCTGTTCCTCGGCATGCTGTTCAACAACCTGTTCTACTGGTGCACCAACCAGTCCATCATCCAGCGCACGCTGGCAGCAAAGAATCTGGCGCAGGCACAGCGCGGCGCAGTGTTCACCGCCTTCCTCAAGCTGCTGGATCCGTTCTTCATCACCATCTGCGGTCTGCTGGCTTACCGCTTCTTCGGAGACGGCTTGGCAAACAGCGACCTGGCATATCCGTCTCTGATCACCACGGTTGTTCCGAACTGGCTGCTCGGCATCATCGCAGCGGTTCTGTTCGGTGCGATCCTGTCGTCCTTTAACTCGGCACTGAACAGCTGTGTAACGCTTTACACGCTGGACTTCCACCGTCCGCTGTTCAACCAGACCGCAAGCGACTCTCATCTGGTAAGCGTAGGCAAGCGCGTTGGTACCGGTCTTGCGATCGTATCCATCTGCGTAGCGCCGTTCGTCAGCAATGCACCGTCCGGTCTGTATGACTTCCTGCAGGAGTGCTTCGGCTTCTACTCCATGCCGATCCTCGCGATCGTGCTGGTAGGCTTCTACACCAAGCGCGTTCCGGCCTGTGCACCGAAAATTACGCTGGTCGTACACGTTATCCTGTACTCGATCTCCAAGTTCCTGCCGCTGAATGTGCATTACCTGTATGTTCTTTCGGTACTGTTCCCGGTAGACCTGGCACTGATGCTGCTCATCGGCAAGTTCAAGCCCCGTGCTACCGACTTTATCCTCGAGGATTCCAAGGCTGTTGACCTGACCCCGTGGAAGTATGTAAAACCCGCCGCGCTGACCTGCTTCATCCTGATGCTTTGCGTCTACGCGTTGTTCTCTCCGATCGGTCTGGCTCGATAATGAGCCGGACCCCGGAAACCATTCAACTATTCACATTGTAAGAAACGCACAAGGCGTTTTCGATAAAATCCAACAAAGGTATTGAGATTTTTTGAGGAGGAAAAACTTATGAGCAAGGAAATTAAAATCGGTCTGATCGGCGCCGGCTGGATGGGCAAGGCCCACACCACCGCATTCCACAATGCACGCATGATCTTCGGCGATGATATGCCGGTATTTGAGCTGGTAAGCGATGTCAGCGAGGACGCAGTAGCAAAGTTCGCGAAGAACATGGGCTACAACCGCTACACCACCAACTGGATGGACGTTGTTACCGATCCCGAAATCGACCTGGTTGACGTTGCGACCCCGAACTGCATGCACTACGAGATGGCAAAGGCTGCTCTCGAGCACGGCAAGCATGTTTTCTGCGAGAAGCCGCTGTCGCTGTCCGCGGAGCAGTCCCGCGAGCTGGCTGATCTGGCCAAGGAAAAGGGCGTAGTCAACTACTGCGGTTTCTCCAACATCATGAACCCGGCAAACCAGTATGTTGCGGAACTCGTCAAGTCCGGCAAGCTGGGCAAGATCATGCGCGTACACGCTACTTACGATCAGGATATGCTGCTCGATCCGTCCATTCCGATTGCATGGCGTCACATCAACAAGCTGGCAGGCTCGGGCGCACTCGGCGACCTGTGCAGCCATCTGCTGAGCGTTTCCCAGATGATCATGGGCGACATGAGCGAGGTGCTCGGCGTGCAGTCCATCGTTATTCCGGAGCGTCCGGTCAAGGCAGGCAGCACTGAGATGGGCAAGGTTGAGAACGACGACCTCATCACCTTCCTCGTTAAGTATGAAAACGGTGCAATTGGTGACTTCTCGTCCTCCCGTGTTGCAACCGGCCGCAAGAACTACTTCTACTACGAGATTCAGGGCACCGAGGGTTCTGTAGTATACGATCTGGAGCGTATGTGCGAGGTTCAGGTTTACTTCAAGGCTGATGCGGACAAGGACAACGGCCGTGACTGCGGCTTCCGCACCGTACTGCTCAACCCGCAGCACGAGGGCTTCAAGTACTTCCAGCCGGCAGGCGGCATCGCGATCGCATTCGACGATATGAAAACACTGCAGGCTCACGCACTCATGCAGGCAATGCACGGCGGCGAGTACATCTGCGACTTCGAGATGGGCGCCAAGGTTGACGGCATTATCAACGCAGTGCTCAAGTCCGTTAAGTCGGGCACTTGGGAAAAGTGCTAAGGGAGGTTCAAGGCTATGTTTAATAATGTAAAACTCGGCATTGCGCCGATTGGCTGGACGAATGACGATATGCCGCAGCTCGGCGGTGAGCTCACCTTCGAGCAGATGGTTTCCGAGGCGGCTCTGGCAGGCTTTCAGGGCACCGAGGTTGGCGGCAAGTTCCCGACCGACCCGGCCGTACTGAACAAGGCACTCGACCTGCGCGGCATCAAGATTGCATCCCAGTGGTTCTCGAGCTTCCTGTGCTCGACCCCCTACGAGGAGAACGAAAAGGCATTCATCAAGCAGCTGGATTTCCTCGAGGCAGTCGGCGCAAGCCGCATCAACGTATGCGAGCTGACCCGCTGCCTGTTCGCAGAGGAGTGCTCGATGTTCGGCGACAACAAGCCGGTTGCCACCGATGAAGAGTGGGACAAGCTGACCGACGGTCTGAACAAGCTGGGCAAGATCGCTGCTGACCGCGGCTTCAAGCTGTGCTTTCATCACCATATGGCGACCGTGGTTCAGACCTTCGAGGAAACCAAACGCCTGATGGACAACACCGATCCGCGTTACGTTTACCTCTGTTTCGATACCGGCCACTTCACCTTCTCCAAGGAGGACGCCGTAAAGGCGGCCAAGGAGTTTGGCCCGCGCATCGGCCACGTTCACCTCAAGGACATCCGTCCGGACAGGATGGAAAAGGCATATGCCGAGGGCTTCAAGTTCCGCAAGGCGGTTCTGGAAGGCTGTTTCACCATTCCGGGTGACGGCTGCGTAGACTATCCGGGCGTATTCAAGGCGCTGCATGACGCGCATTACGAGGGCTGGTTCATCGTTGAAGCCGAGCAGGACCCGGCAAAGGCAAATCCGCTCGAGTATGCCAAGATGGCACGCGAGTATATCAAGAAAACCGCAGGTATCTGATAAGGAGGATTACAAATGGAGAAGATTCGTTTCGGTATCGTTGGCATCGGTATGATGGGCCGTATGCACGCCACCAGCCTGCAGCGTAATCCTCACGCAGAGGTTGTAGCGGTTTGCGCCCGCACCGAGAGCAAGGTCAAGGCGTTTCAGGAGGAATTCGGCGTACCGTATGGCTACACCAATGTAGACGAGCTGGTAAACAATCCCGAGGTTGACGCAATCGTTGTTGCAACCGGCGCAGATGCCCACAAGGCACCGTGTCTGGCAGCCTGCAAGGCCAAGAAGCATATCTTCTGCGAGAAGCCGCTGGCTAAGACCATCGAGGACTGCGAGGAGATCGAGAAGGCAGTTGCCGAGAACGGCAGCAAGTGCTTCACGGTTGGCTTTATGCGCCGCTTCGACCCGTCCTACGCAGAGGCCAAGGAGAAGATCCGCGCCGGTGCGATCGGCAAGCCGATCCTGTTCAAGGGCGTTTCGCTCGACCCGTCCAGCGTGCTCGAGGCACATCTGGAAGGCGTCAAGAAGGGCATTTACGTTCCGTGGTTTATCGAGATGGGCAGCCACGACACCGACCTTGCACGTTGGTTCCTCGAGGGCGATCCGGTCGATTCCTTTGCAACCGGCGATGCTTATGTCTGCACCGGTCTGGCAGATTACAACGACTACGACAACGGTTTCTCGCTGACCAAGTTCGATAACAACACCACCGCTTACATTCAGGTAGGCCGCACCGCAACCTGCAGCCACGTTGAAAGTGAAATCGTCGGAACCAAGGGCACGCTGCGTGTCAACTCGGTACCGCGCAAGAATTACCTCTCGCAGTTCACCGAGAACGGCTTTGTGGAAGAGTGCCAGGAGAGCTTCCTTGCTCGCTGGGGCGAGGCGTTCCAGGCTGAGATCGACGACTTCGTTGACTGTGTACGCACCGGCCGCAAGCCGGAGACCACCGCACACGACGGCACGATGAGCCTCAAGTTCTGTCTGCAGCTGCATCAGGCATATCTGGACGGTAAGAAGAAGTAAATTACAACCGCTTTTTATGGCAATACCGCATAATTGGACAAGAGCGATTTGCGAGTAAATTTTGCGTACTGATAAGGCGCGGTTTTGCAGCAATACTGACGTATTGCAAGAAATCGCAACGCAATCAGGGGACAAAATTTCCGCAAAGCGCCGCAGCTTTAAGTGTGCGGTGTTGCCTTAGATAAAGGAAAAAAGGAGATTCACATCATGAGCAAGAAGGAACTCGCTATTGGCGTACTGGGCGCAGGCGGCAACATTGGCCACACCCATTCTCAGAACATTGCAACCTATGTAGACGGCGCTCGTTTGGCTGCTGTTTACGATCTGAACACCGAGCGCGCCGAGGAGGTTGCTAAGACCTACGGCGCAAAGGTAATGGCAAGCGCAGAGGAGCTGATCGCTTCTCCCGAAATCGACGCAGTTGTTATCGCATCCTGGGACGGCACGCACGCTGATCTGGCGGTAAAGTGCATCCAGGCCGGCAAGCCGGTATTCTGCGAGAAGCCGCTGGCTACCACCCTTGAGGACGCGAAGAAGGTCGTAGAGGCGGAGAAGGCTTCCGGCAAGCGTCTGCTGCAGATCGGCTTCATGCGTCGCTTTGACCCGGACTACATCAAGATGAAGAAGATCCTCGACTCCGGCGAGCTGGGTGCTCCGCTGATGGCGCACTGCATCAGCCGTACCCGCAGCCATCCGAAGAACCACACCACCGAGCAGCACATTACCAACATTGCCATCCACGAGATCGACATCTGCCGCTGGCTGCTGGGTGAGGACCTGAACGAAGTCGCTGTTCGTTTCCCGCGTGCTACCTGCTTTGCAGAAGGCACCTGCCAGGACCCGCAGCTGGTACTGATGCAGTCTGACTCCGGCGTACTGATCGACGTTGAGGTTTCCGGCAACAGCTACTACGGCTATGAGATCCTGTGCGAACTGGTCTGCGAGAAGGGCACCATCCGCCTGCCGGTAGCGGCAGAGCCGATCGTCCGTTCTTACCTGCAGTGTGGTCAGGCAATCCCGGAGGACTGGACCAACCGTTTCGTAGTTGCTTATCAGGAAGAGCTGCAGCACTGGGTAGATTACCTGCAGGGCAAGACCGATGTTCCGGGCCCGGGTGCTGAGGACGGCTACGAGGCATGCAAGATCTCCGACGCACTGATCAAGGCACAGACCACCGGTCAGTGGGAAAAGGTAGAGGCATAATCCCCGCAAATGGTATACAGCAGGGGCGGGAATAGGTGTGAAACCGCCCCTGTTGATATAAAGAAGGTCATATTACCCGGTAATATGATTCCAATAGACAACTTGTCTAACAGGAGGAAAGAAAGATGAAGAGAAGCAACCTTTTTAAGCGTTCCGCAGCGATGCTGCTGGCAGGACTGATGGCAGTTTCCATGAGTGCATGCGGCGGCAGCAGCGCATCCGGCAATGACTCCGGCGATTCCCAGGCAAGCAGCAGCGGCGACACCCATAAGCTGAGCGTAGTGCTCAAGACCACCTCTTCCGAATACTGGAGCTACGTTATCGCAGGCATCGAGCAGGCGGAAAAGGATCTCGGCAACGTAGAAGTTGACGTACGCGGTGCAAATAGCGATACCGACTTCGACGGTCAGCTGAACATGGTAGAGACCATTGTAAACGCAGATATGTGCGAAGCGATCGCTATCGCACCGCTGCAGGCAGACCAGATCGCAAATGCACTGACCGGCGTCAAGATCCCGGTTCTGGCGATCGACACCAATTTTGATCAGGCGGAAACCTTTATCGGCACGGCGCACGAGGACGCTGCTTACGAGGGCGGCAAGTATGTAGCCGAGAAGATCGGTAAGGGAGGCAAGGTTGTTATTCTGGCGAATATCCAGGGCGAGTCCACCTCTGAGGCTCGTGTAGCCGGTTACAAGAAGGCACTGGAAGAAGGCGGCTGCGAGATTATCTCCACGCAGTACACCGACGGCGTAGGCGACAAGGCTGTTACCGTAACCGACGGCGTTCTCCAGTCCTTCGCGGACATCGATGCGATCGTATGCTGCGCAGACGATGTTGCGCTCGGCGCATCCCGTGCCATCAAGCAGGCAGGCCGTGACGGCGACGGCATCATCGTATGCGGCTTCGACGGCATCTCCTCCGGCGTACAGGCAGTTGTTGACGGCGAAATCTCCTGCACCGTTGCACAGGATCCGTACAACATGGGCTACCAGTGTGTTAAGAGCCTGCTCGACGTTGTAGAAGGCGAAAAGCTGGATGACTTCATCGACACCGGCTGTAAGGTCATTACTCCGGACAATGCACAGGAGTATCTGGACAAGCTGAAGAGCCTGGTATAAGCATTATTTTCTGATCCCTCACTCTCACTTTCGCGCTTGGGAAAACGCTCCAATGTTCTTCCTATTCTTCATGTCATTAAGACATACTCTCTAATATTTTTTATTCTCTCTCTTTTAACTAACCCATAAGTTTTCTTCTCATATTGCTGGAAAAGCCGCTTATGCGGCTTTTCCTATACCCCGATTCGGTTTGGCGAAAGGATATTTGACCAATGTATCAGATTTTGAAAAAGCAAACGCTGAACGCAAACACCAAGCTGATGGTGATCGAGGCACCGCACGTTGCCCGCAAGGCAGAGCCGGGTCAGTTCATCATCCTGCGTGTCAGCGCAGAAGGCGAGCGTATTCCGCTCACGATCGCAGATTTTGACCGCGAAAAGGGTTCCGTCACGATTATTTTCCAGGAGGTCGGCGCAACGACGATGGCGCTCGGCGCGCTGAACGAGGGCGACTGCCTGCATGATTTTGTCGGTCCGCTCGGCAAGGCGAGCGAGCTCGAGGGTCTCAAGAAGGTCGCTGTTGTCGGCGGCGGTCTGGGTTGCGCGATCGCATATCCGCAGGCAAAGAAGCTGCACGAAATGGGCGCTGAGGTTGACCTGATCGCCGGTTTCCGCAACAAGGACATCATCATCCTCGAGGACGAGATGAAGAACGCCTGCACCAACCTGCACATCGTGACCGACGACGGCTCGAATGGCCGCAAGGCTCTGGTTACGCAGGTGCTCAAGGAGCTGATCGACGCGGGCAACCAGTACGATGCTGTTATTGCCATCGGCCCGATGATCATGATGAAGTTTGTCTGCGAGACCACCCGTCCGTACGGCATCAAGACCATCGTTTCCATGAACACCATCATGGTTGACGGTACCGGTATGTGCGGCGGCTGCCGTCTCACCGTTGGCGGCGAGACCAAGTTCGCATGCGTTGACGGCCCGGATTTCGACGGTCACCTCGTTGATTTTGACAGTGCAATGCGCCGCGGTGCCATGTACAAGGCACAGGAGCGCGCGGCTGTAGAGCGCCGCGAGGAGCATTGCAATCTGTTCAAGAAGGAGGTCAAGTAACATGCCGAATATGAATCCGAACAAGTGCCCGATGCCTGAGCAGGCGCCGGACGTCCGCAATAAGAACTTTGAAGAGGTAACGCT
>NZ_QUDX01000008.1:0-450 GCF_003477715.1 Butyricicoccus sp. AF35-5AC
CCCGTCCGCCACTAAGTCGAGAATTCCATCTCCGAAGAGATTTCCAAAACGACTCCGTTCGACTTGCATGTGTTAGGCACGCCGCCAGCGTTCATCCTGAGCCAGGATCAAACTCTCTAAAAATTGTATTAAAAGAACCGAAGTTCTTAAAATCGACTTTAGAGTCTGACGTGTCACTTTGTTTTAACTGGAGTTGTGACTTCCAGCGATTTACCAAGAGTAAAAAACTCTCGAAATTTCAGGTTCGCACTACAACCTTCGTTCTTTTGAACAAAAGTTTAAGCACATCGTTGTTTAATTTACAAGGTACAATCTGCTGTTTTCAAAGAGTTTTCACAACTTTTCGTTGTTCTTAACCGCTCATCAACAGCTTATTTAGTATATCAAAACCAGAAGCGTTTGTCAAGAACTTTTTTCAAATTCTTTTTCAGAACCTCAATCGGTTCTAAA
>NZ_QUDX01000008.1:460-111246 GCF_003477715.1 Butyricicoccus sp. AF35-5AC
AAGAACTTTTTTCAAATTCTTTTTCAGAACCTCAATCGGTTCTAAATCAAACTTTTCGGTTTTGCGCCTGTCTCTGAGAGACAGCTTTAATAGAATACCAAATCCCGGAGCAAATGTCAAGAGTTTTTTCGTCTCTATCCGACATTTATTTCTCGTTTCTCCGCACAAGACTGATTACAAAAGCCGCAATCGACAGTCCTGCGCTTACCGCTGACAGCGCGCACGCAATAATATCCAGTGTCAGTTTGGCTTTTTTCTGTTTTTTATTCATTTTTGAGCATTTCTCCTTGTATAACTACAGCATGTACCGCTTCGAATGCTTTTACATAAAAGACCCGCCTGAAAGTACGGCGGGTCTTCCTCTATGCAGCTTTGCATCATTACTTCATCAGTTCTGCCAGCAGCATAACCTTATCCACGTTGCCTTCCACCTTGATCTTGCCCTCAGCGATAGCAACCTGCGGAACCAGCTTGCCGGTAAGCATCTTCTCCAGATTCGTCACCGAACCGGAAACGATTGCATCGTGGTCAATATACTCATACGGCATAACGGACACATTGCCGTTCAGGATTTCGATGTAGAATACACCTGTAATCTTGCCCGTAAGATTAAACTGCACCGCAACCTTGCCTTCCGTGCCGGCAATATCGGCTTTCTTTAATCTGTTGTAAAACTTTCCAATCAGCTGATCAATATCCATCGGACTCACCCCTGCTCTATTTTCTATCTTTATTATACAACACATGCAAGAAAAAGCAAGGATAATTTTGGTGATTTAGCCGTGAAACCGTAACAAAACGACTGTGCAATTTTTAATGCACAGTCGTTTTATAAATTGAACAGTAATCAACAGTTCATTTCAGGTCTTTCGATCGAATTTAGTGTGGCAATGCGGGCAGGTAATCATAATCTTTCCCTTGCCCTTTGGCACGCGCAGGCGCTGACCGCACTCCGGACACTTGAAATAGCAGTGTGTCTTACGGTCAGCGAAACGGCCCTGTGCACCGCGAATCCTGTTCGATACCGGACGCCACCATCTCATGAACTTTTCATTCTCCGCATACCGCGCCTGAATATTGCGCGAGAACATGCGGAAATAGCACAGGCACAGCAGCGCAAGAATGAATACGTTCATCCACGCCCAGCCGAGAATGCGCGCTACGATAATGAGCGCAATGCCGAGAATGAGCAGTGCGTTATTGAGCGGGTCGCTGCCGTAGCGGCCTGCCATAAAACGGCGGAAAAAATCCATTTATGCCTCTTCCTTTCCGCAAACGTGCTCGAAAATCAGGTCGAGCACCTCATCACGACCGAATCCCTTCTCTGCCGAGAACGGAATGACCGGCACTTCCTCCGGCAACAGCAATGTCTGACGAATCTCCGCAATATTGCCCTCAAGCTGGCTCTTCTTAATTTTATCCAGCTTGTTGGCGATAATCACCCACGGCTTACCGGATGCGCGGAACCACTCCGCCATCGTCATATCGTCGCGCGTCGGCTTGTGACGAATGTCCACGATCTGGATACCCAGCGTCAGCAGATCCATTGCAAAGTAGGTCTCCATCAGAGCACCCCACCGCTGCTGCTCGGCCTTGGAAACGCGCGCGTAGCCGTAGCCCGGAAGATCGACCAGATACATAGCCTTGTCAATCGTGAAATAGTTGATGTGAATGGTCTTGCCCGGCTGTGCGCTGACACGCGCAAAGTTCTTGCGGTTCAGCAGCTTGTTGATGACCGAGCTTTTGCCCACGTTGGATTTGCCCGCAAACACGATCTGCGGCAGCGGGTCGTGCGGAAAATCACTTTCCTTCACCGCCGAGCGCAGGAATTCCGCGTTATGCAAATTCGGTTTCTTCATTTCCATATTATTGTACCACCGTTGTCGATGCCGAGTCCGCTGCACGCTTTACCGGTGCGGACTTGCGTTTTTTCTGCTTGGGACGGCGCGAAAAGTCGATCGCGGTCTCCACCACCGTGTCCATGTGCTCCGCAATGACAAAGTTGATGTTTTCCCGAACGACCGGCACGATGTCTTTCAAATCGCTCTCGTTGTCCTTCGGAATGCACACAGTCTTGATACCCGCGCGATACGCCGCCATGGTTTTCTCGCGCAGACCGCCGATCGGCAGCACGCGGCCGCGCAGCGTTACCTCGCCGGTCATGGCAACCTCGTGACGAACCGGCGCGCCGGTCAATGCCGAAATCAGCGCCGTGGTGATCGTCACGCCTGCGGACGGGCCGTCCTTCGGAATCGCTGCCTCCGGGAAGTGAATGTGCAGATCATTGTCCTTGTAGAACATCGGGTCGATGTTCAGCGACTCTGCCTTGGAGCGCACGAACGTCACAGCCGCCTTGGCGCTCTCCTGCATGACCGTGCCGAGATTGCCGGTGATTTCGATCTTACCGGTGCCCGGCACGACCGCCACCTCAACCTCAAGCATTTCACCGCCGACACTCGTCCACGCGAGACCGTTTACAATGCCGACCTCGTCCTTCTTGCTGACCAGATCGTCCTTGAAGGTCGCCGTGCCGAGCAGCTCCTCGAGGTTCTCCTTGGTTGCGGTCAGGCTTTCGTCACCGTCCGCGATATGCTTGGCCGCCTTGCGGCACAGCTTGGCGAGCACCTGCTCAAGCCGGCGCACGCCTGCTTCGCGGGTGTAGCCGCTGATGATCGCATCAAGCGTTTCATCGTCCACGATCAGCTGATTTTCGCTCAGGCCGTGCTTCTTCATCTGCTTGGACAGCAGGTGACGGCGTGCGATCAGGCGCTTTTCCTCCGCCGTGTAGGACGGCAGCTCGATAACCTCCATACGGTCGAGCAGCGGACGCGGAACAGTCGAAAGATCGTTCGCAGTCGTCAGGAACACCACGTCGGACAGATCAAACGGCAGTTCAATGTAGTGGTCGCGGAAGGCAACATTCTGCTCGGTGTCCAGCACTTCAAGCATCGCCGATGCCGGATCGCCGCGGAAGTCGTTGCCCATCTTGTCGATCTCGTCGAGCAGGATGAGCGGGTTGGACGTACCGGCACGGCGCAGCGCATCCATAATACGGCCCGGCATCGCGCCGATGTAGGTCTTGCGGTGACCGCGGATATCCGCCTCGTCACGCACACCGCCGAGGCTCATGCGCGTGTAGTTGCGGCCCATAGCCTCTGCAACGGACTTGGCAATCGAGGTCTTGCCGACACCCGGAGGGCCGACCAGACACAGCACCTGTCCCTTGAGGTCGGGCGCAAGGCTCTTGACAGCAAGAAACTCCATAATGCGTTCCTTGACCTTCTCCATGCCATAGTGGTCGCGGTCGAGGATCGCCTGTGCTTCCGCCAGATCATGGCGTTCCTCGCTCTTCTTATTCCACGGCAGGTCGAGCACGGTATCCAGATAAGTACGCACGACACCCTGCTCAGCCGTCGAGCCGCTCAGCTTGGCAAAGCGGTCCACCTCACGGATGAGCTTGTCCTCGCACTCCTTCGGCAGCTTGAGGTCGAGCACGCGCGCGCGGTAGCTTTCCGCTTCTGCGGCTACGTCCTGCTCGCCGAGCTCGGTCTGAATGACCTTGATCTGCTCGCGCAGGTAGTATTCCTTCTGGTTTTTGTCGATCTGGGTCTTGAGTTCGTCCTGAATCTCGTTTTCGATCTTGAGGACCTCGGTCTCCTCACCGAGCATGCGGATCACCATCACCAGACGGCGGGTAATGCCAAGCTCTTCGAGGATTTCCTGCTTGGCTGCCACATCGACTGGAATATTCTGGGCGATATAGTCCGCCAGATAGCCCGGATCGCCGCCCTCGGCTACGGTCAGCTCCACATCGGGCGACAGGCGGGACGCATACTGCGCGTACTCACCGAAGCGCTCCTGTGCAGTGCGCACGAGTGCCTGCGCGCGGCGTTCGGTCACGCCGTAAACGTAGTCCTCGAGTTCCTCAACCTCGGCATACATGCAGTCCTCGTCCTTCTCGGCGGCGATAAAGTTGTGCGCAAGCGCACGGGTCTTGCCCTCGACCAGCACGCGGATATTGTCGCCCGGCAGACGCAGGATCTGGCGAATCTGGCAGATCGTGCCGATCTGGTACAGGTCGCTCGGCGTCGGCGTATCGGTTTTGAGTTCGCGCTGCGCAGTCAGGAAGATGGTCTGTCCGTTCTTCATTGCCGCTTCCAGTGCGCGAATCGACATCATTCTGCCCACATCAAAGTGGACGATCATATTAGGGAACGCCGTCAGTCCGCGCAGCGGCAGCACCGGCAGGCGGCTGAGGACGATTCCGTTAAGCTCTGTCATATATTCGTTTCTCCTTGCACGGAAAATTGTCTATTAGTTTCAGTATAGTATATCTTCCGGGGTTTGTAAAGGCGTTGAACGTTAAAAATACGGGCGGGAATCTCGTTCCCCGCCCGTATTGGTTTTGATTGATTATGCGCTCTTGGTCGGCTTTCTGCGCGAAGCCTTTTTCGGCGGCTTCTTTTCCGCCGGAACAGCCGTGCGTTCGCCGTGCTCGACAACCGGCTCACCGGTACCGTCCACAACGCCCGGCGTGATCTCCACGCGGCAGACGGTCTCGTCGGACGGAATGCGGAACATGATGTCGGTCATCACGTTCTCCAGCACGCCGCGCAGACCGCGGGCACCCGTTTTGCGCTCGAGTGCGACCTCAGCCACACGCTCCAGCGCCTCCGGCTGGAACTTCAGCTCTACGCCGTCCATTGCGAACAGCGTTTCGTACTGCTTGACCAGTGCGTTCTTCGGCTCCTGCAGGATGCGGACAAGTGCGTCCTTATCCAGCGTATCGAGCGAAACGATGGCCGGCAGACGACCGATCAGCTCGGGGATCAGGCCGAACTTCATCAGGTCATGCGGCTCGATCTTGGCCAGCAGACGGTCGGTCTGCTCGTCTTCCTTTCCCTTTACCTCAGAACCGAAGCCCATGCCCTGCTTACCGGTGCGCTTCTGGATGATACCCTCGATACCGTCAAATGCACCGCCGCAGATAAACAGAATATTGGTCGTGTCGATCTGAATGAATTCCTGGTGCGGATGCTTGCGTCCGCCCTGCGGCGGTACGTTGGCAACTGTGCCCTCGAGCATTTTCAGCAGTGCCTGCTGTACGCCCTCACCCGAAACATCGCGGGTGATGGACGGGTTTTCGCTCTTGCGGGCAATCTTGTCGATCTCATCGACGTAGATAATGCCGTGCTCTGCCAGCTCCACATCAAAGTCCGCCGCCTGAATCAGTCGCAGCAGGATGTTCTCGACATCCTCACCGACGTAGCCGGCCTCGGTCAGCGTGGTCGCGTCCGCGATTGCGAACGGAACCTGCAGGGTCTTGGCCAGCGTCTGCGCCAGCAGCGTCTTGCCCGAGCCGGACGGACCCAGCATCAGGATGTTGGACTTCTGCAGCTCTACCTCGGTCTCCGGATGGTAGATGCGCTTGTAGTGGTTGTAAACCGCAACTGAAAGGGCAATCTTCGCGCGATCCTGACCGATAACATACTCATCGAGCACTTTTTTCAGCTCCTGCGGCGTCGGCAGGTGCTCGGGCTTTACGAGTGCATGGCTCTGCGGCTCGTACTCCGGCATGAGATCCAGCTCGTCATCCAGAATGCTGGTGCATACGCCGATACACTCATCGCAGATATACACGTTCGGTCCTGCGATCAGCTTGCGCACGCGGCTCTGCGGCTTGCCGCAGAACGAGCATTTCAGTTCTTTTCCATCATCATAACTTGGCATATGCCACCTCTATACTACGAAAAAATTACAATTACGACAATGCAGAATTGCCTTAGTGCTTATCGAATACCTTGTCGATCAGGCCGTATGCAACCGCCTCGTCTGCGGTCATGAAGTTATCGCGCTCGCAGTCAGCCGTCACGGTCTCAACCGGCTTGCCGGTATTTTCGGACAGGATTTTGTTCATGCGCTTCTTGATGATCTCAAGGCGCTTCAGATGGATCGCCATATCAGTGATCTGACCCTGCGTGCCGGCAGACGGCTGATGGATCATGATCTCAGCATTCGGCAGCGCGTAGCGCTTGCCCTTAGCGCCCGAGGACAGCAGGAACGCGCCCATGGAAGCCGCCATGCCGATGCAGATGGTCGAAACATCGCACTTGATATAGTTCATGGTGTCGTAAATCGCCATGCCTGCGGTTACGGAGCCGCCGGGGCTGTTGATATACAGCGAAATATCCTTATCCGGGTCCTGTGCTTCCAGATAAAGCAGCTGAGCCACGACCAGAGAAGCGGTCGTGTCGTTTACTTCATCGCACAGCATGATAATGCGGTCATTCAGCAGACGGGAGTAAATATCAAACGAACGCTCGCCGCGGCCGGTCTGCTCTACGACCATAGGGACTAAACTCACTTGGGAAAACTCCTTTCAGCAAGGTGGATAAGCTGCGAAAAAGCGCAGATTTTGTCCTCCTTGAATATAGGTGAAAAAGCGCGAGCGTCGCTCGCGCTTTTCTTATGAACCAACGCTAAGCGTTTGGTTTGCTGTTGTTTGCGCGCTTTGGGGAATCAGCAGAAATTACTCTGCAGTCTCCTCGGTGGTCTCCTCAGCAGCCTTCTTCTTTGCTGCCTTCTTAACCTTGGCGTTCTTCTTGATGAACTCGAGCGCGTTCGAGATCTTCAGATCGCCCTCCAGAGCTTCCTTGGATACGATGGCCTTAACCTTCTCGACTTCCATCTTGTACTGCTCTGCCATCTTAGCATACTCTTCCTCGAGTTCCGTGTCGGAAACAGTAATGCCTTCCAGCTCTACAACCTTCTGCAGTGCCAGACGGGTCTTCACCTGACGCTCTGCCTGGCTCTGGAACATTGCGCGGAATGCGCCCATCTCAGTGCCGGTCATCTTGAGGTACTGCTCAAGGCCCATGCCCTGCATCTGCAGGCGGTAGCCGAAGTCCTGTACAATGGTGTCAACCTGGGAGTCGATCATAGCAGCCGGAATGTCAGCCTTCATGCCGTCGATTACAGCGTCCAGAACCTTCTCCTCGAAAGCGTTGTCAGCAGCTTCCTGACGCTCTGCCTTCAGACGCTCGGTGATCTCCTTCTTCAGATCGTCAAGGGTCTCGCAGGTGTCGGAAACGTCCTTTGCGAACTCGTCGTCGATCTCCGGCAGGATGGTCTCCTCAACCTTGTGTACCTTGCACTTGAAGGTAGCTTCCTTGCCTGCCAGCTCCTTAGCGTGGTACTCCTCCGGGAAGGTAACAACTACGTCCTTCTCGTCGCCGGCCTTGCAGCCGATCAGCTGATCCTCGAAGCCCGGGATGAATGCGCCGGAGCCCAGAGTCAGCTCGTGATGCTCAGCCTTGCCGCCCTCGAACGGAACGCCGTCTACAAAACCCTCGAAGTCGATGTCAACGGTATCGTTCTTCTTAGCCTTGCGCTCTACGGTCTCGGTGCGGGCATTGCGCTGAGCCATGCGGTTCAGCTCTGCCTTAACGTCAGCCTGCAGAACCTTAACGGTCTCCTTCTCAACCTCAATGCCCTTGTACTCGCCGAGCTCAACTTCCGGCTCAACCGGTACCTTGGCGATGATGGTCAGGCCGCCCTCTTCTGCCGGGTCGCCCAGATCAACGTCTGCACGGCCGACCGGCTTGATGCCGGACTTCTCAACAGCCATTTCCATAGCGTCCGGGTAAATGATATTGAAAGCTTCTTCAAAGAACACGCCTTCGCCGTACAGCTTCTCGATCATCTTGCGCGGTGCCTTGCCCTTGCGGAAGCCCGGAACGGTGATGTTCTTGCCGGTCTTCTTGAATGCCTTGTCCTTAGCTGCTTCAAACTCAGCCTTGGTGATCTCGATAGTCAGAGCAACGACGCTGTGCTCCTGCTTTTCAGTGTTTTTCAGTTCCATGTTGCCAATCTCCTTACTTACTTTCGATTGTATCTAAATCATTCTACCAGATTATTTTGAGAATTTCCATAGTTTTTTCTATTTTTTCAGAAAAATCGGGATAAAATCCACAAAATCTCCGGAGACGAGCTTCCATTCAATTCCTTCCTGCTCACCTGTTACGGCATGACTCAGGCTTTTTCCATGCAAATGTCCGTAAATACAGCGCTTTACACCGTACTTATGCAGCAGTTCGATGATCTCACCGCAGCGGTAGGATGCGTAAAGCGGCGGATAATGCAGGAAACAGAGTATCTCCTCCGGGTCTGCGGCAGCGCCGAGCTTCAGCGATGCCTCGAGCCGCAGCAGCTCGCGCTTGAAGATTTTCTCGTTGTGCGGGTCGGCGAAGTCCTCCTCGAAGGGCCAGCCGCGTGTGCCGCACAGCGCGGTCTTTTCATAGAAAAAACAGTTGTTATGCAGAAAATCAATGGTAGTAAATCCGTTTTCATCTAAGAAACGGTGCATTTTGGAGGCGGTTTCCCACCACAGATCGTGGTTGCCCTTCAAAATGATCTTTTTGCCCGGCAGCGAGTCGATCAGCGCAAAATCGCCTTTCGCTTCCGCAAGGTTGATGCCCCACGAAATATCCCCGCCCAAAACAATGGTGTCCTCCGGCGCAACAAGCGCACGCCAGTTTTTGATGATCTTTTCCGTGTGCCCCTGCCACCGGCCGCCGAAAATATCCATCGGCTTGGCTACATCGGCGGCAAGGTGCAGATCGGCAAGCGTATAAAGCGCCATTACAGATCCTTGAGCAGACCGACGGTAGACAGAATGTCGGCCTTGTCTACCACGCGGTCAAAGCGCGGCGTTTTGCCTGCCAGAGCGGCGAGCGGAGCGGGTGCCGGTACACCCGTCAGCTGAGAGAGCACCTCCAGCTGGGTAACGTCGTCGTTCTCGAGCGTACCGCCGAGCGCCTCGATGACCGAGCGGCAGAACTTGAACGGAGACGCGGTGGACGCGATCACGGTCGGCGTTTCGTCGCCGGTGCGTGCGCGGTAGTCCTCGTATACACGAACGGCAACTGCGGTGTGCGTATCGCACAGGTAGTTCTCGTCCTTCCACAGCTTGTTGATGGTATCAGCCGCATGGCTGTCGTCGCAGCAGCCTGCGTCGAACTCAGCCTCGATCTTGGCAAATACGTCCTCAGCTACCTTGTAGCTGCCCTCGGTGTTCAGCTTGTTCATCAGCTCAGCAACCAGCTTATCGTTGAAGTCGGAAGCGAAGAACAGCAGACGCTCGAGGTTGGACGAAATCAGGATATCCATCGACGGAGAAGTCGTGGTGAAGAAATCACGGTTGCGGTTGTACTCGCCGCCCTTCTTGAAGAAGTCGGTCAGCACGTTGTTGCGGTTGGACGCGCAGATGAACTTGTTGACCGGCAGACCCATCTTCTTGGCGATGTACGCCGCAAGGATGTTGCCGAAGTTGCCCGTCGGTACGCAGACGTTGATCTTGTCGCCCTGTGCAATGGTGCCTGCGGCAACCATATCGCAGTACGCAGAAACGTAGTACGCGATCTGCGGCGCCAGACGGCCCCAGTTGATGGAGTTTGCCGAGGACAGCATCATGCCGTCCTTGTTGAGCGCTGCGCGGGTATTCTCATCGGTGAAGATGCGCTTTACCGCACTCTGTGCATCGTCAAAGTTACCGCGGATAGCTACAACCTCGACGTTCTTGCCTTCCTGCGTTACCATCTGCAGCTTCTGCATGGGCGATACGCCGTCCACCGGATAGTACACCATAATCTTGGTGCCCGGTACATCGTGGAAGCCGTCGAGCGCTGCCTTGCCGGTATCACCCGAGGTAGCGACCAGAATGCAGGCGGTACGGGTTTCGCCGGTCTTGCGCAGGGACGCAGTGAGCAGGTGCGGCAGCATCTGCAGCGCCATATCCTTGAACGCGCAGGTCGGACCGTGCCACAGCTCGAGCAGGTTCTTGCCCTCGCCCAGCTTTACCACCGGTGCGGTATCTGCACCGCCGAACTTTTCATCGGCGTAAGCCTTGGACGCAAAGTCCGCCAGCTCCTCCGCCGTAAAGTCGGTCAGGAACTTGCCGAGAATAAGCGCCGAGCGGCCCTTGTAATCGCTCTCCGCAAGCGTTTTCCAATCCGCGTCGGTAAGCGTGGGAAACGCGGTCGGGCAGTACAGGCCGCCGTCCGGTGCGATACCGTTGGCGATGGCGTATGCCGCGGAAACCTTGCGCTCCTTATTTCTTGTGCTTACATAATCCATATTTTTACAACCTCCGCAGTGGTTTTGATTACTCCTTCTATTGTATAGCAAATATGTATGTTTGGGCAATAGGCAATTCCGTGGAAATTCCGCCGTCCTGTCACAACATTTTCTGCATAAAGTTGAATGCGTTGTCATAAAACAGCCCATCGACCGTTTCCTGCTTGTAGCCAAGTGTCAACATGCGGTCTGCCAGACGATACATATCCGCCAGACCGTCAATGCCGATCGGCAGGGTATCGCAGCCATCAAAGTCACAGCCGAGCGCGACCACCTTCTCGCCGTACATGCCGATGAAACGCTCGATGTGGTCGATGGCGTCATCGATCACCGAATCGCTCTGCCGCACGAGGAACGGCGTGTACAGGTTGACGCCGACCAGTCCCCTGCGGTTTGCAATCTCGGCGAACTGCTCGTCGGTCAGGTTGCGCGAGTTGCGGCACAGAACCCGCGAATCGCTGTGCGTCGCAACAAACGGACGGTCGGTTGCCTCGCACACGTCCCAGAACCCGCGGTCGGACAGATGAGATACATCAACGATTATCCCCTTCTCGCCGCAGTCACGGACCAGCTGCTTGCCCAGCTCGGTCAGACCCTCGTTCTGATCCACGGCGGATGAGCAGCCGTAGCGGCTGCGGTAATTCCACGTCAGCGTGATGAGACGCACACCGGCGTCGTAAACATAGTCGAGCGCGTCCGGCCGGTCGGGCAGCAGCTCCGCGCCCTCGATAGAGAGCAGCGCCGCCGCCTTTCCCGCCTCCACTGCCGCCCGAATATCCGCCGCCGAACGGCAGAACGTCAGCCAGTCGGCGTTGGCGGCAAACTCGCGTCTGGCAGTCGTCAGCATGCGGTCGAACCGCTCATCGGCGAGCGTATCGAGCAGACAGTCGCGCGTTTCCGGCGAATACGGCTGTCTCGCGCCGCAGAACAGTGCAAAAAACTGCACATACGGCTGATACCTGCGCGCTGCTGCATAATTGATATGTAAATCGTTCTCCCGCAGGTGTTTTCCTGTCTCGCAGCACTCGTAAATGGTGTCACAGTGCAGATCAAACAGCTTCATACTCACCCTCCAAAGGCGTTTTCCAGATGGTTGATGCGCGGCGGAACCGATGCGTTTTCCTCGCCGTAAACCTCAATCACGTCAAACCGCGGCTGCTTTTCGGTCGGGTGCTCCTGCAGCCATGCCTGCGCAGCGGCGATGATCTTCGCCTGCTTGGCCGGTGTGACGGCTTCGCACGCCGGACCGTAGCGGGCGTTTTTGCGCGTCTTGACCTCCGCAAAGATAACATACTGCGCGTTCTCCGCGATAATGTCAATCTCACCGAACCGGGTGCGGAAATTCGTCGCTGCCGTGTGCCAGCCGCGCTTTTCGAGGTACAGCCGCGCCGCTTTTTCTCCCCACGCGCCCTTCATCGCGGTGCATCCGGATGCTTTTCGTAAAATTTCTTGAGGAATGTCATCCGGTGGATCGGGCATGGGCCGTGCATAAGCAGGGCTTCATCGTGCGCCTTGGTCTCGTAGCCCTTGTGCTTTTCAAAGCCGTACTGCGGGTACTGCTCGGCGAACTGGCGCATCAGGCGGTCTCGCGTTACCTTGGCGATGATGGAGGCTGCCGCCACAGACGGAATTTTTGCATCGCCGGAGACCACGCACTCGTGCGGCTGCTCGAGTCCCTGTGAGCGGTTGCCGTCCACATAGACGAAATCCGCCGGGCGTGTCAGACCGTCCACCGCCTGCTTCATCGCGCGGTAAGTCGCCTGCAGGATGTTGATCTCGTCAATCACCCGCTCGTCCACGAGCGAAACCGACCACGCAAGCGCGTTTTCCGTGATTTCGTCGAACAGCTTCTCACGCTTCTTTTCGCTGAGCTTTTTCGAGTCGTTCAGTCCCTCGATGACGATTCCAGCGGGCAGGATAACTGCGGCAGCGCACACCGGTCCGGCGACCGGACCGCGTCCGGCCTCATCCACGCCGCACACCGAGCCGTAGCCGTTCGCCCATGCTTTTTCTTCGTATTCCCAAGTCATGTTTGTCTCTCCTAAAACCAAGGGCGAACACTGCGGTTCGCCCTCGAAATGTTGGTTTATTCCGGCTTCTCGAGCGTAATGCGGCCGAGAACACCGCCGCGGAACTCATCGAGCAGGATGCGCGCCATGCGCTCGGTGTCGATCTCACCGCCGCGCAGCAGGAAACCGCGGCGCCTGCCCGCCTGCTGCAGCAGCTCATAACCGAGGAAATCGCACTCCTCCTCCGGGATGGCGATGCTGTAGCGGTCGATGATGGTCTGCGGCGCCTGTTCTGCGAGCAGCTCCATCAGCTTGCAGCCGAGCGTCTCAACGTCCAGAATATCGTCCTTGATCGCACCCGTGCACGCCAGCAGAATACCGACGCGCTCATCGTCGAACTTCGGCCACAGGATGCCCGGGGTGTCGAGCAGGTCAATGCCGCTCTCCACGCGGAACCACTGGCTGCCGCGCGTTACACCCGGACGATCTGCCGCCTTGGCAGATTTTCTGCCGAGAATGCGGTTGATGAACGTGGATTTGCCCACATTCGGGATGCCGACGACCATCACGCGGACGGACTTGCCGACCAGACCCTTTTCGTTCCACTGGGCGATCTTGTCCGCCAGCAGCGTGCGAACCGCACCGGAGAACGCCTGCGTGCCGTTGCCGCTGCGGCTGTCGGTCTGGATGACCGCCATGCCCTGCTCACGGAAATGCTTCGCCCAGACAGCCGTCATGTTCGGGTCGGCCAGGTCGATGCGGTTGAGGATCATCATGCGCGGCTTGCCTGCTGCAATCTCATCCATATCCGGATTGCGGGACACCTGCGGAATGCGTGCGTCCACGACCTCGCAGACCGCGTCCACCTGCTTGATATACTCCGCCATCTGCCGGCGGGTCTTTGTCATATGTCCGGGATACCATTGAATATTCATATTACTTCACCGTTCCAAAATCGCTGATTGGGAAAACCACGCTCTGCACATGACCGAGGATGTAGCGCTCATCCACCATGCCGAGACGGCTGTCGCGGCTGTCGGTAGAGGCATTGCGGTTGTCGCCCATGACGAACACGCAGCCCTCCGGTACGGTCTGCGGATAGGTCAGATCGCCCATATGCTCGAGTACGTCGATCGTTTCGTTGATATACGGCTCATCGAGAACCTCGCCGTTGACGCTCACGTCGCCGGTTACGGGATCAATGTCCACCGTATCGCCGCCGGTCGCAATGATGCGCTTGACGATCGGCTGATTGTTGTAAAAACCCTCCTTGCGCAGCACGACAACGTCTCCGCGCTCGGGCGTATAGTTCAGGTTGCTTACCAGCATGATGCTGTGATCCTCGAGGGTCGGGTACATGCTCATGCCGTCCACGCCGATCAGGCGCACGAAAAACGTGAATACGACCACGAAGAACACCAGAACCGCCATCAAGGATTCGCCCCAGCCGAACAGCTCGCTCGAGAAGCGTCCCTCACTCTTTTTATTTTCGGTTTGCTGCATTATGATTTCCTCCATCAAAAAGATAGCATACAATATTATTATAGCGATAATACAGCGTATGCGCAAGTGAAAACAAAAAACGGAGAGCAAAAGCTCCCCGTTTTTGTTCGGTTGTAATGTTAGAATTAAACCTTCTCTGCGATCTTGGCAGCCTTGCCTACGCGACCGCGCAGGTAGTACAGCTTAGCACGGCGAACCTTACCGCTGCGAACAACCTCGAACTTAGCAACGTTCGGGGAATGTACCGGGAAGGTCTTCTCTACGCCTACGCCGTAAGAAATGCGGCGAACGGTTACGGTCTGGTTTACGCCAGCGTGCTTCTTAGCAATGATGATGCCTTCGAATACCTGAATACGCTCGCGGTTGCCCTCCTTGATCTTTGCGTGTACCTTAACGGTGTCGCCGATCTTCAGAGTGGGCAGATCGCTCTTGAGCTGCTGCTCGGACAGGACTTTAACGAGATCCATTTTTTAGTCTTCCTTTCGTCTTAGACATTCTTGCCGCATCGTAAACCCATAAATGAGCAGAGGAATGCCCGTGTTCATTGTTACTCGACTATAATATCATATCATGCGGCGGATTGCAAGTGTTTTTTCAATCCTGCGCAGATTTTTGTCTCATTCGCTCGACAGACTCGGCGTGCACGGTCTCGGTCTGTGCCTGCGCCTTCTCGTTTTCATAAAGGCCGATGACAACGTAATCTCCCACCTGCAGGTCCTCAAAGCCGATTTCCTGCGTTTTGCCGGAGTCGGAATTGTAAGCAGAAAGTGCTGCTTTCGAGCAGTCTGCCGTGCCATGCTCGCCGAATACGGTCGTCTCTCCCGCATCCCGCACAGTGATTGTTTGATTTCGGCTATCTGTGGATACAATTTCTGCGTCGGCAAGCAATCTAATCGGCTTTTGCTGACCGCAAGCGCATAAAAGCAGACAAATCCCCAATCCCGCAGCACAAGAATTTTTTCGCATTTTATCGCCATCTTGCATAATTTTTATCGCAAATCGCTTGCATTTCTTATTCACTTTTATTATACTGAAAATGCTACCCGATGTAAAGGAGTGTTTTTCATGTGGGCATACGAAAGCGTATTTTATCAGATCTATCCCATCGGCTTCTGCGGTGCGCCGCGCGTAAACGACGGCGTGACTGTTCCGCGCATCCGCAAGGTCAGCGACTGGGCGGAGCATATCGCGTCGCTCGGCTGCAATGCCGTGTACTTCTCCCCGATTTTTGAGTCCGACAGCCACGGCTACGACACCCGCGATTTTCGCCGCGTGGACTGCCGTCTCGGCACCAACGAGGACTTCGCCGCCGTCTGCAAAACGCTGCACGAGCACGGCATCAAAGTTGTGCTGGACGGCGTATTCAATCACGTCGGACGAGGTTTCTGGGCGTTCAAGGATGTGCAGGAGAAAAAATGGGATTCCCCCTACAAGGACTGGTTCCACATCTCCTTTGACGGCAATTCAAACTACAATGACGGCTTCTGGTACGAGGGCTGGGAAGGTCATTTTGAGCTGGTAAAGCTCAATCTGCGCCATCCGGATGTGCAGCACCACATATTCGAGTGCATCCGGCAGTGGAAGGACGAATTCGGCATTGACGGTCTGCGGCTGGACGTGGCCTACTGTCTCGACAAGGATTTCATCCGTGCGCTGCGCGGCTTCTGCGACTCGCTTTCGCCCGACTTTTTCCTCGTCGGCGAACTGCTCCACGGCGATTACAACCAGTTTGTCGGAGACGGCATGCTGCACTCCTGCACGAATTACGAGTGCTACAAGGGTCTGTATTCCTCGATGAACAGCTACAACCTGTTCGAGATCACGCATTCGCTGCTGCGCCAGTTCGGTCCGGAAAACTGGACGCTGTATAAAGGCAAGCACCTGCTTTCGTTTGTGGATAACCACGATGTGACGCGCGTTGCGTCCATCCTGCAGAATCCGGCGCATCTGCCGCTGATCTACGCGCTGCTGTTCGGCATGCCCGGCATTCCGTGCATCTACTACGGCAGCGAATGGGGTGCCGAGGGCAAAAAGCAGGACGGCGATGACGCTCTGCGCCCCTCGTTCGAGCAGCCGATCGTGAACGACCTGACCTCCCGTATCACCGCAATGGCGAAGGCGCACCGCGAAAGCCGCGCGCTCTGCTACGGCGGTTTCAAGCAGCTTGTGCTCACCAACAAGCAGTGCATCTGGGAGCGCGAGACAGACGGCGAACGCGTGCTCGTTGCGGTAAATATCGACGAGCAGCCGTACCACGCACACTTTGACGCACGCTGCGGCCGTGCTGTGGACCTCATTACCGGAGAAATGCACGACTTCGGCGGCGGCAGCGAATTGCCTCCGTACTCGGCTTATTTCTGGAAGTGTGAGTGCTGAGCGTACCCGTAAGATCGAGAAAACCCTCCGTATGGTTTCATACGGAGGGTTTTTATGCCTTTATGTCGGATCGTATTCCGGCAGTTCGCTCTGATCGGCAGGTTCTGCCACAAGTTCTTGATTCAAGCCATTCCAGCAGGCGCCGATATCCGCACGTGTGAAATAGCGAAATCCGCCTGTCTGCGAAGCCAGATAGCCGTTTTTCACGCCGTTGCAAACATAGAGCAGTTCATAGTCGGTCCCGTCCGAAAGCTGAAACCGAAAACTGGTCACATCTCCTCCGTCACCGCTATCATCTATCGTCTTATCTTTGAGCGGCAGACCTTCCAGCCGCTCGTACAGCGCTTTGATATCATCTTTTTCTGTAACGATTTTCTTCTCTGCCGCTATAGGAACGCCCTCGAAATGATACATTACAGCACTTTCCACATCATCGGCTGTAAACGGCAAGTCCAGCTTGACCGTTTTTCCACTGCAGCCGATCAATCCCGTCATGAAAATCAGTAAAACGATAAAGCCTGCTGCCTTTTTCATTTCATCACGCTCCTTTACACGAAGTTACTTCCGCTTCACATAATCAATAACGAGCGAATAATTCGAGCCGTCTGTCAGCGCGGCAGTGAACGTCACGAGCGCACCGTCCTTGCGGTACTTCTCCAGCGCGGATCTGCTGAGCGTCAGCGTCTGACCGCTGACCGTGTAGTCCTTGTTTGAGGTCAGCGTATCGCCGTTCACGATCACGCTTTTCAGGCTTGTGCGCGTCAGCGGCAGCGTGAACTTCGGTTCGCTCGGCGAGAACGTGTTGTACTCCTCGACCGCCCAGCTTTCGCCGGTCGGTGCGGAATCGCTCACGGTCAGGGTGAATGCCTCGGTCTTGCCGTTTTTCAGCTCAACGCTGATGGTGTAGCTGCCCGCTCGAAGCTGCGCCAGCACACCGCGCGGCAGGATGAGCGAACGCGTCGAGGAATCGAACGTGTAGTCGATGCTCGACAGACCGAGCACCACATCCCGGATATCCTCCGAGGTATTGGCGCCGCTCAGGCGTGTGTGCACATCTGCGTACTTTTCCGACTTGTAATAGCGGTCAAAAGACGCATTCTGCACATTTTCGCTCACCGAAGAATCGGTAACCGCAATGGCGATTGCCGCCGTTTTGCCGTCCGAGAGCGTCAGCGTCAGCTTGTAGTTTCCGCGCGGCAGCCTTCCCAGCCAGTCCGCGCTGATGGCGGCTCCGGTCGAGGTCTGCGTATAGTCCGTGCCTGCGGTGAGGACTGCACCGTTACTCTCGATTTTCTCAATTTTCAGACCGTTCGGCACGGTGACCGCAACATTTTTGCCCAGTGCAGAGAGGTTATTCAAATCGACCGCTATGCTTTCCGGCGAAACAGCCGCCGTCACGCTGCCCGTGAGCGTCTGTCCGCCTGCGGTGGCGGTCACGCCGTTTGCGATCGTGTAGCCGGAGACCCGCACGCTGCTGGCAAAACTCACGCCGCTGCTCTTGATCTCCGCCTGATAAATCGTGCCGTAGCCGGTGACAGACGCAGGCTTGCTGGCGGTCATGCGGTAGACCGACGCATTCGCGGTGGTGGAAACCGTGGATTCGGTATCCAACTCCAGATGATTGATATCCGCATCCAGCGTCAGCGAAACCTTCTTATCGCCGTTTATTTTTACATCCGCGAAGCCTTCATAGCCTGGGGTGGTCAGCTTTTTCTCGTAGAGCACCGCTGTGCTGCGAACCTCTGTGCTCGGAAAACGAGCGGCGCCTGCCGCAGTAACCTGCAGCAGGCGACCCATAGGCGAGGACACAACGATGTGGTCGCTCATTGTATTCGTCATTGTTACCGTGCCGCCGGCTACGATGATCGTACCCTTGACGTACACGTCATTCAGCTGTACCGCATCCGAAGCCAGACCTTCGGTCAGGTACAGGTCGCCATCGATCGTCGCATCGGACAGCGTGCAGCTTTCCGAGATGGTGACGTTCGCGGTATCGCTCTTGAGGTCGGAGCCGGTATACGCTTTTCCTGCCGTCGAGAGCGAGGTTCCAAGATAATAGTACAGGATCTTCGCCAGCTCTGCGCGGGTGATGACCTTGGTCGGCTTGAAGGTATTATCCTTGTAGCCGGTGATGATGCCCTTGTCCACAGCCGCCTTGACATAGCCTGCCGACCACGCCGCAACCTTCGTCTTATCCTTAAAAGACAGGTTTGCCGGTTTTACATTACCCGGATCGGCCTTGTACAGCCGTCCGAGGATAACCGCCGCCTGCTCACGGGTGACATACCCCTCCGGATTCATCCTGCCGTTGCCGGTGCCGTTGATGTAGCCGTACTTCTCGGCAATGCGCACCGTGTCGTAGTACCATGAGTTGGACTGCACATCGCTGTACGAAATGCTTGCCTTCTCCGTGAAGTGAAACGCGCGGTTGACATAGCGCATGAACTCCGCACGAGTGACCTTGCGCTCCGGCTCGTACTTGCCGGTGGTCGCACTCGGATTGATGATGCCCTCATCATCCAGATATTCGATAAAGTTTTTGCTCCAGTGTCCGTCCAGATCGGAGGCAAACGCTGCCGGTATCATCGTTGCCAGCATCGCTGCACACAGGAAAGCAGATAGTAAGCGTTTTTTCATAAGATACACCTCGTATGTGGGTTACAGGCAATACCAAATGATTGAACAAGAGCGATTTACGAGCAAATTTTGCGTACTGATTAGGTGTGGTTTTGCAGCAATACGAGGTATTGCAAAAAATCACAACGACATCAGGACACAAAATTTCCGTAAAGCGCCGCAGCTTTAATCGTTTGGTATTGCCTAAAGTATAACATAGACAAACCCGCTTGACAACAGGCTTTGCCGGACACATTCTGCCAATGTTTACGCATTTCGGACATATTCGAGAAAAATTCGTCCTTTACGGCTCATACCGCCGAACGCCTCCACGCGCGCACGGCCGACGCCGCGCACAGTCAGACGGTCGCCTTCCGTAATCTGGTGCTCCGGCTTCATGCAGGGTGTGTTGTTGACGAACACCAGTCCCTTCTCGATCCGCGCCTGTGCGTCCTTGCGCGGCAGACCAAAAATCAGAGCGGCTACGCTGTCCAGTCTGGGCGACGCCACCGAACCGGTCCCCCGTTTTTCCTCGACTGCCGCATGCTTCAGGTCGCTGAGATCCTCGCGCGTCAGCGAAAGCTGCTTGCGGCCCGCTTTGGCGAAGTGCATGAGGATGAACTCCGCCATGTCCTCGAGCACGATGATGTCTGCGCCTTCCTCGTGCACGAGAATGTCACCGACCACCGAACGGTCGATCTGCAGTCCCATCAGCGAACCGAGATAGTCGCGGTGCGTGAGCGTGTCCTCCCTGCGCTTGTGGGCGCGCAGCAGCGCCAGCGGCGCGGACATCTTTGCGCTCTCGGCATCCATGTAATCCGGATAAAACAGATAGATCCCGCGTTCCGCGTCCTCATAGCCGCCCCAGAACAGCGCATGACCGGTCGCTCCGGCAAGGCGCACCGCATCCGTGCACAGCGCCCGCTGCTTGAGGTCGAGGAACTTGGTATGGGTCAGATAACCGCGCTGCTCACACGTCTGCTCCTTGTCGAGCAGTCCTGCCAGCAGCAGCTTATCGTCGCCGCTGTGTGCAAGCGCGGTCAGGATCTCTTGCTTGGTCTTCAAGGTATTTTCCTCCATTGCGGCATAGATTTTCCGTTATGCCGCCTATTGTTTTGCATGATAGTATTGTACTATCTTCTTTTTTCGTTTACAATAGAGATTAGCATTTTAATGATGGAGATGATCGAATTGACCGTGAAGGACGCCGTTTTGCAGGCACTCGAACAGGCACGAGGCACCCGCCTTTCCGGCGGACGGCTCGCCGAGCAGCTTGGCGTATCCCGTGCGGCGGTGCACAAGGCGATCGCCGCACTGCGCGAGAGCGGCCTTGCCATTGACGCCGTGACCGGAGAAGGCTATCGCCTGGCCTCGGATGACGACAGCCTGACCGCCGCAGGCATTGACGCACTGCTCGATACCGCGGTCATCGGACGCGAAATCCTGGTCGAGCCGTCGCTTACCTCGTCCAACACGACGATGAAGGAGCAGTATCTCGGCCGCAGGCACGGCTTCACGCTGTTTGCCGAGGAGCAGACCGGCGGACGCGGACGGCTCGGCCGCACATTCGTCTCCCCTGCCGACACCGGCGTGTACATGACCATTCTGCTGCATCCGACACTGCCGCTGTCGCACCTATCGTTCGTCACCATTTCGGCGGCGATCGCGGTCGTGCGCGCCATTGAGCAGACCGCAGGCTTCACGCCGCAGATCAAATGGGTGAACGACGTGCTGATGAACGGACGCAAGCTGTGCGGCATCCTCACGGAAGCGACCATCGAGGGCGAAACCGGCACAGTAAGCTCGCTTGTGGTCGGCATCGGCATCAATCTGCATCCCAATCCGGCGTGGCCCGAGGAGGTACAGGCGGTCGCGGGTGCCATCAGCGACTTCGGCAAGCCGCCCCGCAGAGCCGAACTGGCCGCCGCTGTCCTCAACCACTTCGAGGATGTGTACATGCTGCTCGAGCAGGGCAAGGAACCCGAGCTGCTCGAGCAGTACCGCGAACGGCTGTGCTGCATTAACCGTCCGGTAACGGTCAGCAGTCCGGCAGGCCGCTACGAAGCCGAGTGCGTCGGACTGGACGAGAATGCACATCTGCTGGTGAAAACCGCAGACGGACAGGTGAATGCCCTGTCCTCGGGCGAGATCAGCATTCGACTGTAAACCGCATTTTTATACATTATATATAAGGAGATATTTCTATGTTTCAAACCGCTGCAGGCGTGACCGTTCCGTTCCCCGAAAAGCTGTCCGAGCAGTACGAGCTGGACGGCAACACCATCACCGCAAACCTCAGCTTCGAGAAGCTGAGCGACTTTGTGCATTCGTTCTACGCCGAGCTGGACGAGCCGCTGTTCCTCGCCATCCATCCGGATGCGGAAAGCGATGAGGTCTGGTATCTGGACGGCATGACGAAAAAGCAGCTGACCATGATTTTAGACGGCTACGGCGAGCTGCTGTATCAGGACGGTCTTTCGGCATTCGCCATTGGCTCTCTGACCACCGAGGAGGAGCTTTTCGTACAGAAGTACAAGGTTCTGTCCATTTACAGCGAGACTGCAAAGCGTTTCGTTCCCCTGCTGAAAAAATACGGCATGGAGCCGACCGGACATCTTGTCACCGCATGGGATACGTTCTCCGAAGAAAAGCCCGGCGCCGCAGAGCGCCTCGAGATCGCCGGTCAGACCGTGCCGGATATGATTAAAGAGCTGTGCAAGATCGGCATGTATAAAGGTTAATGATAGGGCTTATATGAAAAAAGACACCGAAAAAAATCGGTGTCTTTTCTTATCCATCTTACATTTAGATTTCCATGATGATCGGCAGAACCATCGGACTGCGCTTGGTCTTCTTGAACAGGTAATCACTTACATCGCCCTTGATGGCAGATTTCAGGCTGTTCCAGTCACGCAGGTTCTCTACCGAGCAGCGGTCGAGCGCCATCTGCGAAATGGTACGCAGCTCCTCCATGAGAGCCTCGGCTTCCTTGACGTAAACGAAGCCGCGCGATACGATATCCGGACCCGCAATAACGACGCCGGTCGTTGCGTCCACGGTTACTACGATAACCAGCAGACCGTCCTCGGACAGATGCTTGCGGTCACGCAGAACGGCAGTGCCGACATCACCGATGCCCAGACCGTCTACCAGCAGACGACCGGCCGGCACGGGATTGCCCAGACGAGCCGAATTTTCGCTGATCTCGATCGGACGGCCGATCTCACTGACGAGAATGTTCTTCGGGTTGACACCCATCTCGCGTGCCAGACCGGCATGCTGCACGAGCATGCGGTACTCGCCGTGTACGGGAATGAAATACTTCGGCTTGCACAGACCGAGCATCAGCTTAAGATCCTCCTGGCAGGCATGGCCGGAAACATGGATGGCTGCCGAACGGTCGTAAATGACCTCAGCGCCCTGCTTGTACAGCTCATTGACCATGTTGTTGATCGACTTCTCGTTGCCCGGGATAGCGGATGCTGCGATCAGGATACGGTCGCCGGAGTTGACCTCCACCTGCTTGTGGCTGCCGTACGCCATACGGTACAGCGCGGACATGGTCTCACCCTGAGAGCCGGTGGATACGATGATCAGCTGGCTGCGCGCGTAGCGCTTGATCTCAGAAATGTCGATCATGACCTTGCCGGAATCCTTCAGATAACCCAGCTCCATCGAAACCTTGGAGATCTTCTCCATGCTTCGGCCGCAAACGGCTACCTTGCGTCCTGCCTTGGCGGCAATGTCGAGAATCTGCTGCAGACGCGATACATTGGACGCGAACGTTGCAATGATGATGCGCTGATCGCTCTCCATGATAAATTTCTCGAGCGATTTGCCGACGATTTTCTCACTCGGCGTGTAGCCCGGACGCTCGACGTTGGTCGAGTCGCTCATCAGCGCAAGCAGTCCCTTCTTGCCCAGCTCACCGATGCGGACAAGGTCGATCATCTCACCGGAAACCGGCGTCAGGTCAATCTTGAAGTCACCCGTGTGCAGGATGGTGCCCAGCGGCGTGGTGATCGCCAGCGCAACCGAATCCGCAATGGAGTGGTTGGTGTGGATAAACTCGATCTTGAAGCAGCCGAGCTTAATCGTATCACCGGCGCGCACGCGGTTCATCTTGACCTTCTGGGGCATCTTATGCTCGGACAGCTTAGTCTCGATGATGCCGCAGGTCAGTCGGGTCGCGTAAATCGGTGCATTGCACTCACGCAGAACATACGGAATAGCGCCGATATGGTCCTCATGTCCGTGGGTGATCACATAGCCGCGCAGCTTGTTCAGGTTGCGCTTGAGGTACGTTGTATCCGGAATGACCAGGTCAACACCCAGCATATCGTCATCCGGAAAGGCAACGCCGCAGTCGATAACTACGATGTCATTGCCGTACTCGATCACCGTCATGTTCTTACCGATCTCGTTCAGACCGCCGAGCGGTATGATCTTCAGTTTTTCCTTCATAATAGTATTATCACTTTCCTTTATCTGATTGTTGTTTATTATATGTACGCGGATGTCGTTTCCGCTTTTCTGAAAAGGCAGACCATGCGATCCCGTCTGTCTTTATCCACATGTGAAGGATGCGGTCCGTTTTCGCTGTAAATGGCACAGCGCATTCCCACACGGACTGCAAACACTTATTTTTAATATACCACAGCTCAGCAGAATTGTAAAGAGCCAGTCACCAAAGCGCTCTGTACGGCTTCGTCGAAACAGCCAATTTACCTATATACTATTTATGCACAGTGTCCCGCTGTTTTACCCATTCTGCGTGTCCTGCATAATGACCGGTCAAACCGGGCAGACTTCCTTTTCGATCCCTGCGGTTTGTAACAAAGCCGCCGATGTGCGTTTTACACGGCTAACCGTAAAAAACCGTATTTTCGCCCAATTATGCCATACAGATTAACGAAATCCAGCGATAAACTCTGTGAAATGTGCACAAAATTCTATGAAACCGTTTGACAAATCGGAGAGGATGCAGTATGATTGGTTACAGTTCGGAAACAGAACGTAAACAAAACAGTAACAACCCAGAAAACAACATCGGTTTTTCCGGTGGCGCGGGAAGTGTTCCCGCTGCGTTTTCACCTGACTTTTAGGAGCGTAACACAAATGTCTATTTCTCTGCGTAAGCATGCTGCCATGTTCCTCGCGGCAACCTTCACGGTAGGCTCGATGGCAACCTTCGGCGCTGCTGCACTGGAGCAGCCGACTGCGGTACTCTCTTCCACTCTGAACCATTCTGTCGGCACGGTGCTCACCTCTGCCGAAATCTCCAACGCACAGCAGGCTATGGCGAAGGCAAAGGCTTCCGCACTCAAGGCACAGCAGGATGCTGCCAAGAAGGCGCAGGAGGAAGCTGCTAAGAAGGCTAAGGCTGAGGCTGCCAAAAAGGCCGCTGAAGAAGCAGCTAAGAAGGAAGCTGAGATCAAGGCCGCTGCAACCAAGACCGCTTACAACCAGCTGGTCGCAAGTGCAGCCACTGCCCGTCCGGTAGCTTACTCCACAACGTATCTGGCAAGCGATGCCATCAAGGCAAATGCAACTGCGCTTGGCAATTATAAACTGACCTTCTACGATCCGTGCGTTGAATGCAACGGCAACAATCTGGCACTGACCGCTACCGGCACCACCCTGACCGAAGGCCGCACGATCGCAGTTGACCCGTCTGTCATTCCGCTCGGCAGCCGCGTATTCATCGAGGGCTACGGCGTGTTCATCGCTGAGGACACCGGCGGAGCGATCAAGGGCAACAAGATCGACATTGCAGTAAGCACTCACGAGCGTGCAAACGAGCTTGGCGTGCAGTACGCAAATGTATATCTGCTGAAGTAAATTTTTGAAGATCTGTGCGAAAGCACGGCTCTTTTTTTCTGCCTGTTTGAGCGGTTTTACGGTTGCAGACATGGATGGCATCGGTTTTCGTTTTGTATTTCGCGTCAGAATCGCGTGTGATGGATTTTTGACGGATCGGTTCAAAACTATACAGCAAATTTGCAAAGTCGATTGTGCGGCGTTTGAGCGGGTTTTCGTTATCATTCCAGAAATTAGGGTTTTCGCTTGCGAAGCAAGAGAATCCTGCCTCCCCGGCAGGGGCACAAGAAGAAGAGAACCAAGGTTCCCTCCTTCCTATTCAGCACAGCGAAAATCAGAGAACGGTGAATTGCCCGAAGGACAAGAGAGAGTCCTCCAGAGGATACCTGTGCCGCGCAACTCGTTGGTCTGGTGGCACAAGGGAGACCACCGGCCTCCCCTGCAATTACACATCTGCAAATGGTAAAAAAACAGCCGCAGACACCCTGCGGCTGTTTTGATTCAATTACGCGCTCTCGCGCTCCTCCTGCACCTTGGCGATGCCATGCTGGATCGGCTTCCACTCGACCTTGCCGACCAGAGCGGCGATCGAGATCGGAACATAGGTGAGCATGAAGAACGGGAAGGTAAAGGTATACAGCACCTTTTTCCACGCCGGACCTGCGATGCGCTTCCACTCGGCGATCATCGTCACCGCGCCGAAGGCAAACAGGCTGAACGTAATGCCGCGCACGGTCAGCATCAGAATACGGCCAAGCATACGCATAACGCGGTATGTAATGTATGCCGGCTGTGCGAAGCTGGTCACGCACAGGAGTACGGCCAGCAGCAGCGAGCCGATGGTAACAAGGTTGCACGGTGCAACTGTCATCAGCATATCATAGCAGGACATGCCCGCCTTGCCGCCGCGCGTACAGCCGCGCAGCAGTGCGCCGGTATACTTTGCGTCCACCTGATAGAAGCCCTTGCTCCAGCGCAGACGCTGATCCCACGACTGGCGGAAATGCTCCGGCTGCTCATCGTAGATGATGGCATTGCCGCAGTAGCCGATCTTACGGCCGCGGACCGCACTGGCGATGGAGAACTCGATATCCTCGGTCAGCAGATGATAATTCCAGCCGCCTTCCTCGCGGAGCACATCAGCCGAAATCAGAAAACCGGTGCCGGAAACCGCACAGTTGACACCCAGACGGGTTCTCGGGCGGTTCAGGAAGCGCGACTCACGCAGGAACCACAGCGCATAGCCTGCGGAGATCCAGTTCGCGCAGAAGTTCTGCGAATTGCGATAGCTGGTCAGTGCGGAATACTCGCCGGTATCGTACATCTTGTTCATCTCACGGACGAACTGCGGATCTACGATGTTGTCCGCATCGAATACGAAAAACGCGTCGTATGCATCCTCACCCTGCTCCTCGAAAATACGCTTGAACAGATAGTCCAGCGCGTAACCCTTGCCGACCTGCACCTTATTAAATCGCTCGTACACGATCGCACCGGCGCTGCGCGCTACCTCAGCGGTATTGTCCGTGCAGTTATCTGCAACAACAATGACATCAAGCAGCTCTGACGGATAATCCTGCTCCTTCAAGGTGCGGATCAGTCTGCCGATAACGGCGGACTCATTGCGTGCTGAAATGATCGCCGCGTAACGGTGCAGCTCTGCATTTTCCACGCCGCCGCGCTGCTTGCCCCACAAGCCAACCAGAAGGTAAAAGATCTGGTACGCATACGCCGCAGTAAAGAAAATGAACAGCACCCACTGCATGCTCTCCAAAAACCGAAGCATAAAAATTCCTCGTTTCTTCTCCTGATGTATTTCTCTATACTTTAGATATTGTGGCGGTTGTTTCAACCCTTGTACTATAATAGCACTATTAACGCATTATGCAACATATTTTTAACCGGATTTCACAAAATTTTTAATTTTTCACTGTTCGCACAAATTTTTTGTGCTTTCATGCGTTTTTTTCATGCCACTTTGCCCTGTCTTTCCGTGGAAAACAGTAAACCTGGAGATGCATTCGTCCCGCACCGCTGACGCTCTTTCACTTTTCCCTGCTGTTTGCTTGGACAAATCCGGGTTTTCTCTATAACATCATCAATTTCGTATACATTTTATAAAGGAAGGGAGGGCATTTTTCCTCGCCGCTCTCCCCTGCATATACAGCAAAACGGCTGCCGCATTGCGACAGCCGCCGGTATTTAATTATTAAGGCAACACCGCACAATTAAAGCTGCGGCGCTTTGCGGAAATTTTGTGTCCTGACTTTGTTGCGATTTCACAGTAATACATTAAGTATTACTGCAAAACCGCGCCTCGTTAGTACACAAAATTTGCTCGCAAATCGCTCTTGTTCAATTATGCGGTATTGCCTTAACCGTTTACCTGCTTTGCCAGCTCGTCAGCCAGCGCTTCGAGTGCGCCGAGCTGATTCTCTGCCAGTGCAGACTTGATGGAGATCGGGTTCTCGAGGATGGTCATGTTCTTCATGCCCTCGAGCATGCCGATCATCTGCTTGCCCGCAGTAGCGGCCCATGTGCCGTTGTCGATGACGGCAACCGTGCGGTTCTGCAGGTTAAGCGCCTTGATATCGGACAGATATGCTTCCATCTTCGGCTGGATGCCGCTGTTGTAGGTCGGCGCAGCGAGCACCAGATGGCTGCAGCGGAAGCTCTCCGCCACCAGCTCGGAAACGTCGGTCTCGGAAACGTCGTACATCGCGATGTTCTTCACGCCCTTGTCGGCCAGCATGCCTGCGAGCACGTTTGCGGCGTTCTCGGTGTTGCCGTACATGGTCGCGTAGGCGATCATGACCGTCTTGTCCTCCGGCTCGTAGGTGCTCCACTTCTGGTACTTCTCCAGCAGCAGGCCGAGATCCTTGTGCCAGATCGGACCATGCAGCGGGCAGATCATCTCAATATCGAGCGATGCCGCCTTCTTAAGCAGCGTCTGCACCTGTACGCCGTACTTGCCGACAATGTTGGTGTAGTAACGGCGGGCATCGTTCATCCATGTGGTGTCGAACGTGATCTCGTCATCGAAAATGTTGCCCGCCAGTGCGCCGAATGTGCCGAATGCATCAGCAGAGAACAGGATCTTGTCCTTCTCGTCGTAGGTGACCATGACCTCCGGCCAGTGCACCATCGGCGCCATGACAAAATGCAGGGTATGCTCGCCCGTGGACAGCTTGTCGCCTTCCTTGACGACCAGCGCACGCGCGGCAACGTCCGTTCCGTAGAACTGGGCGAACATGCCGACCGCCTTGGCGCTGCATACCATCTTCACCTCCGGATAGCGGCGCAGCATATCGTCGATCATCGCACAGTGATCCGGCTCCATGTGCTGAACGACCATGTAGTCCAGCGGACGGCCGTTCAGCGCGTGAACGACGTTTTCGATATACTGACGGCTAATGGACTCGTCCGCCGTGTCAAACAGCACGGTTTTCTCATCCAACAGCACATAGCTGTTATAGGATACCCCCTTGGGAATCGGGAACAAATTTTCAAAGCGGCTCAGGCGGCGGTCGCTGCCGCCAACATAAATGAGATCATCCTTGACCTTTCTGGTACTGTGCATCGCACGACACCTCCGTGTAAATATCTATATTGAATTGTAGCATATTTTTGTGCATTCGTCCAGTGGTAGGGTTAGTCGCGGCGTACAAAAAAACGACCGATGAAACAGCCGGTTTTTGACGGGATACAGGTTTCGATCGATTGCAGCAGCGTGCAGGTACCGAGCACCATGAACAGACCAAGCGACAGGCTGATCAGCCGGCCGACAATCTCGCCGGGAGTTTGCCGTTCAGCGCTCCGTGCAGCATATCGAATGAGCGTTCTGTTTTTGCCATGTGCATTCTCTGTTTCGTTTTTTGTCTGCTTCTATTGCAGCACGGTTTTATTGATGAGAAAAGCACATGTTTCTCATGTTTTGCATTGCAATTCCGCATATATTGTTTTGTCCAAAAACAAAGAAAAAGTGCAGAAAACTTGCGTTTTCTGCACTTTGAAAGCACAAATATTGATTAGCGCTTGGAGAACTGCGGAGCGCGACGAGCTGCTTTGAGACCGTACTCACCTGACCTTGATCCCAAAAGTCCAGTATTCATTCGGGTTTTCGGGCTTCCCTCTCTCAGTAAACCCATAGGCACACCCACGAAATCGCGAAATTTTGGGTGTAGTTTAACGCAGCCCGAATGCTGCATTCACAACGCTGCTCAATTCCTCAAGTTTATTATACTTGACTTTCGCATAGATGTCCATAGTCGTTTTGCTGTTCTCATGGCCTGCCAGATACTGCACCGTCTTAGGATCAACACCTTTGTAAATCAGATTGGTGATGTAGGTGTGCCGCAGCATGTGTGGGGTCACCTTGAAGTCCATCGTATACACCAGTTTGGGATTGTTCGGCTGATGCTCACCAAGCCTTGGCTTTATTCTATGCTTCCTCGTTCGACAAAATATTCTACAATAATATCGAATTTGCTCGAATGGGAAAGGGTAAACCCTGCCTTGCCGAGCGTCTCCTGCATCTGGACAAGTGGCAACTCCAACATCCAGAAATTGTAGTCCTAAAATATGCAGTCAAACATATTGGGCAACAGTAAAAGTGGTTTTGATTTTCGCGGTAGCTGCGTTCATTGAAAACTTGCAATTTGCGAACAACTCGCATATTGACTTTCTTGCTTTCTTGGATTATAATATTTGCGAATGAACTGCAAATTGGAGGTGCGGTGACTTGCATAGCTACAGCACGCGGCAGCGAAAGGTTCTGCTTGCCTATTTGAGCCAGCACCCGGACGAGCTGTTGTCCGCACGGCAAATTGCGGACGCTTTGGCAGATAAAAAAATCAGCCTGAGCGCCGTATATCGAAACCTTGCACAGTTAGAGACAGAGGAAAAAGTGCGTCGGAGCAGCAAGAGCGGCACGCGCGAGGTCTACTATCAATACCTTGATGCCGAAAGCTGCAAAGGTGCGCTGCACATGAGCTGTATCAAATGCGGCAAGACCTTTCACATGGCAGATGGTAACGCAGCTTTGCTTGCAAAGCATTTGGCGCAGAGCGAACAGTTTATATTGGACACGACTTACACGATCCTCTATGGAACTTGTTCGGACTGCAAGGGAAAATAACGATTGGAAAGGAGGACAGACCATGACAAAGAAATTTCGTTTTATGACGGGCTTGCTGGCCGTAGTGCTGGCCTTTGTTATGCTGTCCTCTCTTGCCTATATCGCAGCGGAATCCGACCATGACTGTACTGGCGTGGACTGCGCCGTCTGCCATCAGATCAACGTCTGCGAAAACCTGTTCAAAAGCATTGGGCTTGCTGGCTCCGCCGCAGCTACTGTAGCGGCGATTCTATATATTCTGTGCCGGATCATTCCCTCCTGTACAGAGGTTGTCCGCACCTTTACGCTGGTTTCTCTCAAGGTCAAACTTTCAAATTAAAAATAAGAACTTTTTACAAGGGTGTAGTCTATCTGTTTTCGGATAGACTTTTGCGGCGTTGCTGTTACCCTTGTATTTTTGCGCCCATTTTTAAGTTCCTATCATGATTTGGAGGTAACAAACCCTATGAAAAAAATAACTGCGCTGCTGCTTGCGCTTTTGATGCTCGTCGGCGCTCTTGCCGGCTGCGGAAAGCAGAACGATACCAACAAGACCGACAAACTGAGCATTGTCACTACCATTTTCCCCGAATATGACTGGGTGCGTGAGATTTTAGGTGACAAAGCCGATAACGCCGAAGTCACGATGCTGCTTGATAACGGCGTTGACCTGCACAGCTATCAGCCCACTGCCGATGACATTGTCAAAATCTCCAACTGTGACCTGTTCATCTATGTAGGCGGCGAGTCCGACGGCTGGGTGGACAATGCTCTGAAAAATGCCACCAACAAGAACATGAAGGTCATCAACCTGCTGGATGTCCTTGGCGACAGCGTCAAGACCGAAGAAGTGGTCGAGGGTATGCAGGAAACAGAGCACGATCACGACCATGACCACAGCAAGGAAATCTCCACCTTTGAAGATGACGAGGTTCAGGACAGAAGCCTGTCTGATTGGGCGGGCGACTGGCAGTCTGCCTATCCCTTTGTGCCGGACGGAACACTGGATGATGCGTTTGCAGCGATGGCAGAGAAAGGCGAAATGACCGCCGAAGAATACAAGACCTACTATCAGAACGGCTACAAAACGGACATTGCCAACATCGATATTGAGGGTGACCACATCGAGTTCACCTACGAAGATAGCAAGAAGGTCGGCTCTAACTACAAGTATGTCGGCTATTACATTCAGAACTGGTCTACCGGCACGAAGGCGGCCATGTATCGCTTTGAGGCGGAGGACAAGGATTCCGGCGCGCCGGTCTACATTGAGTTCAATGACCACATGATCGAACCGGCTGCCGCCGAACACTTCCACATCCGGATGAGCAACGAGAGCTTCGACGCGATCGTCGATCCCGAAAACTCCTGGCCTACCTTCTTCCCGGCTGACATGACCGGCGAAGAGATCTGCGAACACATGAAAGGGCATGACCACGACGAGGACGAAGACCACGAGCATGAGGAAGAAAAGGACGAGCACGTTTGGCTTTCTCTGAAAAACGCGGAGGTTCTTGTAAATGCCATTTCCAAGTCCTTGCAGGAGCTGGACCCCGACAATAAGGACACCTACGCTACCAACGCCGCTGCCTATATCGAAAAGCTCTCTGCGCTGGACGGTGAATATCAGGCTGTCGTGGACGCTGCGACCTATAAGACCGTTCTGTTCGGCGACCGTTTCCCATTCCGCTATCTGGTGGACGATTACGGTCTGAGCTACTATGCCGCTTTTGTGGGCTGCTCCGCCGAAACGGAAGCCAGCTTTGAGACCGTTTCGTTCCTTGCTAAGAAGGTGGATGAATCGAAACTGCCCTGCGTTCTGACTATTGAGGGCGCACAGCATAAAATTTCCGAAACCATTGTCCAGAACACCGCTGAGAAAAATCAAAAGGTGCTGACCATGGATTCCATGCAGTCCACCACTTCTAAAGATGTGGCAAACGGTACGACCTACCTCTCCGTGATGGAGAAGAACCTGTCCGTGCTGAAAGAAGCATTGGGTTAAGGAGGTAGGTCTATGGCTCAGCTCACTTGTCAAAATCTCCGCGTCGGCTATGATGGGAAGTCCGTTCTGCAAGATCTCAGCTTTGAGGTCTTTGCAGGCGACTACCTCTGCATCGTAGGGGAAAACGGCTCTGGTAAGAGTACACTTATGAAAACGATCCTTGGCTTGCAGCCGCCCATCAGCGGCAGAATTTTGACAGGCGACGGGCTGAGGAAAAATGAGATCGGCTACCTGCCGCAGCAGACCGTCGTACAAAAGGATTTCCCTGCATCCGTGAGAGAGATCGTTCTCTCCGGGTGTCAGGGGCGCTGCGGCAGCCGCCCCTTTTATAACAAAGAAGAAAAACAGCTTGCCGAAGAAAACATTCGGAAAATGCAGATTGATAAGCTCTCAAAGCGGTGTTATCGAGAGTTGTCCGGCGGGCAGCAACAGCGGGTATTGCTTGCCCGTGCGCTGTGCGCCACACAAAAAATGCTGCTCTTGGACGAGCCTGTTTCCGGGCTTGATCCCAAAGTGACAGCGGAAATGTATCGTCTGATCGACGAACTGAACCATCGGGACGGTATCACCATTATTATGATTTCTCACGATATTGCCGCCGCAGTCAAATACGCCAGCCATATTCTGCATATTGGCAACACCGTTTTCTTCGGAACAAAGGCAGAGTATCTCCAAAGCCCGCAAGGGCGGCTATTTGCCGCAGAGAAAGGCGGTGATGAACAATGACCGCAATCTTGGAAAAACTGACCCTCTATTGGGCGTACCCCTTTGTCCTCTATGCGCTGGTGGTCGGCGTGCTGATTGCGCTCTGTTCCTCTCTGCTGGGCGTAACGCTGGTGCTGAAACGGTTTTCCTTCATCGGTGACGGACTTTCTCATGTGGCGTTCGGAGCCATGGCGATTGCCGCTGTGCTACAAATCACCAACGAAATGCCGCTGGTCATGGTCATTACAATCATCAGCGCCGTGCTGCTTCTGCGTACCGGGCAGAACACGAAGATCAAGGGCGACGCCGCCATCGCCATGATCTCGGTGGGGGCACTTGCTATCGGCTATCTGCTGATGAATTTGTTCTCCACATCCTCTAACTTGTCCGGCGATGTGTGCAGCACGCTGTTCGGCTCGACCTCTATTCTGATGCTGACGAAAAGCGAGGTCTGGCTGTGCGCGGTGCTGTCGGTGGCGGTCGTGGCGGTATTTGTTCTTTGCTACAACAAAATTTTCGCTGTGACCTTTGATGAAAACTTTGCAAAGGCTGTGGGGACAAAGGCCGATTTGTATAACTTACTGATTGCCATAACGGTCGCCGTTGTGATCGTGTTGGCAATGAACCTTGTCGGCTCACTGCTCATATCCGCCCTTGTTATTTTCCCGGCGCTGTCTGCCATGCGGGTCTACAAAAACTTCCGTGCGGTGACGATCTGTGCGGCCGTCCTTTCCGTCTGCTGCGCCGCACTGGGCATTCTGATCTCCATCCTAGCTGGAACGCCGGTCGGCTCGACCATTGTGGCCGTGGACATTTTTGCATTTCTGATTTTCTCAGGAATATCCCGATTGGGAGGTATCCGCACATGAAACAGGCTTTGTTTATTCTCGCCGTCGCGCTTTATCTGGTTTCCCTCTGCGCCTGCGGCGATCAGAAGATCCAGTCCAAATCGAAGCAGGGCAGCGCGACCCAGCAGGTCGTTCAGGAGCAGATGGCGAATGCCACAGGCGAAACGACCGTTCCGCCGACTGCAATTCCGGAGCAGCAGCCTGCTGCGGATGAAACTACACCGGAAACATCCGTTCCGGAACCGGAGCAGACGCAGCCCGCCGAAGCGCTTCCGGACTATGAACCGGCACAGACCTCCGGCGAACCGGATGTCGATCTGACTACGCTCAGCAGCACGATGGTCTACTCCGAGATCTATAACATGATGTACGAGCCGGATCGGTATGTCGGAAAGCGCATCCAAATGAATGGGCAGTTTGCGGCCTATGGGAATCCGAACACCGGCGCGGTGTACACGGTCTGCATCATCATGGACGCGACTGCCTGCTGCTCGCAGGGGCTGGAATTCGTCCTCGCGGGCGAGCATAGCTATCCTGCCGGCTATCCCGAACTGGGAACAGAAATCACGGTCGTTGGCACATTCCAGACCTACGAAGAAAACGGATATATGGACTGCCATCTGGTCGATGCAGAGATAACCGAGTAAGAAAATCGTATCTAGCAAAAAATAGGCAGCTTTCCACCGAAGCCGCATTTCTGCGCAACGGTTGACGAAAGCTGTCTGTTTTGCTATATTATGCTCGTCAGTACAGAATATATCCGATGCGTGGCTTCCTGCATCGAGCGAGCCGGGTGGTATTGAATAGCGCTTTACAATCACCCGGCGGTTATCGCCCTAAAATGTAACTTTTCTGCGAATACAAGCTGATTTTCAGTTTCCACAGTGTCGAACATACTCTGCATCGAAATACCCACCTATCGACTTTGCGGTTTTGTGGGATTTTTGCACGACCGCAAATATACACACGCCCCAGCGAGCGAAAAATATACTCTACCGATGCGGTATTAAAACGGTGTTTGAAGTTATAGCTCACCGTTGAAAAATGCGGAACCTGCTCGTTCAGCGGATATCCAATAAACCACCGATACGCCATATTCATCCTAATCTCTTCCAGTGTTCGGCGCAGAGAACGAATGCCGTAGATATGTTGAAGCAGCACAATTTTGAACAGAACAACAGGATCAATGCTGGGACGCCCATTGTCTTTGCAGCACAAATCCTCAACAAATTCATACACCTTATTAAAGTCGATCGCTGCATCGATCTGACGCAGCAGATGGTCCTGAGGAACCATCTGTTCCAAACTTACAAACTCAACTTGATTTCTGTTTTCAATATTTTTCGTTAGCACGTTTATCACCCGTACTTATTATTCCATTTTTCGAACCATTTTACCAGAAAAAGGCCACCCGTAGGTGACCTTTTTCGACAGGCTGTATATCCTTATCGCTCGGCATTTTTAGGCCAATCAGGTTGAAGGTTTTGTTTCCAGATGGCATAAGATCAAATACTTCACGGTCAAATTCCATAATGAGGCCTCCCAATGTGTTACAGAGTAGAGATTTCTATGCATGTTGCGGATGATAAACTTAGGGCAATACCGCATAATTGAACAAGAGTGATTTGCGAGTAAATTTTGCGTACTGACGAGGCGCAGTTTTGCGGTAATACTTGATGTATTACCGTGAAACTGCAACAAAGTCAGGGCACAAAATTTCCGCAAAGCACCGCCGCTTTAATTGTGCGGTGTTGCCTTAGTTTTAATATATATACTTAGGGCTTATTTGCTTTTCTTATTCGGCAGTTCACCATATGTTCTAAATTCGTCAATGCGATGATCTCCTACAAGGGACTGCATCATCTGCTTTGCGCTGGCGTTCAACCGGAGCAGTCTCTCACTCTGGGGGATTCCTTGGCGAATCAACTCCGCATTGATGCTTTCAAGATTAGCAAGAACGATCAATTGTTGCAGGCTTGCTTCATCCCGAATATTTCCTTTGGAATCCGGGTGTGTCTGGTGCCATTCCTTTGCCGTGATGCCGAACAGTGCAACATTCAGCACATCTGCTTCATCGGCGTAGGTAAAGCACTGACGCTGTGGGGTCACATCCGGCGGGATCAGTACATCTTTGATTGCATCCGTGTGGATACGGTAATTGATTTTTGCAAGTGTCCGATTCAAGTTCCATCCCAGCGCAAGACGGCTATTTTCGTCATTCTTCAGGCGCTGATAGTCCTTGATGATATATAGCTTGAATTCTGCAGAGATCCAAGAAGCGAATTCAAACGCAATATCTTTCTGCGCAAATGTTCCACCGTAGCGCCCGGCCTTAGAGATGATGCCGACCGCTCCGGTACCTCCGATCCACTTCTCCGGAGACATGGTGAAGGCATTTGATCCAGCCTGCGTTCTAAACCCGTCGAATTCGACGGGTTTAAATTCTGGGTTGTTGAGCTGTTCCCACAGCCCAAGAAATTCAATCGTGTCACGGTTACGCATCCAGTTTTTGATTACATTATCTGGTGCATCGCTCTTATAGCGCGCAATCTCCGTTTGAGAAAACCCATCCACTACAATGAGTGTCAAGAGCTCAAGATCCGCCTTTCTCAATGCTTGAAGCTGCTTGTAGATCGACGGATCATCGACTTCTTCGATCCAGCCGTACCTTGACGCTGTTGTGTAATCGTCCCAGTGGCTGACCGATTCCAAAAACTTTTTCATCAATGCGGACTTGTCCTCCTGCTCGGTGGAAGGCTCGTCAAAGATGCCGATGCCCATGTTCTGCGTATGAAGGCGGTATATCCTCTCCTGTTTGAAAACCTCCCAATCGAAGTCATGCATCTTCTGGATGGCGGTATCGGACATCCCTGCCGCTCGATACTCACGCCGGAGTCTTGCCCACAGCGTTTCAAACTTCTTCTTTTCAGCCGCGTAATTAAAGCCCATATATGCTTCCTCCGTATTCTGAAATTTGGTTGGCTGCAAATCTCGGAAACGGGTGGTGGGCCGCGGCAGCGGGGTTGCGCACAGAGCGCAAAAAAGCCCACAGCGACACCGCTGTGGGCATAAGGATATTTGTGGGTAACGATGGTGGACGGAGGCGGGGTATCCTCAAAAGGACGCAAAAAGTCAGGGCATCCGATGCCCGTCCTTAGAGGAATGAGGGTGGGCTGCCTTTGGACAGCATCGACAGTGCCGCGGATGTGAGGATACCTCATAAGAACCGCCTGTTCCGGCTTGGAGCCATGTTTTTCATTATCGTGCAGGTTCGGCCTCTGCGCTCAAAGCAGAAGATCACGACAGAAAAGCGGAGAGATTGCTGTATCGCAGTCTCTCCGCTTTCGACATGGATGGCTGTTCAGAAGTTCTGAACAGGGGGATGTATCAGATGGTGTTTTCTCAGTGGTCGAATGCCTGCCGGTTATTTCTTAGGCGGGTATAGAATGCTGCTTCGACTCCCATGTTCGTTGCCTACCGATTGGCCTCTTGTCCCTACATTTTGCTGACAACAGCCCTGATATCTACTACTATAAAAGCTATCCCTCGCTTATTCATCTGCCTCCGATCATCCTTCTGGAAATCGCTCATTTGTGCGCTTCCGTCGATAGCTGGACCATAGTTGAAGTCCCACTGGGACAAACGGGCTGGTGACGTCACATAGCTGCCATGTTCAGCCGGATGCATCTGCTCCTGTGTTCATTTTTGAAATGATGTCAGAGAGGAAGCTGTCTGCGTTCCCGGACCTCAGGTCCTTTTTCTGAAGCAGCAGCGCGCGTTCATCGTCGCAGACCACAAGCCACAAATGCAATGATTCAAAGACGCTCTTTATCCGTGTATAAGAGAGATGTTCTTCCTTCTCCTCTGCGCAGATCGTTACACCGGCATCCTCGAAGCGGATAATGGTTTTGAATTTTTCCCAATCAACGGCCCGCCGCAGCTTCAGCGCTTTCCACGCCTCCTTTTTGCAGGATGCCGGCATGCGCGGCGGCGTTCTTCCGCGAGCAAGGGCAAACTCCAGCAAACCTGCAATGATCACGGCTCCGCCCACAATGATTCCCGCGGTGGTTTTTGGCGGCATCAAACCAAGAATCAGCGTCAAAAGGCCCAGAGCCAGCAGGAACACGCCATAAATGCGGTAGCGCACCGTCCGCTTTTCGCGCGCCGGGCCTTTCGCGGCGTGAGTTCTGATGCGGTCTATCGCATTCCACATAGCAGGGCAGCGCCGCCGGCTTTCAGCTTCCAAACACTGGTGCAGCAGCTCTACGGTTTCTCTGTCCACAGCAGGGTCATCGTAGTTGCTTATTTGAAAAAGATACATGGTGCTTCTCCGTTTCGAAATCAGCTCATTGAGAGTGCCGGAAAATCCATTCACAGCATATCGGACTGCCCGGCGGCAGTCCGATATGCTGTGATGTGCTGATGGTACTTTGCATAAGAATTGCCGACCGCTTGCATCCTATTTTTCAAACAGATGCAGCAGATATCCGTAGCCCTCGGCCTCCATTTTTTCATAGGGGACGAAGCGCAGAGCCGCACTGTTGATGCAGTAGCGCACGCCATTGGGGGATTCCGGATCGCCGGTGAACACATGACCAAGGTGAGAATCTCCGGCGCGGCTTCTGACCTCTGTGCGGCGCATGCCGTGGCTCAGATCCTCTTTTTCCACTACGGCAGGGCCCTCGATGGGCTTTGTGAAAGCAGGCCAGCCGCAGCCGCTTTCGTACTTATCCGTGGAGGAAAAGAGCGGCTCACCGGTGACGACATCCACATAGATGCCCTTTTCAAACTTGTCCCAGAACTCGCCCGTGAAAGCGCGCTCTGTGCCGCTCTCCTGCGTAACACGGTACTGCTCCGCCGTCAGCTTGTCCCGGATGGACTCCGCCGCGGGCTTCTGATAGTCGCCCGGGTCGATGCGCAGCCGGGAAAAGAGATCCATCTCCGCGCGCGGGATGTGGCAGTAGCCGTCCGGATTCTTTTCGAGGTAGTTCTGGTGATATTCCTCGGCGGGATAGTAGTTTTTGAGCGGGCCGATCTCCACGAAGAATTTCTCGCTGCGGCCGCGCTCGATCTCCGCGATGCGCTTCACCGTTTCTCTCGCGCTTTCGTTGGTGAAGTAGACACCGGTCTGGTACTGGCTGCCCCGGTCGTTGCCCTGCCGGTTTTGTACCGTGGGGTCGATGACATAGAAGTACGCCATCAGCAGCGCGTCGAGGCTCACCTGCTCGGGGTCGTATTCTACCCGCACGGTCTCCCGAAAGCCGGTCTCTCCCTTGCAGACGGTCTTGTAATCGGCATCCGCCTCGCAGGTGCCGTTGGCGTAGCCGCTCTCGGCGTCGATGACGCCGGGGATGGACTGCATCAGCTGTTCCATGCCCCAGAAGCAGCCGCCCGCCAGATAGATGACATTGTCTGTGGTATCCATATAGGTGATCTCCTCGTCAGACCGGTCAAAAGCCGGGCCGTCCATGTTTGCTTCCTGTCCGCTCTTTTCCTTCGGCACAGTCTGCCGCCCGGCGGCGCAGCCACTGAGCAGCAGCACTGCTGCGAAAAGCAGTGCCAATAAGCTTCGATACATCGCGTTTCCTCCTTTCAGTGGAATCAGGACTCACTCCGCCCCTTGCCCGCCGAGGGCAATGCAATGGCGCGCAGCAGGCACTTTTTTAAATCTCAGGTCAGCCCATATCGGCGGCAAGAGCCTGGTCGATGAGTTTTTGCAGCGTCTCCGACTGCTTCTTTTCCGTGATGGCACCTACGATGGGTTCACCCACGATGTTGCCGCTGCGGTCGACCACATAGGTGGTGGGATAGGCAAAGATGTTGGTGGTAAACTTTCCCGCCTCACCGTCGGAGTCAAAATACACATTCTGATAGGTGGCACCCTTCTTGGCAAGCACATCCTTCGCCTCGGCAATGGCCTTCTCGTCGCCGTCCAGCGTGAAGGTGTTGACGCCGATGAGCGCGCCGCCCTTCTTCGCCAGTTCCTTGTTCAGCGCGTCCAGCTCGCCAAGCTCACCCACGCAGGGATTGCAGGTGGTGAACCAGAAATTCACCACGGTGACGGCGTTGGCGGAGAACAGCTCGTCGCTCTTCACCGTGTTGCCATCCAGATCCTTGCCATCAAAGACGGGGAATTTCTGCATACTGCCGTCGTCGGGAGGGTTGCTCGTGTCGCTGCCCGCGGGCACGCTCATATCGCCGTCCATGGATTTCTGCATAATCTCAGGATACTTCTCTTCCAACTCAGTTAACTTGTTTTCAATATTGCTGATCTCCGTGGCTGACTCCTTCAGCCACTCATACTCCTCATCGCTGAACTCTTCCTTGGCGTCCTCGATGGTCTTGAGCAAGAAGTCGCCGTAGTTTTTGCCGTCCTCCTGCATGGTCATGCCCTTATCGGCCGCCATGAACACCTTCTCCCAGAGCTCGGTTTTTTCCGACAGGAGCGCGTTCTCCTGTGCCATGAGTTCCTTGTGCATGGCGAGCGCTTCCTCGGCATTTTTCGCTTCGCCAGTCATGGCAGAGCCGTTGCCGCTCATGTCGCCCATCTTGTCATTGTTCTTCGTACCGCAGGCCGCCAAGGCCAGCAACATCAGCACAGCAAAAGCCAGTGTAAAAATTCTCTTTCTGTTCATTTTGATTCCTCCATCGTTATTTTCTTTGTTGTTTCTTTCCCGTTGCCGAAGCCGTAGCGGAAGCTCACGGCGTTCGTCGGGCAGGCGCGGATGCACATTCCGCAGCGGATGCACTCGGTATGGTTGGGCGTTTTCGTCACATCCACATCCATCTTGCAGGCTCTGGCGCATTTCCCGCAGGAGACGCACTTATTCTTATCCACCTTCATCTGGAAGAGGGACACCCGGTTGAACAGCGCGTAGAACGCGCCCAGCGGGCAGAGCCACTTGCAGAACGGTCGGTAGAACAGTACACTCAGCGCAATCACCGACAGCAGGATGCTGAATTTCCATGTAAACAGCTTGCCCAGCGCCGCCCGGATGCCGGAATTGGCAAGGGACAGCGGGATGGCTCCCTCCAGCACGCCTTGGGGGCAGAGGTATTTGCAGAAGAACGGGTCTCCCATGCCAACATCGTTCACAAGGAACGCCGGCAGGAGAATGACCATCACCAGCAGGACAGCGTATTTCAGGTATGTCAGCGGCTTCAGCCTCTTTGTGGAGAACTTCTTTGTCGGGATTTTATGCAGCAGCTCCTGAAACCAGCCGAAGGGGCATAGAAAGCCGCAGATAAAGCGCCCCAGCAGCACGCCCAGCAGAATGAGAAAGCCTGTGATATAGTAGGAGAAGCTGAACTTGGACGAGCCCACCACTGCCTGAAACGCCCCAATGGGGCAGCCGGACAGGAGTAGCAGTTCAGCCCCGGCACGCAGACGGTCTTCCCTGCCCCCTGATACAGTCTGCCCTTGAGGAAATTCGGCAGATGCAGGTTGGTCAGCAGCGTCGCCCCCGCCTGAATCCAGCCCCGGAAGCGGGACATGGTCTGTGAAACGCTTGAAAACTTTTTACCCAATGCCCACACACTCCAGACATAATTGGATTGCTTTGCTCAGCACCGTCGCCGCCTCGCCCCGCCAGACACCAAAGCACAGCATGACGATTCCGGTTATCAGCAGCGCAATCTGCGCCACGGCCTTTTTCCCGCAGCTCATTTTTCATCACCCTTTCCGATTTTCTACCCCCATTATAGCGCGGGAGAGTTAAAGTCTCTGTTAAGAACGAAAACTTAAGGCAACTCTTATCTGTTTTTTCTATAATGAAAGCAACACAAAAACGAAGAAATAAAAAGTAGGGCTCTTATGCACCTTTTAGTAATTGAAGATGAACGCGCCCGGGGCGAACGACTATCTGGCAAAGCCTTTCCACTTGGCAGAGCTGGAGGCCCGCATCCGCAGCCTGACATTGCGGCAGTTCACCCAGCAGGATGTGCTGCTAAGCTGCGGAGGCCTGACCTTTGACACCCACTCCCGTACCGCCGCCGTCAACGGGCAGACGCTGACGCTGACTCGCAAGGAAACAGGGATACTCGAATACCTGATGGTGCATCAAGGAAGGCCAGTAAGTCAGGAGGAGCTGATGGATCACGTTTGGGACAATAGCGTGGACAGCTTCAGCAATTCCATTCGCGTCCGCATCTCCGCCCTGCGCAGAAAGCTCCGCGCCGTGCTGGGCTATGACCCCATCCGCAACCGCATCGGCGAGGGCTATCTGATGGGAGGCGAGGAGGAATGAGGCGGCTTTCCCTGCAGTGGCGCATCACGCTGATGACCGTCCTGCTCATCGGCATCACCTGCGTGGCCATGAATTTACTGCTGTGCTCCTCCGGTGTGTACTATATGGACACCATTGCGGACAGTTTACAGGGCGGCACGGTGATCCTGAATGATGGCGGAGCGGCGAGCTTTGACCCGCAGCTCATAGCGCCCAACGAGGAGTTGACCATCGTCGTCGATGGTGTGCAGGGGCGCTTCCGCACCACCAACTGGTACATCACGGCGGCGGTAACGCTGCTCAGCGGCAGTTCACCGGCAACGCCGCCCACGAGCTGCGCACGCCGCTGGCGCTGATGCAGGCGCAGCTGGAGCTTTTCTCCGCAGAGCATCCCGATGTGCGACCGGAGACGGCGGAGTTCCTCACGCTTTTGCGTGAGCAGACGGAACGGCTGATACAGATGACCAGGACACTTCTGGAGATGAGCAATCTGCGGCAGGTGGCGCGGGACTGAGGCTTTCTCTGGTGTGGGAGATCGCCGATCTCCACGGCGGCTCCATTTGGGTGGAGGAAAGCTCGGACAAGGGCACGACCATCGCGGTCGAGCTGCCGGCAAGGACAGAAAGCGATCCCTCCGGCGCGGATATCACATAACAGTCCTCGGCTGATTCATGGCGATCGTTTTTCAACCTCCACAACATTATCGCAGCAGCTCTCAATCAGTTCCCTGTCGTGGGTGATCACAAGAATGGTTCTGCCGTTCCGCGCTTCGCTTTTCAGCCTTTCCGTGATGAGGCGCATATTCTGCCCGTCGAGGCCGCTGGTGGGCTCATCAAGAATCAATATCCTGCGGCCAGAAAAAATGGCGCAGGCGATGGCAAGGCGCTGCTTCTGCCCGCCAGACAGGGTTGACGGGTGCGCATCCCTGTACTCGTAAAGCCCAAATTCTTTCAGCAAATGTCTGGTACGGTCTTTGTTTTCTTCCGTCAATCTGGTATTCAGCAGCAGCTCCTCCGCCACGCTTGCCATAAAAAACTGCGTTGACATGTCGTTGCCGCAGTAATAGATTTCCCTGCACCGGACTGCCGATCTTGCTTTTTTCCCGTCTATCAGGATATGTTTTGTCATTTTTTTGCGAGTAACTCTTGACAGTTCAAACTGTGTCTGATATAGTTACAGTATAAACTGTTATCAAAACAGACACAGTTATTTCGGAGGTGAATCTATGCGTCAGATATTGCTTTTTGCGGCACTTACCGCCTCGCTGGCACTGCTGGCTGGCTGCACGCTGTCCAAAACAAAAAAGGATACGGAGGACGTGGCAGAGAAGGCGGCGTATCATAAAATCAGCGCCGAGGAAGCCTATGAGATGATGGCCTCACAGGAGGTCGTGGTGGTGGACGTTCGCACCCGGGAGGAATACGACGGCGGACATATTGAAAACGCTGTCCTTGTCCCCAACGAAAGCATCGGGAGCGAAATGCCCGAGGCGCTGCCCGATAAGGAGGCAACGCTGCTGATCTACTGCCGCAGCGGCCGCCGCAGCAAGGATGCCGCCCAAAAGCTGCTGGCGCTTGGGTATCAGAGTGTCTACGACTTCGGAGGCGTCATCGACTGGCCCTACGAGCTTGTGAAGGAGGGATAATTGTGAACAGCTCCTTTAATCTGGCAGTCCACGCGCTGGTCTGCCTGAGCCACAGCGGACGCTCTCTCAGCAGCGAAGCGCTGGCGGAGAACATCTGCACCAACCCCACTCGCGTCCGCCGGGTGCTGGCGGGGCTGAAAAAGGCAGGAATGGTGGAGACCCGGGAGGGCCTGGATGGCGGCTACCGCCTGACGGCCGATCCTGCGAGCCTGACTCTGCGGCAAGTGGCGGAGGCGGTAAATACCCGCTTTGTGGACTGTGCGTGGCACAGCGGCGACATCGACCGGGACTGCGCCATCTGCTCCGGCATGGCGGGCGTCATGGACACGCTGTATCGGAACATGAACGAGGAATGCGCCGCCTATCTCTCGCACATTACGATCACAGATATTGAAACACAGCTTTTTACACAGAAATAGGAGGATATACGATGCTTACCATTACGACCAACAGCTTTGAAAACGACGTTCTCCGCGCGGACAAGCCCGTGCTGGTGGATTTCTGGGCGCAGTGGTGCCCCTACTGCCGCCGCATTGCTCCAGCCTTTGACAAGGTGGGTGAGCAGTATGCCGACACGCTTATCTCCGGCAAGATCAACTACGACGAGGAGCCGCAGCTCATCGAGCGCTTCGGCATCGACACCATCCCCACGCTGCTGCTCTTCAAGGACGGCGAGGTTCTCGGCTCTGTTGTTGCTCCCGCCTCCAAGGCGGCCATCGAGGCATTCATCAAGGAAACGCTGGCGCAGTGAGGACACGATTATGGAGCAGATCTATGATATGATCGTCATCGGCGGCGGCCCCGCCGGTTACACCGCCGCCCTGTATGCCGCCCGTGCCGGACTTTCCACGCTGGTGCTGGAAAAGCTCTCTGCCGGCGGGCAGATGGCGCTGACGGAGCAGATCGACAACTATCCCGGCTTTGAGGACGGCATCGACGGCTTTACGCTGGGCGAAAAAATGCAGCAGAGCGCGGAGCGCTTCGGTGCGGTGACGGAGCTGGCGGAGGTGTACAAGGCCAGCCTTTCCGGGGAGATCAAGACGCTGGAAACCAGCGAGGGCGTCTTTCAGGGCCGCACGGTGGTCATCGCCACCGGCGCGTCGCCCCGTCCCCTGGGCGTTCCCGGCGAGGATACGCTCATCGGCAAGGGCGTCCACTACTGCGCCGCCTGTGACGGCGCGCCCTATCGGGGCAAGACCGTGGCGGTGGTGGGCGGCGGCAACTCCGCCGCGGCGGACGCTCTCGCCCTGTCCCGTATTGCAAAGAAGGTCTATCTCATCCACCGCCGCGACAGCCTGCGGGCGACGAAGGTCTATCATGAGCCGCTGATGAACGCGCCCAACGTGGAATTCCGCTGGAACAGCACCGTTTCCGCACTGCTGCACGAAAGCCGCTTGACGGGGCTTCGGCTAAAAGACGTCAACACCGGCGCAGAACGTGACCTTGCCTGTGACGGCGTGTTCATCAGCGTGGGACGCGCCCCGGCCACGGAGCTGTTCCGAAGCGAGCTGGTGCTGGACAAGTCCGGCTATATCGTGGCAGACGAATCCACCCGCACGAATCTTCCCGGCGTGTTCGCCGTGGGCGACGTGCGTACCAAGGCGCTGCGGCAGGTGGTCACCGCCGTATCGGACGGCGCGGTAGCCGTCCACTACGCGGAGGAATATCTGGCGGAGAATCGGTAAAGGGCTGCAAACGATCCTCTCAACGGCAGTTCCTGTCCGTAAGCGATACGATTGTGAGCCTTTCCTCAAAAGAGCGCAGGGCATGTTAGATTAAGGAGATCATATATATGTGGCTGTTTTTCGGAATTTCTGCGATCATTTTTACAGGATTCAATCTGATTTACTCTTTTAAAAACAAGAATGAAAAATGGTTTAGATTCGCAGCCCTATCGTTCACTGCATTGACCGTATGTTCGTTTTATTCAGACGGAGCGATGCGTGTGCTAAATGAAGATTGGGGAGGCTTGATGGATATCATGCCAACCATGAGCAAGGCTCTGTGGGTGTGTGTAGGGATATCCATTCTATTAAACTCTGTTTCGCTCTTTCGAGAAAAATAACCACATTTCTATCTCAAGGATACCATCCCCGGCTGCACACGGCAGGTCTGTGCCTTTGCCGTAGCCTATGTGGAATTTAAAAAACTGAATGCCAATGCTTTATGATAAAGAAGCAGACTTAAAATGACAGCTTCGCACTGTTCCAACAGAGCAAAGGAGTGCCCCAATGGGCACTCCTTTTTCATAGCTTTACGCCTTATTCAGCAAGATTTGTAATAAGAATATCCTGAAATAGTTAAGCAGATTCCAGAAAAGAGAGAAATAAGCGTTCCGGCATGATTCCTCTAAAGACTTCATGCATAGTTTAGCAGCAATACGCAGTCCTTAGCCGTGCGCGGAGCTTCTGTTATCCGGGTTTGGACGCCAGCCGTCCATGAGCTTGTCATTCTCCATGATAAAGGGAGTCGCCGTATCCTGTCCCCACGAGGTGTCATATTTTCCCATAAGATAATCACTCAGTGCCGTTCGGTCGGCAAAGCGCAGCATCCGGTACGGCTCCTGAAAGGCAACCTTTTCTACAAAGTACAGCGTCCCGTCCTCTGCCGTCAAAAGAACGCCAACATGCCCGACAAACAGCAGAGATTCCTCCTCGGTCGGCTTATCGTGGAAGAATACCGTGATGAGACGGATTCTTTCATTCTCCCGAAAGGCAACGCCGCGGGAAGCCCATTCCTCTTGTACGGTTTGCACATGACGCTTGATCTCCGTGGTATCCTCCGCCTTCATGGAGGAATACAGTGCGCGGAAATCTGCAAGGCTGCTTCCGCCCAGCGCATCGGGATCTGTTTTCAGCGCTTCCTCGTCCGCAAACAGCACATCTTCACCAGCATTGATTTGAGAGTCTGCGCTCACGGAGAGGAAGTCCCCAAACAGGTTCATGGCGGTAATCCGGCAGTTATAGCCCGGAAACGTTCCGTTCTTCGCCGTCCATTCGTCCTGCATTGCGTAAGGGTCATATTTCGTATACAGCAGCTCCGCTTCCTCAAAGCCATCCGTAAGCCATTCCTGCTTCACGCTGTCATTAAAGCGGTCCACACGGCGGAAAAAGCTCTGAATACGCCCGTCCGGCACGCCTGTGTCGGAGAGCAGCTCCTTCAAAAGTTCCCTCGAACCACTGTCGTTCAGGTTCGTGTATTCAATTTTTTCCAATGCCGGACGCTGCTCGGCTGCGCCGCAGCCTGCAAGTACGGCGGCAATAAGCACAACACATATAATAAAAGTGATTTTCCATCGTGATCTCATAGTTCTAATCTGTCCTTTCTTTGGCGATTGCTCGATTTGCTAAGGTTATTATAGCACCGGATCATAAAACCTATGTTAAGATATACAAAGTGTTGCGGCTTTTGCAGCAAGCAACTTTCCTCACATCTCCAGGTGTTCTGCCATGAGAAGCATTATCTGGTGCAGGCGGTGTGTAGGAGTATCGAAGCAAAGAACAAAAAAGTAAACAGACAATCATGAGTGGCGAGGATAAATGCCATGCCTTCAATGATTGCTTTCAATAAAGTGCGGCTGCGGAGATGTTCCTCTCCGCAGCCGCATTACGGTTTGTCAGCGCTTCAGCAGCACCTTCAGATCCTCTTCCGGGGTGGTGATGGGAGCAATGCCGAAATTCTCTACAAGGTAGTTCAGCACATTGGGCGAAACGAACGCCGGCAGCGTGGGGCCAAGGCGAATATTCTTGATCCCCAGATACAGCAGCGTCAGCAGGATACACACTGCCTTCTGCTCATACCACGAAAGCACCAGAGACAGAGGCAGGTCGTTGACCCCGCAGCCAAAGGCATCCGCCAAGGCCAGCGCGATTTTGACAGCACCGTAAGCGTCGTTGCACTGGCCTACATCCATGAGTCGAGGCAGGCCGCCAATGGTTCCGAGATCAAGGTCATTGAAGCGGAATTTGCCGCAGGCCAGCGTCAGCACCACAGTGTCGGCGGGCGTCTGCTTGACAAACTCAGTGTAGTAGTTCCGTCCGGGACGGGCTCCGTCACAGCCGCCGACCAGGAAAAAGTGTCGGATAGCGCCGCTCTTTACCGCATCGATCACCTGATCTGCCACACCAAGCACCGCGCCGTGTCCGAAGCCGGTCATGACCGTGCCGCCGCCGTTGATGCCGGTGAACGGCTTGTCCTCGTTGTAGCCGCCAAGCTCCAATGCCTTTTCGATGACAGGGGTGAAGTCCTTATCCTCGCCGATATGCGTCATTTCCGGGTAGGATACCACCGCTGTGGTGAACACGCGGTCGGCGTAGCTTGCCTTCGGCGGCATCAGGCAGTTGGTGGTAAACAGCACCGGTGCAGGGATGTCGGCAAATTCTCTTTGCTGATTCTGCCACGCCGTGCCGAAGTTGCCCTTGAGATGGGCATATTTTTTCAGTTCAGGATAGCCGTGGGCAGGCAGCATTTCGCCATGGGTGTAGATGTTGATGCCTTTACCCTCGGTCTGCTCCAGCAGCAGCTTCAGGTCGTGGAGGTCGTGGCCTGTGATGACGATGAACGGCCCCTTCTCCACCGTCAGCGGGACAGTGGCAGGCGCGGGTGTACCGTAGCTTTCGGTGTTGGCCTTATCCAGCAACGCCATACACTTGAGGTTTTTCTCGCCCACCTCCATGACGATGGGCAGCAGCGCATCCATGCCCCAGTCCTCGCCTACAGCAAAGAGTGCCTTGGCGAAAAAGCGGTTCACTTCCTCATCGGTATAGCCCAGTACCATGGCGTGATGGGCGTAGGCCGCCATGCCACGCACGCCGAAAAGGATCAGAGATTTGAGGCTGCGAATATCCTCCTGCGCGTTCCAGAGCAAATTCATATCATAATCATCATTCCGCCCACAGCGAGAGCCGCAGCCAGAGCAGTTTGGTGCCAGTCGTTCCCTTTCCGCGTGCACCTGTTCGATCAACTCGCGAATGGTCTTTTCGTTGAAGTTCACATTAGTGACGGTGGTGAACAGTCCCTCGATCATCAGCCGCCATGTATCGGCATTGACCGGTGTATCGCCGTCCGTGGCTCTTGCCAGCCCAATGAGCGCGCCCGTCAGCTCGTCCTGAAGTTCCGCTACATCGGCGGTCTTGCCGCAGACACCAGCCTTACCGGTACAGCCGGTACAACCCGCTGTCTGCTCGCACTGAAAGCAAAACATTTTATGATCCATTATCGTTTTCCTCCTATTTCGGTTCAAATTATGTCCTTTTATCAGAAGCTCACGCCTCCTCGAAGAACTCCTTCCCACATTGCACAGGTGGCACACAAAATCCTCCGGCACCTCGCTCCAGGGCGTTCCGGGGGCGATGCCGCCCTCTGGATAACCTGCGCTCTCGTCATATTATCAACCGCAAAGACTGCATATATACTTCATTGTGCTTCTTCCTTCCTTTTTCTAATGATTTTGTTATTCTTCCACCAGCCGGCCGTCCACTGTTACGGTGACCACCTGCCACGGAATGAATTTTCCGCTCTGCTGGAGCGCCTTTTTCGCCGCCAGTTCCAGCCCGCCGCAGCAGCCGTTGCACTTCTCCTGATCGATTTCAATGATCCGTCGCTTCATGTTCGGTCCTCCTGTTGCTTTTCTGCGCTCATTGTACTATACTAAAGGCAACAAGTCGGTTGAATTTTCAACGAAAGAGGATTTTTATGAAAGAATTTTTTCCGGTACTCCACACCGCGGCGCTTTTCTCCGGCATTTCCGACGATGAGCTTGCCGCCATGCTCTCCTGCCTTGGGGCGAGGATCGACACCTTCCCCAAAGGCTCCCGCCTGCTCCGCGCCGGAGACGCGGTGGATGAAGTGGGGCTTGTGCTGGCAGGCAGCGCCCTCATCGTGCAGGAGGATATCTGGGGAAACCGCAACATCCTCTCCAAGACCGGGCCGGGGCAGACCTTCGCGGAGGTGTTCGCCTGCGCGCCGAGGGCGGTGCTGAACGTGAGCGTGGAGGCGGAGAGCGCGGTGACGGTGATGTTTCTGCATATAAGACGCGTTTTGAGCGTGTGCCCCTCCGCCTGCTCCCACCACAGCCGGATCATCCGCAACCTGCTGGGCGAACTGGCAGAGAAGAACCTGCGGCTCAACGAAAAGCTCACCCACATGGGCCAGCGCACAACGCGGGCAAAGCTGATGTCCTATTTTTCCGCCGAGGCGCAGCGCCGGGGTGGCTATGAATTCGACATTCCATTCTCCCGCCAGCAGCTTGCGGATTATCTCGGCGTGGAGCGCAGTGGACTGTCGCTGGAGCTTGGAAAAATGCGGGATGAGGGCCTGCTTGACTTTCATAAAAGCCACTTTCTTCTCCAGGCGCCAGAGACGGACGGCCTTCCTCCTTCTGCGCGTTAAGAATCTCCCCTTCAAGCCCCCTTTGGGCGTATTGGAAAGTGCGGATACACCGGGCAGAATGTTGGGCTTTTACAGAAGGAGAGCGCAACTACGAACCTGCAGAGATTGACAAGGTCGCGTCAGCTCGTACAATCTGATTTGATCATACCCACAGCCGCTTTGGCTGTGGGTATTTTCTGTTTGAACTTCAAAAGCTTTGCAGAACACAAGGAGCCTAATGCCAAATTCAGCATGTCACCAACTATGAGGAAAACATCTTTTAGAGGAAGATCAAAAGGTTCGACAGGGAAGATGAACAGTGTCCTTTTGCGATGCCGCTTCCGAAAGGTTGCGGCTTCACCCCTTAACGAAGACTTTAAGTTAAATCTGTTATACTGCTGCAGTCCCCTCAAAAATACAGACAGGAGAAAAAATTGACCGTATGATGAAAAAAAGATATCTCGCTATTCCCATTCTTGCAATCGCACTACATTTTTTGCTATCCAATCTATTATATTTCCTTGTGGAAAGGCTCGTTTTGGATATTTTTCATATCCCCCCGCAGCAATTTATGAAACACTCATATTGGGGCGAGATTTTGATCTACGCTGTTCTTATCCTCGTATTCTTTACGCTCTATAAACTGCTTTGGAGGAAAGATATAAGCGAACCGCGCACAGCGACAAATTTTAAAGATGTGCTCGGCAGTCTGGTCGTGGGATTTGGCATTTGCGGGATCTCCGGTCTTTGGATCATGCTGGCAGAACAGCTTCCCTCGCTGCAGAAAAGCGTTGAGGCAATAAACGCCGGTGCTGAAAATATTGCCGGCGGAAATGCATTTGGAACATTTATGATTGCAGTGATTGCTGCACCTGTTGTAGAAGAAATTCTATTCCGCGGCATTGTACTTCGCTCCATGCGGAAATTCATCCCCGTTTGGGCCGCGATTCTAATATCATCTGTACTCTTCGGCGTTTATCACCTGAATATCGTGCAGGCTGCCTATGCCACCTTCATGGGTATTGCCGCAGGAATCCTTTACGAGAAGAAAAAGAACCTGCTGTTTCCCATCCTCGTGCATTTCGCAAACAACCTCATTACTATGCTGCAGGGCTTTGCGCCATCCGAAGTGAATGAACTGATCAGCATTTTTATTCTGATTATGATTGCTCCGGCAGGGTATGTCGTCTACCGCTCACTCAGACAGGACAAAAGAGCAGATAGCATGTAAGGTTTTTATACAATGTATAAAGCATACAGCGGCACAGAGCAACTCTCTGTGCCGCTGTTTTTTTATCATGGAAACAGGAACCGGGGCACAGTAAGCAACGCCAAAGCCACGGCAGCCCATCTTATCTGTCCAGGTATTTCCACAGGAATCTGGTCCAGTTCCATGGTCGCCGGCCAAGGAAGCGGGTACACACGGTTGAAACGACCGTCCCCAAGCCTACAAAGATATTCAATGACCACAGGGCTTGTGTATGAGGAACACACCCCCTGTGGTCAACATATCCAGGACGAATATCCATTATGACGGCAAAAAGCAGAAGCCACGTCGGCGGATCAAAACCACACCTTTGCAGATACTCGACCACGCGCTCCCTTATCTGCTGTTACGGCAGTCGCCTATGCACTGTGCGGTTCGTTGCATCTTCACATATGCCCTCGGAACAGGTGTTGCTCACATATTCGCGAAGTTTTCCGCAGTAGAGCAGTGTGTGCGGCACTCTAAGGAACTGCATCGGCTGTATGATAGAGGAACGTAGCTGTTCCATGCCGTCAACCCGACTTTTTGTGAGAAGCTCTCCGACAAACTCTGAGCAATAATAGCAGTCCTCCTGCTTCCAGACAACATGGAAGTATGCCAGACATAAGCCAATATAGTTGTAACTGTACTTCCTCCTCCGCTTCCACATCACATCGAGCATTTCTTTGAGCTCTGCGTGTTGTTCTTCTGTGACACTCACGCTCAGAACCAACACCTTGGTTTCGGAAAAACGCTTGAAGGTACCGGTACGGGGAGACTCTATCACGAAGCCGCCCCAAAACGGATTATAGGGATGCCTGCGGCCAAAAGAGTACATCCTCTCTAAATCTCTGGACAGGCTGATGGAGGCGTGGTTATATTCTGCGCCGGTGATTTGTTTAAGGATCCGGGACAGAAGTGTTCCGGTCTGGCTGATTACGATATACAGCTGTTTATTTTGATTGCTCATATGCGTATCCTCACAAGATTATCCACAGTACCATGCTATTGGCATAAGAGGTGCTGCAGGTCTCGAAGAAATCCGTTTCGACTATGTTAGCGTTGGTGTGCTGGATGACCCACTTCATGCTCTCCGGTTCGATCTCGAAGCCCAAATACAGTAGTGGACAGCAGAGGCTCATCCAGCAGCTCTTTGCGTATACAACTGCAATTGTTCGACCTTGATTGTATTTTCCCCGCCGCCGCTTCGGAAGCTCTCCATTTCCGAGCTTCTGATACTCACAATAACCTTATCATTGACCTGCAATTCCTCAAAAGAAATCCTTGTAACCTTCTGCGTGGCAAAGTCGCAATAGACCATCGGAGTAGACGAACAGTCTATCAGACATTCTTCGCCTAAAGTGTTTTCATCGGCATCGTCTTTTACCGTTATGGTTTGCTCTCCTGTATCAACTTCCGTGATCACTGCATTGACGGTCAGAAGAGTGTCATCCTTCAATGAACCGCACCCGGACAGGAAGATAAAGAGAGTCAATAAGCACAGAGCGATTCCGATTTCTCTTACATTTCTATCCAGCAATGTCTTATCCTCCTGTTTTTTGCTGCGGAACTTATCCAATCTATGAAAAAGGCACTTCTTCCGCCCTTTGCGTCAGGCGGGACAACGCACAGACTGCGTACATATAGCCTGCAAGAATCAGCGGTGCCGGCAGCCCGTAAAGCAGCGGCGCCGGGATGATACGCCAAAACAGCTTGAGCACACCGATCTCCGCGCCGTAGGTGAAGAAGTAGTTCGCCTCTGGGCAGAGCGTGAGGCGTAAAAGGAGATTGATAAGGTGCGCGCCTACGGCAAGCAAACCAAAGGTCTTGAGGATCCGCGGGATATCCTTGGGGTCGGGGCGGTAAAAGCCCAGCGTCGCCAGACTCAGGCCGCAGACAACAAGGATTGCGTGGGTCACATAGTAGCCGAAAATTCGCGGCATTAACAGCGAAAAGCCGGAGAACAGAGGCTCCGGGAAGAGCAGCGCCATCAGTGCGCCAAGGGGCGCTACAAAGAAGGAAAAGCCCATGATCGAGCGATTTCTCTTCCACACGCCCAGCGGGATCAGAAACAGATTGATGTTGCACAGGTGCAGCGGCAGCTCATTGAAAATGCTGAAGCCATTGGGATAGTACGCACGGATATACGCTGCGTCCATGGACAGCGAGAGCTTGTAGCCGGCAAACAGCGCGAGATTAAAAAAGCAAACGCCGATCAGATACCGGGAGCGCCGTGCTTCCGGTTTTCCGCGCAGCAGCAAGAATATGAGCAGCACCGCCGTTGCCGTAAGCAAAAGCAGAAGCAAATGCGGCCCGCGAAAGGGCGTAATAGAAAATTCGTTCATTTCACACGCCGGAACGTCTTTCCGGTCTTCTCTTCAAGAAATCGTTTGAATTCCTCCACCGTCCCGCCGGTAAGAGTACGCTTGTCCAGAGGCTGCGCATAGCGTTTCTTCATCAGAAGGATGATGTAGTCCTGCGACTCAGCCAGTGCGTCGATCAGCTCATAGTGGAACGTGGAGGTGGTGACCGCCGTAACAACGGTATAGGAATCCTCACCGAATGCGACATGATATTCCTTTGTGCCCGCCAGCGCGTTTTTGCGGGCGATCATGCCATTGAATCGGTCCTGAAACAGCAGAACGGACAGCAGCATCACCTCTGTCAGCAGGGAAGTCACCGTCCTGACATCAAGCGCAAAAGGCTCTCCATCGAATGGGATCAGCAGCAATGCGTTGAATACAAAGACGCTCCAGCCGAAGATGGTCCAAACAATGCTTCTCTTTCGCCGCAGCACCCTGCGCATCGCGCGGGCGGCTATGGTCATAGATCGATTTGTGATGTCGCTGTGAATTTCAAATGTCATACATCTTCTCCGTTGTAAGTAATTCTGCAGCCGCAGGGCGTTGGGGGCCTTGCATCTGCCGCCGGACATCGCGGCGGGACGCTCGTTCATCGCATCAGCCGCATCTCATTCTCAAACTGCTCCATCGCCTCCTGCCGGCTGGGAACTTGTGCAAGCGTGCAGGAAAACGGCTGGCCGAACAGGGGCTGGGACAGAGTCTCCGCCCAATGCGTCAGCACCTCCGGAGTGAGGGGGCGCTCCTCCCGGAGAAAGATCACCCCGTAATAGGGCGGTACAGACGGGGAAAGCAGCTGTGTCAGCGGGACGCCGCTCCGGACGGAGGCGTTGCAGAAATGCATCTCCGGTGAAAAAAGCGGATAGTACAGCGCCCCGACGAACCAGTCCTGTTCACCGCTTCTGAGCCGCCTTGCCTGCTCCAGAAAGTGCGGATGATCCGGATTATCCGGCTCCACAAACTCACCGTCCAGAATGGTCTGGTGAAGTGCAGAGAGGTTATGGAAATCAAAGTGGAAAAAGGGCGCCTTTCCTGCCTCGTCCTCGGAAAGAGAAAACTCCGCCGCATGGAAAGGTTCCCAGTCCTTACAGCAGCGGTAATAGCCCCACCAGTAGTTCCAGTCATAAATATGCAGATATTTTTTTGCTTTGCAGTCCATAGATGTACTCCATTCTGACAATGTGGGCACAAGAGGAAATCACGGGAAACTCTCCGCCCGGCACCAGCAAAGATTCTTTCCAGGCCCGTCCTTTTTACAAGAGGGACGCTCAAAGGCGGCGCGGTGATCTTCTTATCTGCTCACCGGAATGGAGATCTCGAAAACGGCACCGGTGTCCCCGTTGCGGGCGCGGATGGTTCCCTTGTGCAGGTGGATGATCTCCCGGGTCAGCGCAAGGCCGATGCCGGATTTTCCGCTCCGCCCCATATAGAAGCGGTCGAAGATGTGCGGCAGGTCCGCTTCGGCGATGCCGTCCCCATCGTCCTGTATGCGTATCGTCACCTGCCGCCTGTCTGCGCGGCAGGTCAGGCGCAGCTCGCTGCGGGCATATCGCAATCCGTTGGTCAGGATATTCGTGACCGCCCTGCGCATCTGCGTGTCATCGCATTTGACCATGATGGGTTCTTCAGAGAAGTCCGGCGCGATGGTAATGCCGCTGGCAGCGACTGCCGATTCCACGGCGCGTATGCTGTCGTAGAGCAGCTCCCGGATATCCATCTCGGAAAGGGCAAGCTGCTGCCGCCCCATATCGATTTTCGAGATGTCCAGGAGCTCCTCCACCAGCTCCGTCATGCGGTCGCTCTCCTCCAGGATCACCTCCGCCGCGCTGCCTGTGTCCATCACGCCCGCCTGTATGCCCTCCGCATAGCCCTGTATCGCCATCAGCGGCGTTTTCAGCTCGTGGGAGGCATTCTGGAAGAAGGTCTGCTGCCGCTCCGCCTCCTTCTCAATATCCCTGCCAAACCGGAACCCCAGCAGGCACATGACGGAGGAGATCGCCAGCAGCACCGCAAAGAACGCCCAGTTCAGCGTCACGATATAGCGGGTGATGGGCCCGATGTCTATGTACATGATATAGGCGTACGGCTTTTCCCAATCGTCCTGCTCCTCCTGCACGGACATGAATATCAGGTGATGCTTGTCCGTTTTGAAGGTATAGCATTGGTTGAGCGATAGATCCCGCCCCTTACAGTATTCCAGCAGTTTTTTCTCCAGACGATATGCGTCCCTGTTCCAACCGCTTGATTGATTGGCATTATCCAGCTCTAAAAATACGATGCTTGGCGTAAGGAAGTGCTCCTCCGTGTCATTCCATTCATCGTCAAAAAAGGATCCATCGTCGGTATAGGGGATGGTGCGGTTCTGGTACTGTGCCTCGCTGATGAGCGCCTTTTTTGCCTCACGCACAAAGTGTGCAGGTATGATGAGGTTCACCGCCAGCATGAACAGTGCAAAGAGCAGCAGAGCCGAGCAAAGGATCAGATACACGATCCGCAGTTTGATGTTTTTCACGTGCGCTCCGCTCCCTTCAGCTTATAACCAAAGCCCCATATGGTGCTCACGCTGACGGTGCTGCCCGATTGCGTCAGCTTTTTTCGGATACGGCGCAGGGTTTCGTCGGTCACACGGGTCTCCACCTCCGAATCAAAGCCCCACACCGCGCTGAGCAGCTCCTCGCGGGAATAGGCCTTTTCCGGCTGCTTCATCATATAGCTGAGCAGCCGCAGCTCGGTCTGGGTCAGTGCCACGATCGTGCTTCCGCAAAAGACAGCATTTTCCGTAGCGGAATAGCGGAGATCCCCATAGCGCAATTCATCTACTGCCGCCGCTGTTTTCCCCCTGTCCATCTCCACCCGGCGCAGCAGGGCTCTCACCTTCATGAGCAGTATGGTGGGGCGGAAGGGCTTGGTGAGGTAATCGTCGCTGCCCTGGCTGATGCCCATGACATAGTCCAGCTCGCTGTCCTTGGCCGTAAGCAGGATAATGGGGATATCGGAAACCGAGCGTAGCTCCCGGCACACGGTAAGTCCGTCCGTGCCGGGCATCATAATGTCCAGTATTACAAGCTCCGCAGGCTCCTGACGAAACGCCTCCAGCAGCGCGTCGCCGCTTTCAAAGGAGCGCACGGTATATCCGTCGCTTGCGAGGAAGCTATGGAGCAGCTCCCGGATGCTCTTTTCATCGTCCGCCAAATAGATGGAATGTCCCATGCGTCCTCCTTGAAAGCAGCGCCAAATGCTGCGCGTAGGCGCAGCATCGGCATGATGTTGATTTTATACTATCAGAATATCGTCTTTCTGTCAAAAGGGGCAGATGCCGCTTTCGCAGCCGGTGTTGCCCCAGATGGAATCGTACAGCTTGCACAGCCGGCTGTCGATCTCCGCAAGACGGTTGTAGTCGGCGATCAGCGCGTCCTTTTCCGTATCGGTCAGGAAGGTCAAACTGCGGATGAAAGCGGCCTCATCGTAGTTGTCGAAGTCGTAGTCGTCCGGCAGATTGAAGTACGCTTCATCTACCTTGTCCCACAGGTCGGCGTGCTTTTCGCAGACGCGGTCATACTCCTGCTCCAGGGTGTCGATCTCATCCAGTACCTTGGGGTCGGCTTTTTCCAGTGCCTTCTCGTAGAGCGGCATATTGTCGCAGTCGGGCAGCTTCTCATACAGCGCCTCCATTTGGGCGTCCAGCTCGTTCAGCTCCTTGATGTCTGCCAGAAGCGTTTCCTTCTCCGCTTCGGTCAGGGCATTGGTGCTGCGGATAAACGCCGCCTCGTCAAAATCTGTGAAGTCATAGTCGTCAGGCAGGGCGTTGCAGATTTCGTCCAGCTTTTCCCATAGCGCTGCGTTTCTCTGGAAGATGGCGTCGCTCTTCTCTTCCACTGCCTCAATCTGCTCCCAGATGGCGTCCTCGTTCTCGGTAGCAATTTTAGTAACAGGCTCCATTGGTACGGATGTGGCGGCAAAGGCGGAAGTTGCCGTGCCGACAGTCGATACCACCAACGCCAGTGCCAGTGCAAATCTCCAAATCGTTTTCTTTTTCATGGTATGTTACGCTCCTTTTTTGAAGTATTTGTGGTTGTGTATCAACCTTGTCTGTATCATACCAGAAGCTGCATTGAAATTCTCCCGCGAAAGTGCGGGGAAAGTGTCACAAATTCGTCACAGCGCCTGTGTTATACAATGAACACCCACCCGGTAGCCGACCGATGGGTGTTCGTTTCAATCCATTATGGTGCTGAATTTGCCCGCCCCCGCAAGCACAAAAACATGAGTTTCTGCTCCATGCTTGTTCTTTCTCTGTCTTAATCCTCCGATAGAGTGGGAGGTTCTGGTGGGGTCATATTGAACCCCTCCTCGATCCAGCTTGAACTCCCAGTTATAGCTGTTTTTATTATACCTTAAAGTGAATATCACAGAGCATGGCATCCGCGAAAACATCAATATCAAGGTAAGCCCTCACAGCATCGAGATATTCCTCGTCAGCGGGGAGGACGAGGGTGTAATCGGGCTTTCCCTCGACACGCAGCGTCATGCGGAGCATTTCATCCCGATTTTCATCCCGCCAAGGCTCTGCCGGCGAAAGATAGCTGCGGTCGATTGCCATATCCGGCGTCAGCAAGCTGCGGACGTTGGGAATAAAGGCACTGTACCGAGCGTAGTTGTGCCCCTGCGGGTCAATAAGGAAACCGTCCGTTCCCTCCGCGTCGAAGATGAGCAGGCAGTGCCTGGCGTCCTCATCACGCTGGACAGCGTTTTTGTTCTCTGCGATGAAATCATAGTCAGCCAGCAGTGCGCGGCTGAACTGCCTGAACCGCGGGCTTGGCAGCTCGATGACCTTATCCACGGCACAGGATTCTGCCTCGCATCCTGTCTGCTTACACTTCAGTTCTGCTTGAATGATCACATCATCCCTCCCATCTCCATGCGGCTGCTCTGACCACTGTTCATCACTTCCTCCATACTGTAACAACCCTTATAGGCGATGTAACCCCGGTCGGTGAACATCCCGTCCTCCGCGTTTATGCGCTCCGTGCCGCACTTTTCATAGTCATAAAAATCATCCAGGTTTTCGTCATAGTCAAAGCGACCGGACTGCCGGATCATATACTTGCCGTACTCCTGCGGCGTATGCGCACCGGAGGCGAAGTCAAAGAGGTCGAGGTGTTCTGCAAGGTTTTTGATCTGTGCCGCGGACTTTGGCTCTGCCAGCATGACCACAGCGCCCAACTTTCCCACATCTGCTTTTGATAACCCATCCGTTGCCTCTGCCAGTTCATTGAGGTCGGAGAAAGTTTCGTACTCCATATCGAGAAGGACATCCACCTCATTGGGGAGCTGGCTATCCTCCAGCCGCTTGGCGAGGTAATTCAGCTCCTCCACATTGACCGTGAGCATCTCTGCGCGCTTGAGGACAGCGTAGAAGCTGTCGATCTTCTCCACCTTGCAGTCCGTCTTGAGCGCGTCGCCAATCTCCAACGCCGCCAGCAGCTCCATGCAGTGCGCGTACTGGTCGCGGGGGATGGAGAACGGGAGGGTCACCACGCCGTATTCCGGGTGGCTGGGATTACTGAGAACCACTTGAATCATCATTTTTGTTTTCCTCCGATCCGTGATTTTGTTCATTCTGGTCCGCAGGCAGGTATCTTCACTCTGCCAACAGATGAAGCCATGCCCTGGATAGGGGCAGCCGGTGCATCGCTCAAAAAGTGTGCAAGCGTGAATCTCCGGCGGATCGCGGGGATAATCTGGAGCAAAGACTGGGGCATACCAATGGCCCAATGAGCTTTTTCGGTTGATCTGTGGCATTTCATTTCCTCCAATATAAAAAGTGGCCGGAGTCTTATTACTAAAACTCCAGCCGCTGCCATGTCGTATTACATTGTCTGCTCCTGCGAGGAGTGTTCCAGCGCTTTCTCTTGTCTCCGGACGCGCTCGCCCAGATCTGGCACGCATATCTCAATCTGTTGCTGGATGCTACAAATCAAATCTTCCTGCGCTTCAGTGAGTTCAAAAAAATCGCTGTCCATGGAGTCGGCACAGCAGCGATAAATCTCGATCATCTGCTCTGTGGTGAAAAGCTGTTCCTTTGGGATAAGCCCAGAGCGTGTGGCGAAGTCCTGCTTGGCAGCATCGTAGTTCTCCATGAAGTAGTGCCCGTGTACCACGCCCGTGCGGTCATAGTCCCAATCCCATGTGACGAATTGAACGCCGTATTTGCTTGGAGTACCCGCCAGCACCGTGCCGCCAAAGTCAGCGAGGATGCGGTAGTCTCCATCCAGTCCGCTGGCTTTGAGCTGCGGGGCGGCTTCCATAGCAGTCATATACTCCAGCGTCTTCGCGGCGATGTCCTCGACGCGATATAGGGCATCCTCTGCCTAGGGCGTGTCTACATCCTCTCGCCGATAGAACACGCTGCCCTTGCCGGTAATGCGGCAGAGGGGTGTGCCGTTCCAAAGGACGGGCAACTGCTCCCCCTCCACCGGCAGGGTTCCAAAACCAGCACGGTGCAGAGAAATACGGACTTCTTCAAGGTAGCGGAGCTGACGGCTTGTGTTTTGGGTGTCCATGTGAACGATCCTCCTGTTGTAAAAAATAAGGCCGGAGAGGTCTTCTCCGGCCTCAGCCTGTAGAAAAAGTCTGTCTTAGCAATCACGCCAAGGCAGGCTTTTTCGTTTGAAAAGGGAAAATAGCAGCCAAGAAAAATAATCGGCCGCCAAAATCCTTCTCTGCTTCTTCCCTGGAGAAGGATTTTTCCGTTTCCATTTCCAAGTGGCCAGTTTTTTCAAATTCATGGCAGCAAATTTAAGCTTCACCCAGTTGGCAACCTGAGCCAAGCCTCTGTACTGCGTATAGCGCATACCGTGCTTTTCTTTTGCATCGGCAAGCACACGCTCAATTTTTTTGTTGTCTTAGCTTGTAGATATCTCTGTACAAAGGTGTGTGTCGTACATCCTCATCCATATCTACAAAACGCTGCCAGATATGCCTTGTAACGTTTTTTCGCACTTGGCATTTTGTGTACACATCGCTTTTGTTGGGCAGTCTGCACACAGATAAGAGCGGCTTTTATATTCGCGGTAGCCATCGCGGTTCGTGGTAGAATAATGCAGCGCCTTGTATTCCGGACAAATCACATCGTCAAAGTATTCATCGTAAACATACATATACCAAGGATGGTTGCCGTCTTTGGTTTTGGGGCGTGTATAGGCAGAAGTCAGGACTCTGCCACTTTCAAAGATTCTTTTGCAGATCCAAGGGTTTTTGTAGGCGCTGTCGGCTGCAACGATTTTGTGTTCGGGGTAGTGCTGGCAGATATCATCATACAGAGAATCAAATGCTACGCTGTCGTGAATATTTCCTGGCGTAACATGTACACCTAAAATAAAGTTGTGCTTGTCACAAGCGGTGTGCGCTTCATAAGCAAAGACTTTCTTGTGTTCGCCCGAATACGCCGCATTCCGGATCTGTAGTAGAAACAGTCTTTTCTACCATTTCCGATTCACCGGAGTTATCTCCACTGCCAGAATCATTCCCGTTGTTGTTTTCGTCGAAGGGCTTCTTTCCGTGCGCTTCTCTGTCCTTGTCTATCTCATCAAACAATTCGTGTGCATAGCGCTTTGCTTCTTTGGGTACAGCTTTGCGGGCCTGCTTTTTCATATTTGCACTTGCCTTTATGTGCGTACCGTCTACAAATATGGCTTCTGTGTCCAAATATCCCTCGTCCGCAGCTGCCTTTAATACCCAGCGGAAAATATACTCTACCGAGCCAAAGAAAGCTCGTCTACAGTATTTCGTGTGGACAATTTTCTTGGATTGTATCTCCACACCTCTACGGCCACTTGCACCTGCGAATTCTGCAAGCTATTGGTCATAACATCTTTCCATTGAGAGATTCTTTCTGCCGCATAACATCCGACATTCGGTGCGTTCAGCATGGAATACTCTTCCAATGTCGAATATCCGCTTTCCCGCAAATCTGTTCCCACGTATTTTTTCGGAATATAAACTGTTCGTTTTATTGGGTTCAGTAACTTATCTCCTGCTTTTGGGAACAGTGTTTTCGGAGAATCCTCAGATTGCAGGATTCTCTGCACACCGACTTTCCCGATATGCAGCAATCCCATTTCTTCAAGTTGTCTCGATGCCCTTGATATAGAAGTAGGTGTCAGTTCCAAGTCCTTCGCAGCTTGACTTGTAGATAGTGCCTGTGCGCCGCCATAAATGAAATGCAGTAGAAGCATCTGCGCCGATGGAAGTATTTCTTCCCGTGGTATTTTTCCGCGCTGCACCGGACATTCTATCATCTACTATTCTCTTTATTTTCTTCTTCCTGCCGCACTTCCTGCTCATGCAGCTGTTCTTTCTTCTGTTCGTCCTCTTTCAGGATTTCCTGCACAATCTTCTGCGCCACAAGCCAATCCTGCATTTCCGATTTGGTCTTTTGGTACTCTGTATAGGAGCTTTTCTTTCGTTCCAGAAGCATTGCATACTCTGCGTTCAGCTCGCTAATGCGCGGGAGCTTTTTTTCAGAGCCGTTCTCTTTCTTATAGGCATCAAATGCCTTTTTCGCTGCGTTGCGCAAGGCCAGCGTATCCCGATGGGCTTCATAGAACTCTCGATTGTAGCCGGATGCCTTATACGCAGCAAAAACATCTTTTGTCTTGGCATAATTGATTAGATGTTTCCGCAGCACCGACACTTCCGACATCCGTGCCTCATCTGCCTTTACAGATTCCAGCAGCGCAGCGCATTTTTCAGAAATTCCATCTGCCTTTTCTTTCAGCTCTGCATAGCTCTTGATTCCATGCTCCTCCATGAACATCATAGCTTTCGCCATCTGCTTCAGATTAAAGACTTTCGCCCAGCGCGCATATCCTGCGCCTTTGCCCGCCTGCATTTTGGCACGGACATCAATAAGGAACGACAGCTCCGCCTTCTTATGCACCTGTGCAGACCGTGCGCTTGTGCGGGTTTTCTCAACAAATTTGCTTTTGTGAACCGCATTCCCGGCAATCACTTCGTTGAGTTCTTCAATCGAATATCCTTTGCCAAGAGAGCGGAAACGAGCAAATCTGGCGTGACCTTTTCCTCGCGGGACAGGCTGTTTTCCGTCTTTATACTCGTATCCTGCTTCCTGCAAAATCCCAATCAGTTCCCGGAAGTCTTTAGGGTTTCTTGCCAATGCTGCATCAATGGCCTCGCAGATTTCATCCCGCTGCGATTTTTCTCCGGGTATTCCGTTCTCTTCTGCCGCTCTCCATAGGGTTTCCGGATAATGACCGACAACCGGTGTTCCAGGCAGACGATATCACTGAGCCTTGCCAGCGCAAGACCGGATAAGTGAAAATCGCGGAATTTTCTGGTGCAGTCCAATGTAGTCGAATTAAAAATAATGTGGTTATGAATGTGCGCTCGATCAACATGAGTTGCCACGATAAATGCGTGTTTTCCCTTTGTGAATCGCATAGCCGTCTCATACCCAACCTTGTTTGCCTCCTCCGGCGTGATTTCCCCCGGCTTAAAAGATTGCCGGATCTGATATGCAATCACATCATGGGTCTGCGTTCTCCCCGTGATATGCTCATACTGCCGTTTGGAAAGCAGGAATTCTTCATCACAGGTCTTTGCGTCACAGGCATACGCACTAATATATTTTCCATCTTCCGTTTTGGCTGCATTCTCTGAATAATCAGTACGGTCAGCCAGACATTGCGCTACCGTCTTTCCTTTATTGATATGCAGCGCAATCAGTCTTGTAGCCGCCATTTTCATATTCCTCCACCCAACCTCAAATTGTCAAAACATCCTCTACACGCTCACACAGCCGTTCTATCAGTTCCATGATGCCGCCCGCACCAACCGCAGCTGCGAAAAGTCCCATCTCAATCAGGGTCAGCAGGAACACATCTGTCCAGTTCGCCCGTACCACCGAATAGATGCCGCAGCCAAGAACAAACAGCATGACCGGCGAAAGCACCCACAGGGATAGCTGCATCAACAGATTCCAGATAAAGCACAGAAATCGCAGCAGAAACACAACCGGCAGCAACAGGATTTTCAGCACCAGCTTCAACAAAAAAACACACGATCTTCATGGATTTCACCCCTTCGTTTTTCTTTTCATCTATATTTTACCGCACCCGCTTGCCAAACACCACGATGTCAACAGGTAGACCAAATAATATGTAACGGCACAGACTGTTTCATCTGTGCCCTGTGCTGTAGAAATCCCGCACATTTGCGCCGTCAGCGCATAGCCGAAAGCCTCTTCAGAATCAGCTTTTGCATCTCCCAGAGTTCATTCAGCCGCTTCTGCAAATCCCGGATATCCTCCGCATAGATGCTTCCGGATTCATTGGCGCGTTTTGCGTACTGGTTCAGGTTGTTGCTACATCGGCGAAGAAGGGTAGATACCTGCGCCACATCCGACAAATCAAGATTCACGCAGTATCCGTCCAGCGCCATTTTTCGCATATAGGCACCGGTATTCTGAATACCCAATTCCTTCTGCTTTTCCCGAATCCTCGCCAGCTCTTCCGGGTTTACTCTGACATTGATCCAGTGTTCCCGAACGCTCATAGTGCCACCTCCTCATCATCCCGATGTGTCATCGGCGGAATGCGACCGGCACGGTCACGCATCTCTGCCAGGACAGACGGCTTTCCCGTTGTTTTTTCACGGTCATGGTCATCCTTTCCACGGTCATCCATATTCAGCAGTGCATCCAGTTCCGCCAGTCTTGCGCTCTTTTCTGCCAGTTCTGCCTCCTGGGGGAATGGTTTTCCAAGCTCGGCCTGTGCCGCTTCCTGCTGGCTCCTAAGACTGTCCAACTGCTGTTCCGCCTTTTCCAACCTTGCAGGAATCCCGGCAAGGGCATTGTCCAAACGCAGGATATTGCCCGCAGCACTGGTGCCAATGGATACCCGGTGAGTCATCTCGCCTTTTAGCAGCACCTGATACTCTTTCTGGAAGCTGTCAAATGTCAGCTCCATCTTGAAACCACGATAGCTGCCAAGCGGCACCGGCTCCAAACTCTGATTGGCTTTACAGACTGCGAGGATTGCTTCACCGGCCTCGGCTTTTTCAGTAAAGCGTGTGCCATTCACTTCCATGCCGCAGAACCCTTCTTCCGGCAGCGGATGTGCCGCCACCGCCCGGATATCCGACTGAAAGCCTTTGATGAACCCCCGTGTTTTCTCAATCTCCGCAGGGAAATATTTCATCAGCTTATCTTCCAATCGGTACTGCTGGCTCTGATGGTCTGCTTTCAGCACCTTTAGTCTGGCAACATCTACATCCAAGTCCATTTTCTCCTTGATCTGCGGGTCTCCTGCACAAAGTGCCTTGATTTCCGCATAGGAAAGTGCCTGCTCATCCACATCGTCACAGGAACGTACCGGAGATTTGCTGGTCATGATCTGACTGATAAACTTCTGCTTATTCTCCAGTGTCTGATAGAGGTAGGCATCAAAGGTTCCTTCCGTCACATACTGATAAACCTGCACTTCTTTGTTGCGGTTGCCCTGACGGATGATTCGACCATTTCGCTGAGTCATGTCCGCAGGCCGCCAACCCACATCCAGATGATGCACGGCCACCAGCCGATCCTGCACGTTCGTGCCTGCGCCCATCTTCTGTGTCGAGCCTAACAACACCCACACCTGCCCGGTACGGACTTTGGCAAACAAATCCTTCTTTTTTGCCTCGGTATCCGCATCATGGATAAATGCGATTTCTTCTTCCGGCACACCGGACTGGATGAGTTTGGCGCGGATATCCTCATACACGTTGAAGGTTCCATCGTTTTTCGGTGTGCTGAGGTCGCAGAACAGCAGCTGGGTCAGCTTATCCGACTGTCCGTCCTCATAAATCCGAAGCACATTTCGCACACAGGCATTGAGCTTACTGTTAGGGTCATCCGGCAGAAGCGGATTCATCAGCCGCTGATCCAGCCCCAGCTTTCTGCCATCCGATGTGATTTTCAGCATGTTATCGACCGATGGGGCTACCACACCGGAATGCACAGCCGCCGCCCGTTCTGAAAGCTCCGCCACCATCGCCTGCTGATGCTCCGAAGGCTGCACTACTACGGTTTCAAACTTTGCTTCCGGCACCGGCAGATGCAGCTGATCGGAGGTCTTGATATCCGCCACTTCCTTGAACATGTTCATCAGCTCCGGCTGGTTGAAGAACTTTGCAAATCTCGTTCTTGCCCGGTATCCGGTTCCTTCCGGTGCCAGATCGATAGCCGTTGTGGTCTCACCAAAGGTAGAAGCCCAGCTGTCGAAATGGGTCAGCCCTTTCTGCTGCAACGTGCCGTACTGGAGATACCGCATCATTGTGTACAGCTCCGTCATACTGTTGCTGACCGGCGTGCCGGTCGCAAAGATGATGCCGCGCCCGCCTGTCAACTCGTCCATATACTGGCACTTCATAAACATATCCGAAGATTTCTGCGCTTCCGAAGTGGACAAGCCTGCGACATTGCGCATTTTTGTGTAGAGGAACAAGTTCTTAAATGCGTGTGCCTCGTCTACGAACAGCCGGTCTACGCCCAGCTGCTCAAAGGTAATCACATCGTCCTTTCGGTCGGTTGCCCGGAGTTTTTCCAATCTCGCCTCCAATCCTTCCCGGGTCTTTTCCATCTGTTTGATGGAGAAACGCTCGCCATTCTGGGATTTCATCTCAGCAATGGCGTTTTCGATTTCATCAATCTGGGCAGTCAAAATCCGCTCCTGGCGTTCTACGGACACCGGGATTTTCTCAAACTGGGAATGGCCGATGATGACCGCATCGTAATCACCAGTTGCAATTCGTGCGCAGAACTTCTTTCTGCGGGCGGTTTCAAAGTCCTTTTTGCTTGCCACCAGCAGTTTCGCACTCGGATACAGGCGCAGGAACTCGTTTGCCCACTGAAGGGTCAGATGATTTGGAACGACAAACATGGATTTCTGGCACAGTCCCAGCCGTTTTGCCTCCATAGCGGAAGCTGCCATCTCGAAGGTCTTGCCGGCACCCACTTCGTGGGCCAGCAGCGTATTGCCGCTGTACAGCACATGAGCGATGGCATTCTGCTGGTGTTCCCGCAGCCGGATTTCCGGATTCATGCCGCCAAAGCGGATATGGGAACCATCGTACTAACGGGGACGAGTACTGTTGAACAGTTCGTTATACTTTTCCACAAGTTCCGCACGGCGATACGGATCTTTCCACACCCAGTTCTGGAATGCATCCTTAATGGCCTGCTGTTTCTGCTGGGCGAGAGTGGTCTCCTTTTTGTTCAGAACCCGCTCCTGTTTGCGTCCGCGTCCTCCACGGTATCATAGATACGAATATCCCGCAGATTCAGCGTATCCTCCAGAATCCGATAGGCATTGGCTCGGCTGGTGCCGTAGGTCATATAGGCATGGACATCATTCCGGCTCGGTGTACTCTTACCGGTGATCTGCCATTCCGCCGTCATGGGAGAGAATTTCACCTCGATGTTCCGGCGCAGATAAAACGGCGGTTCAAAGGTTTCTTCCATGAACTGCTGGATATAATCCCTACTTACCCATGTGGCACCAAGGCGCACATCAATCTCTGAGGCATCCAGGTCTTTCGGCTGTGCTTTCTTCAAATATTCTGTGTTCACTGCAAAGGCAGGGTCAGAAGCCGCAGCCAGTTCTGCCACGCGGAGCTTTTCCCGGACATTGCCGGACAAATATTCATCAGCCGTCACCCAGCCGTTTTCCTCGTTGTCCTGCGACATCGGGTCTTTGAAAATGACACCATGCAGTTCCTGCCGGATTTTTTCATATTCCCCCGGTGTACCTAAAAGTTCCGACATATAGGGCAAATCCGCTCTGCCGCGCTCCCCGATAGAGATTGCCAGAGCCTCTGCTGGAGTATCTACGCTGGTAACAGCCCGTTCCGGTCGAATCGTCCGTTTGGTGAACATATCCGCCTTGGATTCCAGCCTGCCGTTTTCATCTACATTTTCCAGAGAGCAGAGCAGATAATACGACGAATCTTCTGAAAATGCCTGCGCATTTGCACGCGAGTTGATAAGCCCATACTGAGCGGCGAATCGGTCATAGGCTACATTCAGTTCCCGCTGTTTCTGGGCAATCGCCTCCTCCGGATAGTCGTTCAGCTGGTAGTCGATCAGTTCTTGCACAATGGTACGAAGCTCCACCATACCCTTGATCCTGCCTGTGGCTGTCGCAGAAAGGTCAGCCTTTCGCATGATGCTGTTCTCACGGAAGTAGACATCCCCATCCACCACCGCATAGGAGAAGTTCTTTACATTGGGGTCTGCCGGAATGGTTTCGCCCTGCAAGGACAGTTCTTCCTCCGGAGCCAGCTCCTGCGCTTCATAGTGACCGCCGATGTGCTGCACAGCCTCATGCAGCTGGTCTATCCAGAATCGGAATGACCGTACATTCTTCCTTGCCGTACTGGGTGCTTTCCGTTGTAATCTCACCTAGCACCATTTCCGGGTGGTCAACAAAGTAGCTGTTGAGGGCAATACCCTCCGATGTCAGTCCCAGATGTACCCAGTCCGGTTCGATATCAATGGGATGGTCTCTCCTTTGCAGAAAAATGATATCCGACACTACATCTGTACCGGCATTGGCACGGAATGCGTTGTTGGGAAGTCGAATGGCTCCCAGCAGTTCTGCCCGCTGCGCCAGATACTTTCGCGCGTCCGGATTCTTGGAATCCATCGTATAGCGGCTGGTAACAAAGGCCACGATGCCACCGGGACGAACCTGATCCAACGCCTTGGCAAAGAAATAGTTGTGGATAGAAAAACCGAGTTTATCATAGGGCTTATCACTGACACGGTAGTTGCCAAAGGGCACATTGCCCACAGCCAGATCATAAAAATCACGCCGGTCGGTGGTCTCAAAACCTGCCACCTTGATTTCTGCCTGCGGATACAGCTTCTGCGCAATGCGCCCGGTAATGGAATCCAGTTCCACACCATACATTCTGCTTCCTAGCATGGAATCCGACAGCATACCAAAAAAGTTGCCGACACCCATCGACGGTTCCAGAATGTTGCCTTTTTCAAATCCTATGCCGTCCAATGCTTCATAGATTGCGCGGATCACGGTAGGACTGGTGTAATGCGCATTCAGAGTCGAAGCCCTGGCTGCGGCATATTCTTCTTCCGTGAGAGCTGCTTTCAGTTCCTTATATTCGCCAGCCCAGGCAGTTTTCTCTGCGTCGAAGGCATCTGTCAGTCCGCCCCAGCCTACATAATTAGCCAACGTTTCCTGTTCCTCCGGTGTCGCATCCCTGTGCTGGTTTTCTAAGGCTTTCAGCGTGTAGATTTGCCATCTGGATATCCTTATTATCTTCTGCAACGACAAAATTCCATTCCAGAAGATGTTTTTCCTGAATCCCCGTTGCTTTCAGCTTCCTGATTTTACGCTGCCGCTCCACCAGCTCATCCTGGCGTTTCTTCTCCGCCATCGCTTCCTGCTGGCATCTGCAAAGGCAGGGAACAATCTTGTCTCTGCCCCAGAGCTTTACCCTGCACTGCACCGGCGTGTGGCAGCTCCGACAATACAGCAGACCATCTTCGCCCTTGTATTCCTGCTCTCCGGGTTCTTTCGGCGTAAAGAGCGAATCCAACGCCGCATTCAAAACCTCAGGCACCATGTCACTCAAAGGCTGTCTCCTTCCTCAAATGTGTAGTCTGCCGGGTTATACTTCGGCTTTTCTCTCTTTGCCCAGCTCCGGATTGTGGCAAGGTGATTTTTGTAGCTTTTGCCGGTGGAGGCCATATACTCAGAGAGCCGTTCCACCCGCATCAGATAATCTCCCGGGAACTCCTGCCGGAGCTTGCTGTATTCCGTGTCAGAGAGAAGGACATTTTCATATGAGCCATACCGGTGCTGGATTTCCTTTCTTTCTCTTTTATTGATTGTTTCAGTACTTGTTCTATTAGTACTTAATTGCGCGGGATTTTCCGTAACCGGTGTGTCCGTATCCGGATTTACCGTATACGGCTTTTCCGTACACGGTGATTCCGAACACGGCTTTTTCCTTGGCATCTCATAGATCACATACTCCGCTCTGCCCATCCGACCGTTGCTCTCACGCTGCTGGTTCCTTTCCAGATACCCAAGACGTTCCAGTTCTTTCAGAGCTGTAAGCACCCCATCTACGCCATCCGGTGTAATCGAAGATAATCCCCGTACCGAATAGTTCCATGTGTCCGGCAAACTGAGCAGCATAGAGAGAAGTCCTTTTCCTTTCAGGCTGAGACCCTGATCCCGCAGGTGGTAATTGCACATCGTTGTGTAATTGCTGTTCTTCTCAACCCTGAATACCGGCATGGTGCTCACCACCCTTTTTCGCAGGCTCCGCTTTTTTCTTCGGACATTTGCGCGGACGATCTTCGCTGTCCTCCCGGCGATGGTATTTGCCGGTATCCTGCATCATGCGTTCAAATGCCTGAAGTCGTCCCTCTGTAAAAAGTGTCATTCGATCACACCCCATTTCTTAAACAACTTGAAGAGATGATTCTTTCCCTTGCAGGTCACTCTCGTCTGCTGTACCAGTTTTCCGCTTCTGCCGTAGCAATCCCGGACAATAAAATAGCCTCTTGCAGATTTGTCTGCAAAAGGCATCAGCCAGTCGCTTGGACTGCGGTACAGATAGCGATGGTCCAGTAAGAGAGCCACTGCTGTCTTCTCCGGGATACCGATTTCCTGACAGAAATTCCGGATGCAGGTGCAGTCCTCCGAATTTACAAAGGTGTCGAAGTAGTCTGCCTTGGGCTGCGCCGCATCCAGTTGTTTGCAGATACCCTCAAGCTGCTCTCTCTCGGCTACAAGCTCCTGCGCCAGAGTGTAGATGACCTCCGGATGCTGAATCACCTGATCCAAAATGGAATCGCTCATATACACACCATGCTTGCGGATGGAAGGGAGAACTTCATCAAACACCCAGCGTTCAAATCGTTCTGCCGATGGCAGCTTGCTGTGAACAATCAGCCGGTAAACATCGCCTTCTGTGATAAAGGAGATTTCAACAGCCTGCTCTCCAGCATCCCCATACTGATTCACCTTCTGAACGACCCCCTCGCGTTTCGTTAGGGGGCCTCTGCAATGGCGTTTCACTGCGGCATAGGGATTCACATACCCCAACGCTTTCGCTACATCGCTTGCACAGAAGAAGGTCTTGCCTACCTCTTGCAACACGCGGATCGAACCAAACTCCTGATTTTCGAACACCTCCATCATCTGCCTCGACTGTCTGCCATGACTGTCCACAGCGGTGTCATGGGTCTTTTGATTGAAATCCGTCATACCTGTTACCTCCTGCTCGAATTTGTCTCGCCGGATTTCTGGCGAAAAAAATAGAGCCTCAACCCATTCTCGTTTTCAAAGAATGAGCCAAGGCTCTATGTAAATCAGTCAAGTATGTGTTCGTCCGTTGACGGCAAAATTGGACTACATTTGCTCCTATTGTCCACCAGTAATTTAACCCATAAGAGGTCAAAATGGGCTTGTCCACCAGTAATTCGGCCACTATAAACCCATAAATTTCCGTTCAAATTCCATCAAAATCGAACAGTCCAGACAGAATTTTGGGTATAGAAAAAGCCCGGAAAATGGTGTATTTCCGGGCTTTTTAGCATTATTAAGCTGTAGATTAGCGCTTGGAGAACTGCGGTGCGCGACGTGCAGCCTTCAGGCCGTACTGCGCGAGTTTTTGAGCTGTTTTCCCTTGATACTCCGGGCTTTTCCGGCTTTCTGCCTCTCAGTTATCCGGTGTGCGGACCATAAAAAACGGCCTTTTTTCATTCAGCAATAGCCTGCTGAAACGCACCATTTACTACCCCAAACAGCTCCTCTGGTTTATTGTACTTCACTTTTGCATAGATGTCCATAGTTGTTTTGCTGTTTTCGTGTCCGGCAAGGTATTGGACGGTCTTCGGATCAACACCAGCATAGAGAAGATTGGTAATGTAAGTGTGCCGCAGCTGATGCGGGGTTACATCAAAGTCCAGCGTATATCTGATTTTGGGTTGATTTTTCTGGGTCATGCCCAGCGTTGGGGTAACCGTGTATTTGATGCTCTGCCCATTCACATACTTATAATAGTTCCGGGGCTTAGTGGAGCGGACAACGACATACTGCCACACTCTTTGAAACTGCGAAGCAGCCAGCGGCTCCCCTTTGCTGTCAGCAATCACATAATCTGATATGGAATTTTCTTTCGTTTCTCTCAGACAATCCACCAAACACTTCGGTATCGGAATATCCCTTTTTGCCGCCGGAGTCTTTAGCACCGTAGAAATCACGGGTCTGTTATGCTCTGTGCGCCATGCCCGCCTCACCGATAGATAAGGTGTATCCTCGTCCAGAAATACACAATCCCATTGCAGTGCAAGAATTTCTTCCCGACGCAGACCGGAATACAAACCGAGCATAATAAACAAATATGGAGGAAGTCCCTTGACTGTATCCAGAAGCACGGCTACCTGCTGATCTGTCAATGCCTCCTTCTTTTTTGTCGGTTTTCCGCCTTTACCGGATATTCCCGCACAGGGATTGTGTTCAAGAATTTGGTTTCTCTCTGCCGCATAAAAAATGCACTTGAGTAGCATATTGACCTTATTGTATAAGCCTTCCGATTTCTTTGACAATGGAACAAGCGCCAGCCGAATATCGTCAGCGGTCACTTCTTCCATATACATCTCTCCCAGAGGTTTTATGATATAGTTTGTCATATCCCTCGTATAACCTCTGAGTGTAGACGCAGACACCTTTGCCGACTGCATCAGCAGCCACTTCTCTCCATACTCGGCTACTGTCGGGTGCTGCCGGTGAAAGATAATTTCTTCCACCTGCTTCCGGGCCTCTAACTGCTTCTCATACAATTCCTCACAAGTAGCGGCATACAAACTCAACTCTTTTCCATCTGCATCCGTAATCCTGGTTCTGTAATACTGGATTCCTTTCAATGTAATGGTCCCGTACTTCGGGATCTGTGTTTTCTTTTTTGCCATCTTTGATCGTCCCTTCTTGATAATGTGTAGTCTCCGTATCTACACTCTCTTTTTATCAGAAAGCCTCGATTTAATCAAAGATACGGCTGAGGTAAAACAAAGAGCGAGACATCCTTGCCTCGCTCCTGCTTCATTTCCTATTTGTTATTACTGTGCTGCATCCCAGCTTGCAAACGCACAGTTCATTGATCTGACCAGCTCATCTGGTCTGTTGTACTTAACCTTTGCATAAATGTCCATGGTAATCTTGCTGCTTTCATGGCCTGCCAGGTATTGAACCGTTTTGGGATCTACCGATGCATGAATGAGATTGGTAATGTAAGTATGCCGCAGCTGATGGGGTGTTACTTCAAAGTCCAGACTGTAAACCACTTTTCCGTTATGAGCAGCCTTTTCTCCCAAGACAGGTGTGACAGTATGCTTTACTCTTTTTCCATCTTCATACCGATAATAGCTCCGCTCCTTGACCGTCCTCGTAACAATATACTGCCAAAGTCGCTTAAACTGCGTGTAGGACAGCGGTTCGCCGTCCCGGTTTGAAACCACATACTCCGAAGTCGATGTTTCCTTTGCTGCTTTCAAACACTCAGCCAAGCAAACAGGAAGAGGGATATTTCTCTCCGCAGCCTTGGTTTTCAATTCGTCTGAGATTACCGGTCTGTTGTGTTCTGTGTGCCATGCCCGCCTTACCGTCAGATATGGAGTATCCGTATCCAGATATACTGAATCCCATTGCAGAGCAAGAATTTCTTCCCGGCGCAGCCCTGCATATAAACCAATCATGACAAAGACATAAGGCGGCAAATCTCGGATAGCATCCAAAAGGCGTGCTGCCTGTTCATCTGTCAAAGCCTGACGATCCTCTTGTGGAACACCGCCACCTTTTGTCGTGAGATAAATCGTCGGGTTATGGTCAATGATCCTGCTTTCCATCGCTGCGCGAAAGATAGATTTGTAAAGGATTACCACAGATTTATAAACCGATGCAGATTTCTTGGAAACCGGAACAAGGGCAAGCTGAATATCATCCAGGCTAACCTCACCCATCCGTTTATCTCCCAATTCCGCTATAATATGCCGCCTGACCTTTGAGGTGTAATCCGTCAAAGTAGTAGCTCGTACATGAACCGACTGCATCAGCAGCCACTTTTCACAATACTCTGCAACTGTGGGCGTTTTCCGATGAAAAGTGGCATTCTCAATCTGTTCCAACGCAAGCGTTTCTTTGTTGTATAGTTCTTCAGGTGTTTTTGCGTAGATAGCTACGAGCTTACCATTCGTGTCTTTGATTCTGGTCCTATAATATAGGACACCTCTTTTCATAACTGTGCCATATTGAGGAAGCATTATTTTCCTATTTGCCAATTCCTCCACCTCCTAAGAATATACTCCAGCGCTGTATCTATGTTTTATCAGACCATTATGATTTCGACAAGGATACGGACCGGCTTACACTCCAGCTCTGCGAGGTTTACGATAAGTTGCGTTCTTTTCTGCTGGCTTTGCTCTGTGGGTGCATTTTGCGATATACTCCTGAAGGCCCGCTGAGGTAAAGTACACACAGCCATTCTGCACATATTGCACATAAGAAATAAGACCATTGTTACGGGCCGCGTCCAGCGTTGCAATGCTGATACCCAAAATTTCTGCTGCTTCTTTTCGTGTAATAAGTTTTTCCATAAAGCATATTTCCTCCAATCTGTCAAGTTTATCATCGTGTTTGTTCAAAGCCACATGAATACGCTGGCAGCCGAAACTGCCAGCGCATGGTATCTGATTTTGAACAGGAAGCTACAAACGCTTCCTATTTATATAACTCAGCTTTCGTCATATTTGCCACGCCCCCTGACGATGGGAACACAACAGGTCTCCGCTGGCGCGGCTGTCATAACTCCGCAGCATCGTTCGTATCGTGTGCCGCAGGGTTCCCCCCAAGTCTTTGGCGGGCCGTGAGGAAGTATCTTTAAGCCCCCATGCAGTCATCGCGCCGAATCTGCCACAATCCGTTTTATGAAATCGTAGATCGCTCCGAAGCAGTTCTTTCATCACCTCCCTGACTGCTCCATCTTCGCGGCGTTCCACACTCGCTCGTACACGGGTTATGTACCTGTTATGCTGTCTATGAAATTGTCAAAGTGCTGATGAAGGGGAAAACTTGTCCTTCTTATAAGCACTGACAAAAAGAACAAAAAACAGGCGCTTCAAACGAAAATTTATCAAAAATATTTTGCCAGCTGCTTCAGACCACGCCGAATGCTGTCACGGACACGGCTTGGATCTACCCCCTCTGCTGCGGCTATCTCTCCTACTCTCATGCCCAGATAATACCTGGCATAGATCCGCTTGGCTTGTTTCTCCGGCAAAGCCATTACTACGGCATAGATCTGCTCCCGCAGCTGCTTTTCCTCCAGAAACATTTCCGGCGTCTGGGGCTTCAGTAGGATCGCATTTTCAATGCCATTGTCACAGTCCAGAGAGTAATGCGCCTTATAACGATACATCCTCCGGTCATAGGCAGCTTCTGCACGCTCAGAGTCTCTGATCGTCTCCAGCACATCTTCTGTTACTTCTACAAAGTGATCGGTTTTATAAACATCGGGATACAGATCCCGGAGATTGACTTTCTTCATTATGTACCTCCATTTCGATTCACGGGTGGTTAACGGGTGAATCGAATGGAGGCGGAGACCGACACCGGCAGACAACCGGGTCATCTCCGAAAAAATGGCAACAAAAAACGCCAGATTTCCGTGAGAGAAAACTGGCGCGCCAAGAACAGCCATTATTATGCTGAATTACATGGAACGATAATGCCGATGCAATGTTATACTTGCCCGGAGGAGGAGCAATGCTTTTTTTAACTGATGTAGATCATGTGAGCTTTGAAAAAGCAAACGAGACACGGCAAAATAACCTCCAATCGGCTACCGTGTCCCTGCAAGTCGTCATAGGTTTGTGTAAACGCAAAGAAACGGCGGCTCTGAAAATCAAAGCCGCCGTTTCATAGGCGCGTGAAAATGTGTCTGCTCTGCGACGGCTTTTTTTCTTTTGCCGTCGTCCGGCAGATGAAATCATTTAGTTAAATAGTCAGATTCATCTATTGTTTTAAGAATATAATTCACATCATCATATCTTGAAGAATCCGATTGAGAGCCTAAACTACATATTAAAAATTCCTTTCCATGTTGTTGATAAAGAACAACTAAATTATAGTCATTAGATAAGGAACCTGTCTTGATACCTTTAACATTTTCATTGTAATATTCTGATGTTTGGTCAAGAAAAGTATTAGTATTCCTCCATGTCTGCGTACTTCCGTCAGGTAAAGTAGCTGTATAATTACTCTTTGAAACAATATCTCTAAACCATTGCTTCTCTAAAAGGTGAGTAGATACTGATTTTAGGTCTGAAACGGTAGTGAGAGCATTGACATCATATCCGCTTGGGTCATATAAAATTGTGTTTTCATACCCTTGATTTTGTAAGTAATTATTTAGATGTTCCATAAAAACATTAATACGTTCTTGACTATTCTTAGCTTGTGGTGAAAGAATAGAACCACAATAATCCGCGACTACATAAGCAGCGTCATTTCCAGATGGAACCAACATGGCAGCAAACAAATTGTGGAGAAAATATTTTTTCGCGTCTATATTCGCAACAGATGAACCAGGTTTAGTTAATTGGATTGCTTCATAATTTGCAGGAACAATACTATCTAAATCCGCAAGTGTTGCTGCGTATTCAATGACAAATAATTTGGCTAAGCTGGCAGGAAGCTGTTGCTCGTTTTCTCGCTTTGAAATAAATATATTGTCATTAGAAAGGTCAACTAATATGAGGGATTTTGCATTATAAAAATCTTGAAAGAAAATTCCATTCAGCCAAGAGTTGATTTTATTCTTCTCATTGCGAAAATTGTCAGGTTTCATTGCCCACGGTATGAAAAATACACCTGCTATCGTTACAGCAGTAAGGAAAACAAAAAATATTCCGAAACGAGACGTCCTTCTCTTGTATTTTCTTTTCATAAATTGCACCTCCGACAGTAATCAGTCAGATTTAATAGGTAAATCTAATTGGCATAATTTGCTCTTATACTTTCTGTAAATCCAGAGGGGTCACCTAATTTTGCTTTATCTATATTTTCGCGCAAATAATTACGAGTTGCGTCATCACACCGGTCTATTCCCATATATGGCATGTCGAAGGCTTTTTCCAATTCTTCTAATGCTTTTTCGGCTCGCTCTGGATCTGTATTATAAGTATCAAGCCATTCTTTCATCCATGAATATTCCCACAAATAAGAAGCTCTCGTTTCTCCATAACCAACCTGAAAGGAAGCTCCTGTATCTTCATCTTCCAGTTTATCAGGAAGTGTAATGCCATCAGGCCAATTCAAACTGTCAATGGTTGCAAGATATTCTTCTTCAATGTGTGCAAAATCCGTGAGTCCTCTTGAAGTAGAATTTGTTTCAGAATTTGAACAACCTGTAAACATCAGACATACCAATAAAGAAAGCATTGCTCCTAAAAAAATCGTTGTTTTCATAGATAATATTTTCATGTTTTTCCTCCAATTTTATAAAATTTATTTTATCTAAGCGCCAATGCAGGTTCAAGCTTTGCAGCTTTTAACGCTGGCAATAGTCCTCCAAGCAACGCTACAACAACGGATGTTATAACAGCTACCACTGCCGAAAGAATAGGATATTCCAGTGCCGCTACGGGAGAATCCACAGGCAGAAATAACCCCATGCCTTGAACCAAGAAAAAGGATATCAGGATTGAAACAATACAAACAAACACTGATATAGTTAATTGTGCGCCTAACACTAAAGTAACAATATTCGCACGAGAAGCGCCAATCGCCCGTCTAATTAGTAATTCGTGAGTACGTTGTTCCAAGGATGATAACCCTATGTTAATTTGTCCTAATACAGAAACAAATAACAATAAAAATGATGTTACCAAAAGTCCTAATTGAAGTACAGAAAGTACGGAATTATAAGTATCTCCAATATCACTTTTCCCTATGATATCCAAATTTCCTTCTATTGTATCTTCTAAAATGTCATGTAATGACGAATACATCTGTCTCATGGTAATTCCCGCTTCTGAATGCCAATGAACAGTTGCATTTTTTACTTTCCACATATTCGGAACAAGTAGTTCTATTGAATGGGCGTCAAGATATACAGTTGGTATATCTGTCCCGTCATTCACAGTACCTACCACATTAAATGGTGTTAATGAAAGACTACTTTCTACATTTCCAACAGCATATGAAGTATCAAAATAATTCTGTGCTGCTTTATTTACTACCATGCACAGAGTTTTATTTATTTCCGAAGAATCAAACCAATCCCCTGATGACATAGGCAAATTATAGATTTTGTTATATGTGCTTGTAGTAAAAACAACATCTACGGGTACAGTCTTTTTGTAAACAGTGTCACTTATGTCTTGTAGAGAAGAGACAGACGCTACTGGAGCAACTGTTATCTCTTCCAGCATGGAAAAGGTAACAGCCACAAAATGATCAGTATTGTAAATTTCTCGAAAAAAATTCTCCATTTTAATGGTATCTTGAAAATCTGATCCTGTAATTGAAAAAGAATATGTAGGACTCCATCCATACATCTGTGCATTGACAGAAATCAAATATTCTTTACCAAGCGTTCCCACCAAGACAGAACTAATCATTGCAATAATTCCTACAAACATCGATATACCTGTTAAGATATTTCTTAGAGGAGAAATACGAAGGTCTTTAAGAATCATATTTAACACATTGAAGCCTCCCTCCGTCCATTTCAAAAATTGTATTACAAGTCTTTGCAATATCGAGGTCATGAGTTACTATTAAAAGCATAATGCCATTTTTAAGCACAACTTGATGTAAAAGGTCCATAATTTGTTTTCCGGTTTTTTTATCTAAAGCACCAGTAGGTTCATCACATAAAATGGCTTCCGGCGATACTGCAAGTGCGCGGGCAATCGCCACTCTTTGTTGTTCGCCTCCTGATAAATTAGATGGATAATCATTTTCTTTTCCTTCTAATCCAACACTTTGCAAAAGATTTCGTATTGCTTCTTTCCGCTGTCTTGTATTCATTTTCTTTTTGGAATAAAGTAAAGGAAGCTCAATATTTTCCCAAACTCTTAAATGTTTAATTAAAGAATAGTTTTGAAAAACAAAACCGATATTACTTGCTCGAAGCATAGATAGCTGGCTATCTGTTAAAGTGGAAACAGACATACCATTATAAAGAAATTCGCCTTGATATGAGTGGTTGAGTAAACCTATAATTGATATAAGGCTTGTTTTTCCTGAACCCGATTTGCCTACAACAGCATAGCTGTTTCCTCGCTTTAGTTCCATATTTGCTTTGTTTACAGTTACTAAGGTATCACCATTATTCAAATTAACAGTCGCTACCAAGTTTTTTATTTGAATTAAATTTCCTCCATTCGTTTTTTCCATGTTACAAATTACTCCTTACTCCTTGGGTCAAGGTTTGGGGGAATAGAAGAAATTGTATCGCCCTCATTTACACCCGACAATATTTCTATATATGCACCATCAGTTGCACCCAGCATAACTTCTGTTTGAATTTGTTTTCCGTCATTTATTACGGTTACCATTCCCTTACCTTGTCTGCCCGCAATGACTGAAAGTGGTAACAAAAGCACATCTTTTCTAGTTTCGGCTGTTATGACAACGGTAGCACTTTGTCCGGGTTTTACATCAATATCTTTTCCAATTAAACATTGCAATGTGCTTTCTGCATTTTCTGATACTGGTACTACAACTGCAATCGCTTCCGTAGGTCCCACACCATCAACTACTTGAAACTTTGCTTTTAATGCTGCATTTTCCGGCAATATTTTCAAAAAATTTTCAGCTTCAATATTGAGAGCAAAACCTGTGTACTTAGCTGTTGCTAAGGGATAATTTTTGGGAACACTCTCATTAGATGAGATAATAGAAAGAATCGTTGCGTCAACTGGGGATTTTATTTCTTCTTCAGATACTTTCCCAATCACACCACCCTCAGTAATTTTGTTGCCGGCTGAGGAACAGGCTTCAAAAGTACCCTCAACAGAAGAACATAAAACAAAATCCAAAGCCGGAATAATAGTTGTGTGAGCAGATACCGTTGGAGTAAGATTACCGCGAGTAACGGATACCGTTTCAACGGATTGTACTTTTGGATTTACGTTACTGGTTTCATTTTTCTGCTCGTCAAAACAACAGGCAGATAACACAATTATTATCATACATAGCATAGGTAACGCCATAATTCGATTTTGGTATTTCACCAACATACCTCCTTGTTATTGTATATTATATTTCGTTTAAAGATAAAAGGCTTTCACCTTGATACAATAATTATATCAAAATAAAAGCCTTAATTTTGATGATTGTTCGCAAGAAAATCCTCTTTTTTGCTACGGAATTTCTTACGATTTTCCTACGAAAGTGGAAGTGTAACTATAAATTTTATACACTCGTCTTTACTATGAGCAACAATAGTCCCCTTATGTAGTTCTACAATATGTTTCGCAATCGCAAGTCCCAATCCGGCACCACCACTTGTAGTATTTCTTGATGTGTCAACTCGGTAAAACTGCTCAAATATTAGTTTTAGTTTTTCTTCTGCGATAGGATTCCCAAAATTTTCAAAAGTAATTACAATAGTGTTCTCTTGAAGTTCTGTGGTTATTGCAACTTCTGTATCTGTATAACTGTAAATTACCGCATTACGCAAGAGATTATCGAACACACGTTGTATTTTGTTTGCGTCGCAATGTAGCATAATGTCGCTTGTACTATTGAGAGTACATTTCAAATTTTTTTCCTTTAATATGGGCTTAAATTCATAGATAAGTTGTTCTAATAAACGGGTCAAATTTATGTTGCTGTATTGTAATGTTATGTTAGATAAGTTAAATCGTGTGATTTCAAAAAACTCGTTTATCAAATCTTCAAGACGTTCTGCTTTATCAAGAGAAATAGAAAGATACTTTTCTCTTAACTCCTGTGATATTTGTTGTTCATCATCATGCAGTAGTGTTAGATAGCCAATGACGGAAGAAAGCGGCGTTTTCAAATCATGTGCAAGGTACATAATCAAATCATTCTTGCGCTGTTCATTTTCCTGTGCAAGTCGCGCATTGTTTTCTGCTTCTTGCTTTAAGCGATTTATGTTGATAGCAATTTCGCTTAGTTCCGGTGAGAGTTCAATATAATCTACTGATTTATCAAATAGTTTTCCTGTTGCAGCTTGTAACTCGTAGACATAATTAACAACCTTTTTCAAAAGTTTATAAGTCAAATACAAAATGCAAACTACCCATAATATAAGCCCTACCATATAAACATAAAGTCCCCTATATATCAGGTAGTAATGTTCCACATATCTATCCAGTACCCAAGTAAGTCCCATATCTAACGAAACCGTACACACTAAGATAATTCCCGAACAAATTACACTCTGTAAGATATAACTTTTAAACAGGATTGTAAGCAGATAATTTTGTTCATTTTTATTCAATTTCATAACCTACCCCCCAAACTGTTTTGATAAATTTTGGATTTTTGGCGGGTTCATTTAATTTTTCTCTAAGCCGCCCTATATGTGCCATTACGGTGTTGTTATTATCTAAATATTTTTCTTTCCAGATATTTTCAAATAGTTCCTCAGTTGAAACAACTTTGCCTTGATGTTCACATAAGTACCAGAGGATAGAAAACTCAATAGGTGTCAAAGTAACCTCTTTTCCATACAAAGTACATTTGTGAGTATTCTTGTTTATAATAAGTCCTCTTACATCATGTTCTGCAATGGGAGCATCTATTTCCTTGGTATTAGCCGCATTATTATAACGAACATAACGGCGAAGTTGCGTTTTTACTCTTGCTACAACCTCCAAAGGATTGAAAGGTTTTGTAATGTAATCATCAGCTCCAATGGTAAGTCCCATAATTTTATCAGTATCCTCAACTTTTGCCGTCAGCATTATAATAGGATAATAATACTGTTCTCTGATTGTCTGACAAATACGAAATCCATCAATATCTGGAAGCATTACATCTAAAATTGCCAAATCCAAATTTTGTGACTCGATACATTTGAGAGCGTCCATACCATTATAGAATTTATGTACCGTGTATCCGTCATTTTTTAGATATACCTCAATTAAATCGGCTATCTCTTTTTCATCATCAACTATTAAAATGTTTTCATTCATATTATTCGCACTCCTTATTAACCTTGTCTGGCAAGGCTTCCATAATATCTCCAAAATCGCAATTCAAGTATTCGCATATTTCCAATAATACAGGGAGCGTAACATTCTCATTTTTACCAAGTTTAGCAAAAGTGCTTTTGCTTGCTCCGATAGCTTCTCGAAGCTTGCCCTTTTTCATATTTTTATCAATCAACAGCTTCCATAGTTTATTATAACTCACTCGCAGCTTTTTTGAAAGCAAAAGAAAGCCCGTTAATCAGGCTTAGATCATCTTCAAGAAGTAATATATTACTCATACTTTTCTGCCTTTCCTTGTTTTGTTCGACCATCAATCGGCTTTTCCGCATCCTTTGGAATTAGCCAGATAGTTGCCATCTTCACAGCGCTAGGGATACGCCCAGCAGCGCAATAGTAATTAACTCTACGAGGTGTCACGCCCCACTTTTCGGCGGCCTCTTTTAGTGTCATATAATCCATTCTGCACCTCCACAGAGTACATTATAGTTCTTTGTCTCGAACAATACAAGTTTATCACTAATCGCAGCTCTATAAAATCGGCATAATCATACTGATTGTTAGGCATAATAAGGTCATTCCATCATATAAACCGGAACGATACAATATTATTGAGGTGAACGATTATGCCGATTGATGATTTGACTGCTTTGGGGCAAAAAATGCGGGAAGCCCGAAAGAAAAAAGACCTGACACAGCAGGAACTTGCGGATCTGAGCCATGTTTCTGTAAAGCAAATCGCCAATATCGAAAAGGGGAAAATGAATCCTTCTTATTTGATTTTAAGAGCATTGGCAAAGGTCCTGCACATCTCTTTAGATACGCTTATAAATCCAGATATTTCTCTGGAAGATGAAGGTGTCAATCAGATGAAAATGCTTTATTCCAGCTGTCCGCCAGAAATGCGTGACACCCTGCTGCATCACACCCAGGAAACGGTGAAAGAACTGACAGAGTTGTCCGAAAAATTTGAAACGAATTGAGCCAGTGAGTGAACTTTAACGATTCTCTCACTGGTTCTTTTCAATTTCGGAGAAAAGAGGCAAGCAATGCCGGTGTTAATACACACCGACCCGCAGAGAAGAAAATCCCTTTGTGATTTTCCTCTCCGCTTGCTTGTTGAGGGCAGCGCCCCCAAGCCCCTTTGAACACAGAATTTCATTCTGTGGCTACGCGTTCTGCGAACGCTTTTGACCAGGACCAGCTTACCGCTGGCCGTGGTCTTTTTCTTTTTCAACATCCTGTTCTACCTCCATTTTCAGGACCCGATCCACATTGGCCTTTGCCGTTAAAAGTTCTCGCATTTCCTCACGGGAATGCCGATACTCGGCATAGGTCTTTTTCTTTTCTTCCAACAATTTCGCGTACTCTGTCTGCAACTCTTTGACCTTGGGCAGCTTCTTGACGCCCATCTCATCAAAGGCATTCTTAGCAGCCTGGTGGAGCAGAATTTCTTCCTCATGTTCTTCCCTGAATTTCTTAGAGTAACCCGCCTTGCGGTATGCCACATAGACCTCACGGGTCTTGGCATAATTTACGATGTGAGTACGCAGAACAGCGATCTCTGCCATGCGCTTTTCAGCCGCTTTGATCTGCGCCGAAAGTTCATTGTGATGTGCCGTGGCAGCCGCAGCCTTTTCTTCCAAAACCGCATACTCCAGCAGGTTGTGCTCTGACAGGTAATTCATGGTCTGCGCCATCTGCTTGAGGTTGAACACCTTAGCCCATCGAGCATAGCCAGCGCCTTTTCCAGCCTGCAATTTTGCCTGAATGTCCACCAGCAGATTGATCTTTGGCGGCTCTGCCTGTGTGACTGTTTTCTTTCGCGGGGTATGTGCTTTCTTCCCGGAGAGAACTGCCCGCAAATCTTCCAATCCATATCCTTCGCCCAGACTGTCCATGCGGGCGGCTTTCTCCCAACCAGAGAGCTTCAGTCGATACGATTTTCCGCGCTTTGAGACTTCACAACCATACTCTTGCAACAGTTTCAGCAGTTCTTCAAAGTCAGCAGGACTTTGTGATAATGCGTTGTCAATTGCCACACGAAGCAGCTCTCGGTGAGAGGGCTTTGCCTGATCTCCCAGCCACTTGTTATAGCTTTTTCCGTGAAGTTTCGGATTCTCTACAATGGACAGTCCGTTTTCAATGCAGATGGTATCACTTAACCGGCGAACCGCCTTGGTGCTGCCCCAAAAGTTTCGGAATTTCCGGTCATATTCTAAGCTGACCGATGACCAGATAATGTGATTATGAATGTGCGACTTGTCTATGTGAGTGCAGACTACAAAGGCATGATTGCCTTTAGTAAAACGCTTTGCAAATTCTACGCCCAGCCGGTTGGCTTCTTCCGGGGTAATCTCACCGGGGCGGAAGGACTGGCGCACATGATAGGCAATCACATCATCCGCGCCACGCACTCGTCCGGTAGCGGCAATGTACTGCCGCTTTGCCAGAAGGAACTCCGCATCAACCGTTCTGCTGTCACACGCAAATCCTGCGATGAGCCTTCCATTATCTGTTTTCTTTGGGTTTGCTACATAGTCGATGATGTCACTGATCGCCCGACTCTCTGTGCGGCCTTTGCCGACATGAAGTGGCATGATTCTTGTAGTTGCCATAAAAAGCCCTCCTCTCAAAATATTTTCTCTGAACTCTTTGTGCCTATCGTTGAAATAAACTCTCCTTATGGGTATAATATAAAGAAACTACCAATACCTCAAAGGAGGGATTTTATGATAGAACAGCTCATTGCTGAAGCAACCGAATGTGATTTCAAAGTTGCTCTCGAAATAAAAAAGCCAAAAAGCTGGTTAAAAAGTGTCAGTGCCTTTTCCAATGGAATTGGCGGCACTCTGTTTTTCGGAGTCTCCGATGACCGGGAGCCTATCGGCTTGTCCGATGTTCAAAAGGATGCTGAAGCGATCAGCCGCTTAATCAAAGAACGTATCACACCATTACCGCAGTTTATCTTAAAGCCATTGCAGGAAGATGGTAAAAACCTGTTGGCTCTGGAGGTTTCTCCTGGCCGCAGCACCCCATACTATTACAAGGCAGACGGAGTGATGGAAGCATATATCCGTGTTGGAAATGAAAGCGTAATTGCCCCTGATTACATTGTGAATGAACTGATCTTAAAGGGAACCAATCAGTCCTTTGATACCCTAACAACAGACGCGGTAAAAAAGGATTACAGCTTTACACTTCTGGAAGCAACCTATCTGGAACGGACTGGTCTCCGCTTTGAGCCATCCGATTATGTCTCCTTCGGTTTGGCTGACAAAAATGGGTTTTTGACCAATGCCGGAAAGCTCATGACCGATCAGCACACAGTTTATAACTCCCGTATGTTCTGTACCCGGTGGAATGGCTTGGAAAAAGGCTCTATCTTTGATGATGCGCTGGACGATAAGGAATACGAGGGGAATTTGATTTATTTACTGAAAAGCGGCAGTGAATTTATTCGCAATAATTCCAAAGTCCGTTTTGTCAAAGAAGCTCAGTATCGGGTAGACAAGCCGGATTATGCTGAACGAGCTGTAACAGAGGCTCTTGTCAACGCTCTCATCCATCGTGATTATATTGTGCTTGGCAGCGAAGTCCACATTGATATGTTTGATGATCGGGTGGAAATCACATCTCCGGGCGGTATGTTTGGCGGCGGCTCAATTCAGGAATACGATATTTACAGTATCCGTTCCATGCGGCGAAACCCTGTGATTGCTGACCTGTTCCACCGCATGAAGTACATGGAACGCCGTGGAAGTGGTCTGCGCAAAATCGTCAGTGAAACCGAAAAGCTACCTGGATATACAGCGGCATATAAGCCTGAATTTTCCTCAACAGCAACAGATTTCAGGGTCATCTTGAAAAATGTAAACTACAACTTAGAGGGTGACGCCCACCAAGTTATCCACCAAGTTACCCACCAAGTTATTGAACTATCAACGGTATCCAAACAGATTTTGGCTTTTTGCACAACACCAAAATCCAAGAAAGAGCTTGCAGTATTTTGCGGCTTCAAAGATTTAAGAAACTTCACTTTGAAACATATCAATCCGCTTTTAGAATCCGGGCAATTAGAAATGACTATTCCCGATAAACCTAAAAGTCGCAATCAAAAATATATTACAGTTCGTTCCGAATAAACAGAGAAGCAGGGCATTGGGTCTCATCTCCCATTGTCCTGCTTCTTTTTCATTCCAAATTATATTCACATCATTTACCCATACATCCAATCCTGGATCGCCAATTTCAAATCCTGCACCTTACCCAACAGCCAGATCGCCGCAAGCGGCAATCCCATCGGGCTAATCAAAAAAGCTATAACCAGCAAAATCGCACCATTCTGCGGGGAATAGGTAATAAGCACAGCCACGCCAAGCAGAGCAATTACCGTGCTGAGTAGACCAAGCACCAGACCAGATATGTAGATCAGCCCCGTGCAGAGCCAGACAAAAAGCGTCAACACCAAAAAGACCGGTGCAGTTACGATCATCAGCAGGCATTTCAAAATCTTCATTCCAGTTTCTCCTTCCAACGCTCCAGATGCCGTTTGCACAAGGCATCCGCTTCTCTCTCATCATCTTCCGTCACTTCCCGTTTTCCTTTGGTCAGTTCAATCTCCAGATAAGTCCGGTAATCATCGGCTAAGAGGTCGAACAGTTCCTTGGGAGTATGGCACACCTCGCCGGTGCAATAGTGAAAGTCCTGGTCAAATTCCACCCTTACACATCCGTGACGGCTGATATAAACTTCGATGGTCTCGTCTGCGGCCAGGTAGTCCGCAAAAATCTCCAGCACCTTTTCAAAGGTCAGCATCTGTTTTCACTCCTTTGCTACGCTTCTTATTCTACTCATATTATCCGGTACGGACAGACAAAAGACAAGGATACAGACAAAAAGAAAAAGCGGAGGAAGGTGCGGCGAAGAAACGCCGTTCCTCCCTCCGCAAATGGAGTATCTATCCCTGTTATGAAAGTTTGGAGAGTTGGGTAAGGATTTCCTTCACACCCTCCCACAGTTGTTCCTGCCGCTGGGATATATCCTCCAAGTCAGCATTATAAACCCGCCCGGTCTCATGCACTTTGCGGGTCAGCTGGTTCAAGTTGTTGCTGCTTCGGCGCATCAGGGAGACCAACTCCTTCAGCTCTGGCAGTTCCAGCTTGACCACATAACCATCCAGCGCCATTTTCCGCAGATAAGCGCTCAAATTCTCTGTCCCGTATTGCTGCATCTTTTGATGGATCAGTTCCAGTTCTTCTGCGGACACCCAAAACAGAACCGGCACATCCCGCTTGCGCTTTGCCATGGTTATCGCTCCAGCTCCCGTTTTTTCGGGGCGGCAGACTTATTGGCGGGCAGCTCCTGTTTGAGCTTATCCCGTACTGAGGGACGGGACGGTTCCAGTTTTTCTCTCTGGGTACGGCTGCGCTGCTGTTCTTCACGCACCAGATCAATAAAACCATCCAGCACAGCAGGGTGGCTGTTTAAGGCATAACCACAACGGACGGTTTCGGGATTATCATTAGGAATGGTCTTGGCCCATTCTTTGTTGCGTCGGGAGTAGCGCCCATCCCAGTCCTGAAGCTGGATCGTGTTAGAGAGAACCATAGATACACGCTCCATGCCATAGGTCTCGATCACACCCTTTGCCGCATCGTGACTGAGATACATTCCGTCGAAGTGTTCCCGCACCGCCGCTTCAATGGACTCCTTGCATTGGAGATTTGCATTGTTGGAAGCCCGGTACTGCTCCAGCTCCCCATGTTCTCTCGCATAGGCGGCAGAGTGGGGATAGACCGGTGTTGTTCGCAGTTCCTCTTTGGCTCTGCATACATCATCGGCACGGCTTTCAATGCTGTCCCGGATTACACCCATATAGCCGGTCTCCAGCTTTTCAAAATAGCGGTACACATCCGCCAATGGAGAGGGAGATTCCAAAAGTGCCTTGGCCTGGGCGTCGGTCAGCTCCAGCTCCTCCATCGCCATCACAATATCCTCACGGACAGTATATTCATAGGTGTGGTGCAGGATTTCTTCCGGGGGCTGGCTTTTCAGCCAGTCCCGGAACTTATCCTGTCCGGCAGCCATCTTTTCATAAAGGGCTGTATTCAGATCGTTAGTATTCATGTTATCGCACCTCCTCATGCTGTTTTGGTTTCTTGTCTGTACTGCGGGGTTGCACCGGTCGTTTTAGGTTATCCAGCACCGAAGTCCGTGTGCTTTTGGCAACAACAGACTCGGTGTGTGCCTGCCCCTTTCCGTCGATGTTGAGCAGGGTATCCAACTCCACCAGACGGGCGTTTTTGCTTCTCAGTTCTTCTTCATAAAGGAATGGCTTTCCGACTTCCTCCTTTGCGGCAGCCTGCTGCTGATAGAGGTTATCCAGCTGGGCCTTTGCCGCCTCCAGACGCTGGGACATCTGAGCGAGGGCATTGTCGATACGAGTAAGATTTCCGCGAGGGTCTGTACCAAGGGTTGCCCGGTGGGTCATCTGTCCTTTCAGCAGGAGCGTATACTCCTGTTTCCAAGCGGAAAATTCCACGGACATGGCATAACCCCGGTAGCTGCCGATCTGCACCGGATCGGAGGTTTTGACCTCCTTGCAGGCATCCAAAAGGGCTGCACCGGCGTTCTCCTTATCGGTCAGCAGATCTCCACGAATCTCCATACCGGCAAAGCCGTCCTCCGGGTGCGGGTGAGCTGCCAAAACCTCCAGGTCAGATTCAAAGCCCTTGATAAAGCCCTTGTGCTTTTCAATCTCCTCCGGGAAATATTTGAGCAACTGATCCTCCAAGCGGTACTGCTTACTCTGGTGGTCGGCTTTCATCAGCTTCAGGCGGGATACCTCCACATCCAGATCCATACGCTCTTTGATACGGGGGTCTCCGGCGCACAGAGCCTTGATCTCGGCAAAGGAAAGCGCCGTTTCATCCACATCATCGCAGGAGCGCACCGGCGATTTAGAAGTCATGATCTGGCTGATGAATTTCTGCTTATTCTCCACTGTCTGCCAGAGGTATGCGTCGAAAGTTCCCTCGGTCACATAGCGGTACACATGGACAAGGGGATTCTGGTTGCCCTGGCGCTCGATACGGCCCTTGCGCTGGGCAAGGTCTCCCGGTCTCCACGGACAGTCCAGGTCATGAAGTGCCACCAGACGGTCCTGCACATTGGTGCCTGCGCCCATCTTGGCGGTGCTGCCCATAAGCACACGCACCTGACCGGTACGGACTTTGGAGAACAGCTCCTTTTTCCGCACCTCGGTATTGGCTTCATGGATAAAAGCGATCTGGTCGGCAGGCATCCCCTGGGCAATGAGCTTCTGACGAATATCGTCATACACCGTAAAGGCCGGTTCCTGCTCCGGCAGAGGCACGGCACCTTCCAGTGCGTGAAGCAGTGGATTATCCAGCGTTTTCGCCGCCTTGCTTGCAGGAGCTTTTGCCTGCGGGGTAGAAATATCACAGAACACCAGCTGGGTTAATTTATCAGCCTCGCCATCCCGCCAGATCTGCATGATGTTCTCTACGCATTGATTGACCTTTGTTCCGGGTTCGTCCGGCAGCATCTGGTTGACGATCCTCTGGTCCAGCCCCAGCTTGCGGCCATCCGAGGTAATCTTGAGCATATTGTCCTGGGACGGGTCAACGGTTCCGCTGTGTACCAGCGATGCGCGCTCCGAAAGGGCCTTGACCATTTCCTGCTGATGTTCGGTAGGCTGCGCCACGATGTTGTGGTATTCCACTTCCGGGGTAGGCAGATTCAGCTGGTCGGCAGTCTTAATGTCCGCCACTTCTTTGAACAGGTTCATCAGCTCCGGCAGGTTAAAGAACTTGCTGAATCTCGTTCTTGCCCGGTAGCCGGTGCCTTCCGGTGCCAGCTCCAATGCTGTGACGGTCTCCCCAAATCGGGAAGCCCAGCAGTCGAAGTGGGTCATGTTCAGCTCTTGCAGGCGTTCATACTGAAGATAACGCTGCATGGTGTAAAGCTCGGTCATGGAGTTGCTGACCGGGGTGCCGGTGGCAAAGATCACACCACGATTTCCGGTGATCTCGTCCATATAGCGGCACTTGGCAAACATATCGGAGGATTTCTGCGCGTCCGATGTGGAAAGACCAGCCACATTCCGCATTTTTGTGTATAGAAACAGGTTTTTATAGTTGTGGGCCTCGTCCACAAACAAACGGTCCACACCCAGCTGCTCGAAGGTTACCACATCGTCTTTTCGCCCCTCGGCTTGCAGCTTTTCCAGTCTGGCTTCCAGAGACTTTCTGGTACGCTCCAGCTGCTTGACGGTAAAACGCTCGCCGCCGCTGGCCTGCACCTCTGCGATGCCCTCGGTGATCTCGTCGATCTGCTCATAGAGAAGCCTTTCCTGACGCTCCCGGCTGATGGGGATACGCTCAAACTGGCTGTGTCCCATGATGATGGCATCATAATCACCCGTCGCAATACGAGCGCAGAACTTCTTTCGGTTATGGGTCTCAAAGTCCTTTTTGGTGGTGACTAAGATATTGGCGGAAGGATAGAGGCGCAGAAACTCCGACGCCCACTGCTCTGTCAGATGGTTTGGAACCACAAAGAGAGATTTCTGGCACAGTCCCAGGCGTTTGGCTTCCATCGAAGCAGCTACCATCTCAAAAGTTTTGCCTGCGCCTACTTCATGTGCCAACAGGGTATTTCCTCCATACAGCACATGGGCGATGGCGCTTTTCTGGTGTTCCCGCAGGGTAATGGCCGGGTTCATGCCTCCAAAAGTGATGTGGCTGCCATCATATTCACGGGGACGGGTAGAGTTCATTTCCTCGTTGTACTGGCTCACCAAAGTCTGGCGGCGCTCCGGGTCTCTCCAGATCCAGTCCCTAAAGGCTTCCCGGATCGCCTGCTGTTTTTGAGCCGCCAGGGTGGTCTCCTTGGCATTCAGCACGCGGCGCTCTTTTCCGTCTGCATCCTCTATGGTGTCATAGATACGGACATCCCGCAGGTTCAGGCTGTCCTCTAAAATCTTGTAGGCGTTGGCGCGGCTGGTTCCGTAGGTGGTATAAGCTGCCACATCGTTGTAGGATACAGAAGATTTCCCCTTGATCTGCCATTCAGCGGTAAAGGACGAATAGTTGACCTCGATACTGCGTTGGAGATAAAACGGGGTATTAAAGGTCTCATACATAAACTGCTGGATATATTCCTTGTCAATCCAGGTAGCGCCCAGACGCACCTCGATCTCCGACGCATCCAGGTCTTTGGGCTGGGCGGCGGTAAGGGCTTCCACATTGACTGCATAAACCTGGTCCTGCTGTGCCGCCCGCTGCGCCTGACGCAGTTTGCGGCGTACATTGCCGGAGAGGTATTCATCAGCAGTCACATAATGGGGCGTTCCGTCCTGCTCCAACTGTCCCGGTACACGGAAGATTACGCCTTGCAGCTCTCCGGCCAGTTCGTCGCTGGTCTTGCCAGTCAGCTCCGACATATACGCCATATCCACACAGGCTTTCTCCGCGATGGAGACGGCAAGGGCTTCACTGGCGGTATCCACGGTGTCCACCGCCTTGTGTGGCTTGATGGTGCGCTTGGTGAACATATCCGCCTTGCGCTCCAGCTTGCCGTCCTCGTCAATGACTTCCAGCGCGCAGAGCAGATAGTAGCTGGAATCATCGGCAAAGGCCAGTCGGTTCGCCCGGTCATTGATAAGACCATATTTTGCGGAAAAGCTGTCATAGAGCCGGTTCAGTTCGGCCTGTTTATCCTGAATGGCGCTGTCCGGTGTGGCGGCGTCCATTTGGAGATCAATGAGCTGCTGGACACATTCCCGCAGGCCCACCAGCCCTTTCACGCGGGCCTCGGCGGTGGAGTTCAGGTCTGGGCGCACCATGCGGCTGTTTTCACGGAAATACACAGTGCCGTCCACAACGGTGTAGGAGTAATTTTTCACATTGGGGTCGGCGGGAATGGAGGTGTCGATGGCTTCGCCCTCACCCAGCTCCGGCAGCTCGGCTTCCTGGTAGGTGCCGCGAATGTACTTCACGGCATCATGCAGCTGATCGGCAAGCTCCAGCCCCTCAATGGGATTCACGGTGTAGTCCATGCCATGGGCAGTGCTTACCGGCTCCTGTCTGCCCAGCACCATTTCCGGGTGGTCGATAAAATACCGGTTGATGGCAAAGCCGTCCTGCGTCTGTCCGGTCTGGGTCCATTCCGGCACGATGTCCAGCGGGCGGTCCCGCTTTTGGAGGAAGATGATGTCCGATACCACCTCGGCACCGGCATTCTTTTTGAACGCGTCATTCGGCAGACGGATCGCTCCCAGCAGCTCGGCACGCTGGGCAAGATAACGGCGCACGGTGGAATCCTTGGCGTCCATGGTATAGCGGGAGGTCACAAAAGCTACCACACCGCCGGGACGCACCTGATCCAGTGCTTTGGCGAAAAAGTAGTTGTGAATACTAAAGTTTAACTTGTTGTAGGCTTTGTCGTTGACCTGATACTGACCAAAAGGCACATTGCCGATGGCAAGATCAAAGAAGTCTCGGCAATCAGTGGTCTCAAAACCGCCTACTGTGATGTCCGCCTTGGGATAGAGCTGCTTTGCGATGCGCCCGGAAATCGGGTCCAGCTCCACACCGTATAGACGGCTGTTTCTCATTTCCTCCGGCAGCATACCGAAGAAGTTGCCCACACCGCAGGACGGCTCCAGGATGTTGCCGGTCTCAAAACCCATGCGGTCCACCGCTTCATAGATGGCCCGGATTACCGTGGGACTGGTGTAGTGCGCGTTGAGGGTAGAGCTTCTGGCGGCGGCATATTCCTCCGGGGTCAGCAGTTCTTTCAGCTGGGCATACTCGGAAACCCATGCCGGTTTCTCCGGGTCAAAAGCATCAGAGAGACCGCCCCAGCCCACATATCGAGAAAGAACCTCCTGCTGTTCGGGGCTTGCCTGCTGTCCGGCAGCTTCCAGCTCTTTCAGCAAACGAATCGCATTGACATTTGCCTGGAACTTGGCTTTCGGACCGCCTTCGCCCAAATGCTCATCAGTAATGCGGAAGTTCTGTGCATTGCGGCGCAGGTTAGCCTTGTATTCCTCATAGGAGGCTTCCTCGGCAGCTTTGGCATTGGGAAAGGTCTGCCACTGGCCATTGACCTGAATGGAAACCGGGTGTTCGTCCAGCACTTCCTCAAAGGTTTTCTCCGGCTCTGTCACAGGGGCTGGCGGCTCCGGCTCCTCGATATGCAGTCGTTCCACCACCACATCATAAGGCAGATTGTTCTTATCGCCCGGATAGACGGCCATGGTCTCGGAATGGAAGGTCGGGGATTCGGTAGCCGGTTGGGGCTGTTCCTGTCCCAAACCGTCCTGCTGACGGGCGTACAGTCCGCGCAGCAAAGGTGCAACCTCATCCCAGCGGAAATACAGCACAGCCAGACGCTTTTCCTCTGCATCCATGACTTCCAGTTCTATGCCCTGTGCCGTGGTACGGTAATCGGCAATATCGCCGGTCTCCAGATTCAGTGTCTCGATCTCACCGGAATAGGCTCTGCTCAACCAGTAGGCGATCTCGCTGTTACTCCTGCCGGATTGCAGCAGCGTGGAAATCTGCTTTTTATCCGCTTCATCCATCAGTCCATGAGCCAATACATCCCGTAAGTCCTGATCTGCCTTGTCCGGGGCAATAGGAAGAAACTCGGTATAGTAAGCATTGCGGCGGTCTGCCCGAAGCAGCTGCTCGAACTGTTCTTTGCGCTCTGCCCGGTAGATGGGATATACCATCCCGGTGGGCAGAAGCTGTACGGTGTCCTCCCGTAGCTCGGTGATCTGATAGGCGTCATCCTCGATATACACGGTATCGCCCACGGCATAGACCGGGGCAGCAGGGTCATAGGATGTTCTTTGCGGAGTTGGGCGGCGAACTGCATCATATTCCTCATCGGAAATAGCAACTTCGGAAGTCTGCTCTGTCTCAGCAGCTGCGATCTGCTCTACATCCGACATCACCTGTTGGATAAACGGATCATTGTCCAGTTTTTCCGGGTCTGCCACCTGGCCGTTGACGATCCCTCTTTCTTCCAGAGCTTCCCGGATGGCGATTGGGTCGATGTCGTCAAAACGGTTCTGTTCTTCTTCGGTATAGAACCGGTCCTCCTGAATGAGCTGGGCAATCCGGCGCTGTACCTTCGGCCAGGGCAGCTGCGTTTCCTCCGGGCTGCCGGCACGGACAACGAACAGGCTGTTGCTGTTACTGCCGCCGTATTCCTGAGCCAGCCATGCGGCGGTATCTTTTTCTCTTGCATGGTCTTTCATATAGCGGACAACAGCGTGTTTACTCTCGATATTGCCGTTCCATGCACAAAGGGCAGTATCAATATCTTCCTGAGAAAGAGGGCGCAGAAGCTCATGGAGCTTTGGATAGGTCTCGTCGATCACTTCCCGGTGTAAACGCTGACGGAACTCCGGCACATCCGAATAGAGTCGGATCAGCTCCATATCCTTAGAACCAAGAACCGCACGGCGCACAGCGGCATTGCCCTCGATGACAGCATTTTCACGGTCAGAATGCCCGCAGGCATTGCGGTATGCGGCATCCTCGGAAATAACGGCAGTCACCACAGGCTTATACTGCTCAAACTGCTCCCGAAGGATAGGCTTTGGCGTTTCTTCTTCCATCTCCGGCTGCTGGGCTTGGATGGCATCTTCTTCTGCCAGTTCCTTTTCAGCTTGGATTTTGTCATACTGCGTCTGTTCCTGTTCAGTAAGATAGCGGCCTTTCTGAACAAGAGAGGTAATGCGCTTGACAACCTTTTCCCAGTTCAAGTGAACATCCGGGCAGTCCTGCTTTTTATAGTGCAGTCCTTTCCCATCGTGATCTTCGCCGCTGTGTGTTGCACCGGACAAGGCATGAGAGCGTCCGCCAATGCCATACTCGGCTTTGAGGAATCTCACTTTCTCCTTATCCGTATGGTTTGCCATGAAGAACGCATAGATACGGCCTTTTCCTCCGGCGAAACTGCTGCCGCCGGTCATAGCGGCGTCGATCTCATCCTCGGTAATGAAGTGCTGAACGGTTGGCACTTGGGAAAGGTCCGAAGAAAAAGTCCTGCGGGGCAGGTCAAGGTCTTTCAGGTTCTCCCAGATTTCCCTTAGCCTATGGTAATGAAAGCGCAACAGGTCACGATCCTGCTGATAGGAAGTCCAGAAGGCGGCGTATTCTTCCTTGAGTGTCTGACGGAAAGCCGGGTCATTCAGCTGCTCCGTCAGGCGGCGGGTCTCCTCCGGGAACCCATTGCCTCTGATTTCTGACAGGCAAGACAAATATCCTGCTTCTCTGGCGTCCTCACTGAGATCGTGATACAGGTTCCAGAACTTTGTGGCAAGGAGAGATCGTTCATAGCCCGCCGCTTCTGCAAGCTCCACATTGGAGGCAAACTGACCGCTCTCCAAAAGCTCCCCGATACGCTCTGCGGCGCTCTCCCAGGAAATGACCTGGGCAGACCTGTCATAACGGACAGACTTTCCGTGGGAAAGATGGATACCATCCTCGGCATACCATGCGCTCACACTGCCAAGGCCATTGCCGCCGTTGTACAGCGTTTTCAGTATCTCGGCAATCTCAGCGGTGGTTTTCTGCTTTTCAAATGCTGCAACCACACGCTCCCTCTGACGGTCTGTATTGCCTCCCAAACGCAGCACATGGTCGATGTCATTTTGGGCAAAAGAAAAAGCAGAGGATGTATGCGCTACATTCTCTGCTTCATCTATGGATTGGATCTGTTCCGCTTCGGAGAGGAACAGGTTTAGGGTCAGCTGTTGATAAGCTCCGCCATCAGGATTTCCTCTGCCTGGGCTTTGCAGGTGTTCATCAGCCCCACCCACTTCATGGGATCGCTGGCTTTCAGTTCCTCGGTGGCTCCCGCTTCCTTCGCCAGCTGGGGCATCATCTGTTCCAGTCTGCTCTGGGCGGTCTCGTCGATCTCCAGAAGGTGCGGGTACAGCTTCTCGCTCAGCAGCATCTGGTTGTAGAGGATGGGACGATGTTCCTTCAGGTAGGTTTTCCTCATCCTGCCGTACTTGCCCAGGGGTTTCTCCGGCTGCTGGCTCAGCTTCAGGTCGGGAATCTGATAGTCTCCGTTCTGGATATAGGTCATGGGATTGTTCATCTTGTTTGCTCCTTTCTTGGTTGGCTTCGCGCTCTGCATTTCGGACGGTAACGCCGATCTGCCGCAGCACCTGCTGGTTGATCTGGCTGACCGCTGTTCCCAGCGCCCCGATGGTGGACGGGGTATTGAAATCAAAGATTGCCATGAAATCTTCGTGGTCGAAGTAGCGTTCCGGCTCCAGTCCGCAGCGGGACATCAAAGCGTAAGTGATGCTGACGGTGGCTGCTGCCTTGAACTGTACTCCGATGTTAAACTCATCATATTCCTCCAAAAAGGAACCGTCAACGATATAGAAGAAGTCCTGCTGATGCTCCGTCCAGTATTCCTCAGCCAGTTTTCCGGCTACCTCGGTGAGCTGTCCGGCAAGGTCATCACCGGAAACATCATAGGTGCGCTCAAACATGGCCTGCACGGAATCCAGATGGCGCTCCTCCAGCTGCCACAGCCAGGGAGTGCGGGAATGTTCACGGGTTCCGGTGTCGGAAATATCAAAGACATAACGCAGGCGGGGCCTGTCCCCGGAATCGTCCACCAGAGCGATTCCCTTGGAGCCGCGCCTTACATACCGGCCCATCTTTTCATTCCACAAATCGTACTCTGCACAGGCGGTAGCGTCCGGTCGCTGGGCATAGATCATCAGCTGCTCATGGAACGGGTACTTGTAAAGGCGGGAAGCAGTAGTGAGAAACCCTGCCCATTCCTGCCAGCTCCCCGTGAGCTGCGTTGTCACCTTCTCCGCCATCTGTGCATATAGTTCAGCTTTGGTTGGCATAGTGTTCTGTCCTCCTTTCGGTTTTGGGGTAAAAGATGGGGTGGCAAATTGCCACCCCATCCCTGCGGTTATGGTGTTTACTGGTCAAAATCCGGGTACAGCTCCAGCTGGGCAAAGTCCTCATCGGTCATCGCACAGAGCTTCGTAAGGGCGCTGTCGGTCAGTTCACGCAGTTCCGTTTCCTCCGGTGATAGCTCGCCGCACATCTCACGCAGGCTGTCGATCAATCCGGTGCGGCTGCCGGTATTGTAAATGCACATCAGGTTCATTTCCTCAAAAGTAAAATTTCCCATATCAAATCTCCCTTTCCGCACTCTTTTTGGGCGCTGTCTTTTTGTGTTCTGCCTTGGGCTGGCCTTTCAGCTGCTCCATGACGGACTTTTTCTTTTCCCGTTCCTCCCGATGGGCAGCGGCAGCCAAATCCATGAGGGAAATGGACTGACCGCTGCGGGCCCGCTGTTCCAGCTCTGCCACCGTAGGCTCTTTTGCGCCATTGTTGATGATACCGTCGATCATGCCGTAATCGTCCTCCATGGCCATCTCCGCATTTTTCAGCGGGTTTTCTGGCAGGAATCCGGGGATCTGGGTAAAACCAACGCTGTCGCAGTAATGACAGGATACCTTACCATCCTGCTTGATCGCAACGATGTCACTGACACTCATAGAAGGACTGTGAAAATCCGCCGGTTTTTGCAGATTAAACTGCTCATATAGTTTTTCCAGCTGCTCCGGCACAGTGCCAGACTCCCTCATCGGAGCAGTGTAAATGAGATCATAATTGCTGCGGTCTATGGAAATGTCATGGGACTTTAACCAATCCAGATTCATAAAGCGCACATTCTGCGGATCGTCACGGCTCACCTGATAGATGGCAAAGCAATCTCTGTTCTGAGAGAGAAATGCCTGTTCGCGTTCCTGCTGATGTTCCTGACGCTCCATGACCTTTTCGTGGAACTGAGGGCTTTTCTCCCATTCCTCATGGTCCACACCGAAAAGACCGCCATGATCCATGATTTCCTGCGGATCAAACACCATGCTCTCCGTATTGTCCTCATGCAGCACATAGACAGTCAAACCGGCGGCATCCAGTTCCAGCGCCCGTTCTCTGGTGACAGGGAGCATCCCATCATAGAAGTAGCCGTATTCCTGCATATCCGGTGTGGAGACCTGCTCATCAGGCATGGGGTATTCATCCAGCGCCTGCTCCTGTGCCTCCGGCAGCTGGGCAGAAGCGGTCATCTGACTTGCCTCTGCCTGCATCTGCTCATAAGCAGCTTCCTGCAAGGTCTCAACCATAGACAAGGGAGCGCGTCTGAGCGAAGTGCTGTCCAGATTGTTGTCATCACAAATCTGGAGAACTGCATTTTTGCGGGAAAGCTCCGGCATATCCAGCTGACCGCCATCCAGCTCTTTCATGGACGCAGCATCGTAAAGAGTGTAGTCCCAGCCGCTGTCACAGGACTGGATATGAAGATAGGTGGCATTGTCGATCAGAAACAAAGCCTCCTGCTGGTTGGCGTCCGCCCCCAGCACTTCCATTTCCGGCATTGCCGCAGCCAGTTCCTTTACCGCTTTTTGCACCAGAGGATTATCACGGTAATAGTCGATTGCCTGGATGGTGTCCAGGTCAATGGTCTGGCCGGTCAAAATCGGAAAAGGTCCTTCATAGTCGCTTCCGTCTTTCAGCTCAAAACCAATGCCCTTGATCCCGTTCATTCGTTCTGCTGGAATCTCCTGATAAATGCGGATTGCTTCCTCCAAAGACAAGTTATCGTGGTATTCTCCGAGGTTTGGAAATTCCATGCACTCTGCTACATAGTAAGTCAGATTGCTGGTTGGCTGCTCTATCAGGGCGGTTTCCGGCTCTGCCTTTGCATGAGGGTCGATTCCGCGCTCTTTGCAGATTTCCTTATAGTGGCGCTCAATGTCAGAGATCAAAGTGCCGGAGGTCTTATTGATGGTCTCCAAACTGGCTCTCAGCTCTTTCAGTTCCTTGCCCTGACTCCAGCTGGCAATATAGCCGAAGCTGTTTTCTCCGGTCTCGATGCCAAAATATTTGCAGACTGCATAGGAGATGCTTTCAGCCTCCACTTCCTCCGTGTGGCGGTCTTTCCTCTGTTCTTGCAAAAACTGGGTGAGGGTAGAAAAGCCGCCAACAAAATTCATCCCTTCTTCCTCGGTCAGCATCAGGCGTCCATCTTCCGCCAGCTCCAGCGGCTCTGTCAGCAGAACGGAACCTGCATGGTTTACAACCACTTGTTCTTCTACACAGACCGGCTCTCCGGGGTCGTAGTCAGAACCGCGCAGGTCATAGCAATAAACGCCCTCCGGCAGATTATCACGGACAATCCGCCCATTGGAGAACAGACCGGGTTTATCAAACAGCTCGATCTCCTGATATTGCTCGTCATTGGCAATCTGAATCTTTTTCTGATTGTGGAGCTTGCTGTGGGCAATCTCGTGTACTGTGGCCGAAACCGTCTGCACCTCACTCATGCCCTGACGAATGGCGATTTTCTGATGATCGGCAGAAAAATAGCCGTCCGTATCGGCGGCCATTGCTTCAAAAGTGATCGGCACCGGCGCACTGCGGCGCAGAGCCTCCATGAATGCCTCATAATTTGGCACATTGCCGGAAAGGGAGGAAGCAAGCTCAGGCAAAGGTTTCCCGTCGGTCTGGCTCACATCAAAGACCTTGACCGGGCGAAACATGGGGATCTCGATTTCTTTTTCCTCTGTGACGATCTTTCCGTCTTTATCCAAAATCGGAGCCTTGGTATCCGGGTCCAGTTTCTGCTCCTCGATTTTCTTCTTATATGGTGTGGGAGCAATGATGGTAATGCCATGCTCGCCCTTTTTTACATGACGCTCAAACTGGTCTTTCCACTTATTGTATCCGGCTACCAATGTAGCGTCCGGCTTCTGCATATAGATGAGCATGGTGTTGTTTACCGAATAGCGGTGGAAGCGGGACATGACGGACAGATAGCGCATATACTTTTCACTCTCAAACAGTTCCTTGATCCCCTGCTCGATGCCATCTGTGATTTCCCTTAGCCGCTCTCGGTTGGTGGGTTTGTTCTCAGCCATGATTTTCAATCTCCTTTCCAAATGTGTGATTTCTGCTGTGTGTTCTGCAATCCATGCCTTTTGTTCTTCTTCACTTTCATAAAGAAAAAGGTCCAGCAGGTACTCTACATAGGCTTTCTTCTGGATTGCTTCCACAAAACGGGGGTGCGGTTCTTCCTCCGGTGTCCGGGGAGAATTGTCGGCCTCCCATTTTTTCAGCAGATAGTAGTAATCGGACAGTACGCGATAACACCGCTGCCGGTCCTCCCGAAACTTTTGTGCCTCTGTTTTCTGCCGGACATATCTCCTACGGGGAGGGGCCTGACTGTCATAGATCAGGCCAAAGTCCTGTGCCAGTTTCTCCGCCGCTTCTTTTGGGGAGAGGTCAAAGAGCTTTGCGGTAAAGTCGATCACATCCCCATCTTCACCGCAGCCAAAGCAGTGGAATCGCTGGTCTACCTTCATGCTGGGGTTTTTATCATCGTGAAAAGGACAGCAGGCCATGCCAGTTCGACTGACTTTTATCCCGTAAAACTCTGCCGCTTCTCTGGTGCTGACCGACTGCTTGACCGCTTCAAATACATTCTCTGCCATGTGTCTTTAACTGCCGGACTTTCTCACAGGGGGCTGGTATCCGGCAGCTTTCGCACGCTCACTGGCAGCTTTGCGACGCTCGGCGCTGTATGGCTCCCGGACTGATACACACCGCTTGGGGACAGCAAAGTTATGGGCGTCCTTTCGGGTGATCTGGTCGGGGTGCTTTTTTGCCAGCAGTTCCAGCTTCTCCATCAGACGGGGATCGTGGGTGTAGACCTCAGCCATTGGTTCTGCCTGGTTATAGAGGAGAATGGTTTCCCGTTCCACTAAAGAGAGCTTCATCGGCTGCCTCCTTTCCGCTGGTCAAATTCCAGCTTGAAGTTGGCATACTGTCCATCGTCCTCCAAAACCACAGTGGCATCGTAGGTCTTGCCTGTTTTCTCCGAATATAGCCCCGTCACACGGACACAGCCATCGTTCAGCAGCGCAGACACCACAGCTTTGGTCGGCTGTTTTTTCTTGGCAGCCCACCATTTGTTGTTTTTCCAGATTGCAAATTTGCAAGAATCATTCTGACAGAAGAAGCCTTTTTGCAGTTCTGCAACTTCACCGCCGCAGCGAGGGCATTTGCCCACCACCTCACGGGGCGGAGTGAACAGGTACTCAGTTCCCTTGATGACCTGATAAGTCCCCACCAGATCTTTCAGCATGGTGCTGATCCCGTCCAGAAACTCCTCTGGGGCAAGCTGCCCGCGCTCGATCTCGCCCAGTCGGTACTCCCACTCGGCAGTCAGAAGCGGCGATTGCAGTTGTTCCGGCAGAACGGTGATCAGGGAAACTGCATCGTGGGAAGGAAGAAGCTGCACCGTTTTCCTGCTCTTTTTTCGTTCCAGAAAACCGGCAGATACCAGCTTTTCCAAAATACCGGCACGGGTGGCCGGTGTCCCCAGACCTTTTCGCTCGGCATCCTCCGGCATATCCTCTTTTCCGGCAGTCTCCATCGCGGACAACAGGGTGTCCTCCGTAAAGTGCTGGGGCGGACTGCTTTTGCCTTCTTTGACGATTGCCGCAGAAACCGAAAGGGTCTGTCCTTCAGTCAGCTCCGGCAGGGCTTTCTCTGCACCCTCTTTTTTCGGCTCTGCATCCTTCGTTTTGGCACGGTAAGCGTCCTCCAGTGCTTTCCATCCGGGGTGCCTCACCGTTTTTCCTTTGGCGGTAAATTTCCCACCGGCACACGCTGCAATCACAACGGTTTCCGAATAGATATGGGGCTGGGCCACGGCGCACAGCAGACGCAGGGCCACCAGCTCCAGCACTGCTTTTTCTCCCGCAGGAAGGGCAGAAAGGTCTGCATCCTTGAGATTTCGGGTGGGAATTACTGCGTGGTGGTCGGTTACTTTCTTATCGTTGATGACCGCATGGGAGTCACAGGTAATGGCGATCCCTTTGCGAAACGGCATAGCATTGGCAACCAGATTCACCAGCACCGGCAGGCTGTCTGCCATATCGCCGGTCAGATAGCGGCTGTCAGTACGGGGATAGGTGCAGAGCTTCTTTTCATACAGGCTTTGCAGATAGTCCAGGGTCTGCTGGGCTGTAAATCCAAGCAGGCGGTTGGCATCTCTTTGCAGAGTAGTCAGGTCATAGAGGGCAGGCGGCTTTTCGGACTTTTCCTTGCACTCCACCTTTTTGATTGTGACAGCTGCACCCTGGCAGACTTCTTTCAGCTGCTCGGCAGCAGCCTTATCCGCCATGCGCTCCCCGGATACGGTAAGACCGGGTAGCTCCAGTGCCACGGTATAAAAGGGAACTGGCTTAAAGGTGTCGATCTCAGCTTCTCGCTGGACAATGAGCGCCAGCGTTGGGGACATCACGCGCCCGATATTGAGGGTGCGGTGGTACAGCACGGAAAACAGCCTTGTGGCATTGATCCCCACCAGCCAGTCGGCCTTGGCACGGCAGAGAGCAGCATCCCGAAGCCCGTCATAGTCCGCACCGGGGCGCAGGTTTGCAAAGCCTTCCCTTATGGCGGAGTCCTCCATCGAAGAAATCCAGAGGCGTTTCATGGGCTTTTGGCAGCCTGCCAGCTCGTAGACGCTGCGGAAGATCAGCTCGCCCTCGCGTCCGGCATCACAGGCATTTACTACCTCCGTCACATCCGGGGCGTTCATCAGCTTTTTGAGAATATCAAACTGCTTTTTCTTATCCTTTCCCACTACCATCTGCCAATGCTCCGGCAGAATAGGCAGGTCATCATATCGCCACTTGGCGTACTTGGGGTCATAACTGTCTGCATCCGCAAGCCCGGCCAGATGGCCCACGCACCAGCTGACACGCCAGCCGCTGCCCTCCAGATACCCGTCCTTACGGGCGGTTGCACCAATCACCACCGACAGACTTTGTGCAACCGATGGTTTTTCAGCAATCACCAGCTTCATAATCTTCAACCTCCCATTCATTCTGCCAATTATCAGACAGTTTTTTTGCAATGCTGTGTTCTGAGGCAAGTGTAATGTCATAGCCAAAGCGATAATCATATCGGTACAACCTGCCAATCAAATCATTGATTATGATATTGCAGGCCATAATCACACGCTCTTTATCCACCTGCATCAGTTGATAGCGTTGATAATTGTTGTAATATTCTCGATGTCTGTGGGTTCTGCTGACCGTATCTTCCATCAGACAATCTATGGCATCTTTTTCACCATCTTCTTTGCTGCCCTGTGTATAAGACAACAGTTCCTTAACCATGGGAAAACTTTGTTCATCTACCGTTGCTTCTTCGCTCAAAAAACCGATATAAGCTTTTAGTAACAGGCTAACGGCTGTTTTTTCAGCTTCAGATAAAGCGTTCATGGTCTCCGCTGCATCAAGCAACAGCTCCTTTTCCACAAATTCATCTATCTCACCAGAATAAAGCATTCGGATTGAGTCCACACATAAAGAGCGCTTTTGGGGTGCGGTCTCAATTTCAAAATCATAAAGATCCAAGTCATCGTCCTTCTTTGACTTTTTTTGAACTTTGCTGATAGCAGTGAAAAGAATGTCTCCTCCAAAGTAAATTCCGAAGGCGACCAGATCAAAAATAATCAGAAAGTGTAATAACCAGTTCCAGGTGTTCATTGTGAGGTCCTCCTTTCTTTGACCATGTGCTGCTGATTTTGGGTGTGGATTTACAGTAAGAGAGTGAATAGAGCAGCAGAGGGCAGGAATTTCTCCCTGTCCTCTGTCCCTTATCCCGCAATGATTTGAAATACGCTACGCTCAAATAGTTCAATCTGCTCTATCGCGTTCCTCATTAGGGTCAGAACCCTCAAAACCATCCTCAAGGACTTCCTCATCTTCGGTTTCCCATTCCTCGGAATCTTCCTCGCCATAATCATAATCGTCCAGGCTGTCATTGCCCTTGGTCTTAGGCTTATTCTTAACGAGCTTCAAGTAGGCAAATACGCCACCGCCGCCCAGCAGAGCCAGCAGAAGGATCAGGGCAGCCGGGTTCAGTCCGGCAGGCTTCTCTTTTTCCGGCTCCGGTGTTTCTGCCGGAGGTTCCGGTGCTTTGCCCGTACATTTGCTCATATCGGTTGCACAGACCGGGCAGGCCGTATTGACTGTCCCTGTTTCACATTTTGTCGAACAGCTGCACACAGCAGGCGGCTCCTCTTTGGGTTTTCCATCTTCCATCAGTGCCATCAGGTCCGCTTCATCCACCTGGTTCAGAAAGTGAACAGCAGTCTTTTTATCTTCGTTGGCCCTGTCGATCAGGATATAAAAATAGTTGCCTGCCTTGGTGGTAACGGTAATGAGCTGCTTGTTGCCACCAAAATCATCCACCAGAGCGGCGTTGCCATCCGGGGTCAGCGGAGGTGCTTTTTCCGTTTCTTCCACCACCACATTGCTGTCATTGGTGGTATCCTCTGCCGGGGGCGGCGCTGCGCCCTGGGCAAAAGCGGGAACAGTAAAGCCCGATGCCAGAACCAGCGTCAGGCAAAGGGCGGAAAGTGTTCGGAGCAATCGTTTATTCCTCATAGCTGTTTTCCTCCTGTTCGTTGTTGTCATCCACCATACTGCCGGAAACTGTGCCGCCGGACAGCATGGCGCTCAACTGGGTCGGTGTCATACGCAGGGCGCGCACCATCTGGACGATCTCCAGATTTTCTGCCTCGGTTTTCTGCGCTTCCAGCGCCTTGAGCTTTTCCTGGTACTCTGCGATCTTCTCGCGGACCTTTGTAATCTCCTGGTCAATGCGCTCAATTTTGTTCTTTGCCATCGTCTATCACTCCTTCTTAAAAATCTCTGTTACCAGTTCATCAGGCCGTAGCCCTTAATGCTTTGATAATTCAGGTCATAACTTTTGATCTTGCAGGCATCGCCGGAATTTCCCTCCACGGTATAAACACGGCTGCCATCCGTACCGATCACAATACCCACATGGTCTGCTGTCCCATCCAAATCCCAGTCAAAGAAAATTGCATCTCCGGGGGCAATGTTTTCATATCCTCGTGCGCCCCACTGTCCATGAGACTGGAACCACGGAACACCCTGAGACTGACAACCAGCAAAGCGTGGTTCCGTTCGACCGGATTGACCATAGCACCATGATACAAAGCAGGCACACCATTCCACACGGGAGTCAAAGCCGTACCAGCTCCAATAAGGTTGTCCTCCCACATTGCCCACCTGACTTTTCGCCAGTTCCACCAGCTGCGGATTGCCGGGGCGGGAGCCATTGATAAATTCAACACCAGTCAAATCTTCAGAAACACCTGTATCGGGAGAACCACCGCCAAACAACAGCGGCTTATTGCCCATGGTCTGCCGGTAAACCTGATACATTTCCATCTGCTCCGGGGTCAGTAACTCCGACGCCACAGCGGAAATGGGCTTGCTGGTGAGTTTCACATTCAAAATGTAATACTCATAGGGGACTTCTTCTGAGGTGGTCTCGCCGGTCTCCGGGTCGGTGGAGGTCTCCGTGCGGTAGCGAATCTCCACTTCCTCAGTAAGCGTCAGCTGATACTGTGCTGCAAACACACGCGCCAGCTCTGCCTGAGCGCTCTGCCGGGTGTAACCTTGCAAGACAGCAGAGAGAACTGCCGCCAGCTCATGGGGGTCATGGCCAATCATATCCAGGTTATAGCGATACTCGTCATACCCTGGGTGGCTGCTTTCGATGTTGTCGATTTTCTCCTGCAACCGAGCTTCTCTGTCTGCATAATCTGCCTCCACCGCCAGCATTTCCGGGTCATCCGATGGATAGGTAGTGCCGGAAATTACAGAACCAATACTCTGTGCCATCATAGAGCAGGAGGACATGGTATTCATCAGCATACAGACGATGAGGAACAAAACCCCTGCCATCAGGAAGCCCTTCTTGTGGCGCATGACGAATGCCCCTGCCTGCTGTGCCTTTTCTTTTACCGTCCTTGCGGCTTTTCCGGTTTTGGACGCAGCCTGGGCGGTATTTCCGGCAGTCTGACCGGTGCGCTTGGCGACGGCATACTGCTTTTTGATACTCTGTTTTTGCTGCCAGCGGGAGAGAGGGTTGCTGGCAAACTGAGGATTTTCCCGTAGGGACTTCTGGTACAGGGCATTTACATTTGCCTTTTCCAGCTTCTGCTCGGCCTGGGCTGCTTTGCGGTACGGCTTCAGCTTGTGGCTGCGATAGCCCTCCCGCACCAGATAAGCGCTGGTCTCCACCGCCTCCTCGGACTTGTGGGCGCTTTCCACACCCACATTGTCCTGTTCTGTTTCCCGGATCTCTTTGTGAAACTTGCCCGCGACCAGATGGACGGGAGCTTCCTTAACCCCTTGAGAAAGTTTGGAAGGTGGTTTTTTCTTGTCCTCAAAGGTCAGCTTCGAGGTCTTTTTCCCGGTGTCCGGGTCAATGACCGTCTGTCTGACTTTTTTCTTTGGAATATTGGCCTGCGCCTTATCTGCTCTGGCCGTAGCTTTCTCCGTTTTGCGGATCGGCTTTTCCAGTGCAGGGTCAGCCCGTTCCTCATCAGTAAAGCGCAGGCGCGGCTCTTTATTCAAACCAATCACCCATTAGGATAGCATCCATCATGTGGTGCAGCTCCACATAGAGGGCCAAACCTTCCGGATCATATAGCGGATGCACGGTGAGATACGCATGGACTTGCGCCAGAATCTCAGAGAGCATTGTGATAGGTCTGCACCCTACAATGGTTGCTGCACCAGGGGCACACATCATATTCGCCCAAATCGAAAAGAGACGGGCAAGACCAATTTCGCCATCCTCATTCAAGGTTTTGAGTTCTTTGTCAGCGGTACGACACTCAACAACAGCGGAGGCCATTACCGGAAGCAACATGAATTCGTGAGCCTCCAATGCCTCACGGAAAAAAATCATGGTATCAAGTTCGCAAATATTCTGTTTCATAGTTATTCATCCTCCTTTTTCAGTTCCTGGGGTTTGGTGGTCATAATACGGTAAAGTTCGGTGTTCTTCGGGAAGTGGTCTACAAACGGCAGGATCGTGGAGCCATAGAACAGCAGGCCCTCGCCCTCACCGGAGTGGGTCACATAGCTAAGCTGGTGTGTGGAAATGCCCAGCTGCTTGGCAAGTATCTGACGGTCTCCGCCTGCCTGGTTGAGCATATACACGAAGTCGGAGTTTTCAAAGATGTTCTCTACCTCGCGGCTGCTCAAAAGGTCTTTGACATTCTGGGTGATACCTGTCGGAATACCACCCCATTTACGGAATCGCTTCCAGATTTCCACCGTATAGGCGGCGGTCTGTTCCTCTTTAAGGAGCAGGTGCATCTCGTCGATGTAGTAACGGGTGGACTTGTGGGCGGCACGGTTAATGGTAACGCGGTTCCACACCTGGTCCTGCACCACCAGCATACCGATCTTTTTCAGCTGCTTGCCCAGCTCCTTAATGTCATAGCAGACAATGCGGTTGTTGATGTCCACATTGCTCTGGTGATTGAACACATTGAGGGAGCCGGTTACATAGATTTCAAGGGCCGTAGCGATATACTGGGCTTCCTTTTCCTCCTGTTCCCGCAACAGGTTATAAAGGTCCTCCAAAATCGGCATATTCTCCGGGCGCGGGTCATTGAGGTAAGTCTGATAGACCAGACGCACACAGCGGTCAATGATGGTTTTCTGCACCGGCTGTAAGCCCTCCTTACCGCCCACGATCAGCTCACACAAGCTGAGGATAAAATCAGATTTGAGGGACAGCGGGCTTTCATCATCCGAGTAGTCCAGGTTCAGGTCCATCGGATTGATGTAGTTGGTGGAGGTAGGCGAGATCTTGATGACCTGCCCATGCAGACGCTCAACAAGAGGTGCGTACTCCGCTTCCGGGTCACAGATGATGACATCATCATTGGTAAGCAAAAAGCAGTTGGCGATTTCTCGTTTTGCGCTGAAGGACTTACCGGAACCCGGCGTACCCAAAATCAAGCCGTTGGGGTTTTTCAGCAGCTTTCGATCCACCATGATGAGGTTGTTGGACAGGGCGTTGATGCCGTAGTACAGGGCTTCTTTGCCGTTCTGGAACAGTTCCTGTGTGGTGAATGGTACAAAGATAGCCGTAGAACTGGTGGTCAGCCCTCGCTGGATCTCGATCTGATTGAGTCCCAGAGGCAGACAGCTCATCAGCCCTTCTTCCTGCTGGAAGTCCAGTCTGGTCAGCTGGCAGTTATACTTCTGGGCAATAGAGCCTGCCTGAAAGATGTTGTTGCCAAGCTGACGGGGATTGTCCGCTGTGTTCAACACCAAAAAGGAGACCAGGAACATTCTCTCGTTTCGGCTCTGCAAATCCTGCAACAGTTTTTTGGCTTCGCTGCCATAGGTGGCAAGGTCAGAGGGAATGATGTCCATGTCGTATCCGGCACGGACTGCTTTTTTCTGTTCCTCGATCTTACTGCGGTCCAGGTCGGTAATCTTGCGCTTTACCGTTTTGATGGCTTTCACCTGATTCACCGACTGAATGTGCATACTCACAATGAGCGAGCTTTCCATATCCAGAAAATCAGCCAGCAGACGGTCATTCAGCTCCGGTGCAAGGATCTGCAAAAAAGAAACAGCCCCGTATTTCTTGCCCATACGGAACTGCTTACCGGTGCGGAACTCAAAGGAGCTTGGTGCGATGAAGTCCTTGGTAGATAGGCCGGAAGGAGCCAGCCAGTCCCATTCAAACTGAAACGGGAGCTGTTCATCCATGTGAAATACCGCATGAAGCTGGGAAAGCCTTTCCTTACCGTCCAGTGTTCTGGCGGCTACGCCAAGACGCTTGAAGTTATTGAGTATATCAGTCTCAATACGCTCCAGACGGGGCTTGGCGGCTTTGATGCTGTCAGCGTCGATACCAAAGGTCAGGTATTTGGTCTTGATGAGACCGTTGTTCCCTCTGGCCAGCTGATTTTGCAGCATCGTGGTGTATTCCTCACGGATACTGTCAAAGTCATCCCCCTGGGGCGGGATGGAAATGGAGTTGGCAAATGTCTCCTCCGATGCAGCAAGGTTCAAAAAAGACAGCTGGAAGTGAATCGAGCTGTCGAAATAATTGAGGAAATCACACCAGCCCTCAAAGATTGCGGTCTTATCTTCATTTTGGGAGAGCTGATAGTTGATGTCCTGAAACTGAATGGTCTTTGTGTAGTGGCTGTCCGATATGCGGCAGATTCCGTCCGGCCACATCCGTTCATAAGGGATACTGTCCTGCGCAGATTTTCCTTTTTTGTCCGTGCGGTTGGCGCGGACAATGGCCGCGTCGATCTGCTTCTTATCGGCGCGGGACAGCTTTTTCTTTGTCTTTACCGGCTGCACAGTTTTTTCCTCGGTTTTCCCGAACATCCGATGCAGCCATTTTTTTATTGCGGTGAACAATGTCATACACCTCCTTATCGAGCATTTCCTGCCGCTTTAATACGGCATAAAAGTTATTGGTCTGGTAGGGACGCTGCTTGGGACGGATCACAGCTACTTTGAGAATGTTGCCCACGATCTTTTCAAGGGGCTGTCCATGCTTTTCGTACATAGCCAGCATAAAGAAGGGCAGCATAACCAGCATCATACACATAGCCGCTACACTGTTTCCGGTAGGTTTTCTGAGCAAAAGGAAAAGCGGTACGCCAATAAGCGATCCGCCCGTGAAGCAGATAAGCTGCCGCTTGGTCAGATTGAACATGATCTTTGTTTTGACTTTTGTTAAGTCCTTGGGTACGGGTACATAAGCCAATGTGGAAACCTCCTTCCGTTTTAGTGCGCCTGAAAGACTGATTTGGCGAGACTGCCGGTTTTGAACAGCGTAAAACATAGCAGTACGGTGTAGCCCACGCAGCTCCAGATTGCCATGATGATGTCATCTTCCAGAGCGATGTTCTGCACCAGCACAGCATAAATTGCCACGCAGACGATAATGAGAAACGCCTGAAAGCCCAGCGCCAGCAGGGATCGGAGGTAATTCTGGCCCATACCGCCCCATTCTTTACCCATCATTGCAGCCATTGGAACGGGAGCCACCGAAGTCACAAGGTAGATTTCGATCATACGGCCATAAATAACGATAAAGATACAGATATATAACGCCCACATAGTAATGCCAATAAAGAGGGATTGGAACCACAGTCCGAACAGCGGTCCCAGATCCATTTCCATCAGCCTCGGTTCCAGATCGGTCATAACTGAGGAAATGTCAATGGACGCATCCGAATTGATAACCCCTGCCGCCTGCGCCACTACGCTCTGCGCCATATCAAAGACGCCCATCACGATATTCCATGTATTTGTGACAATGAGGATGGCAGCGGCTGATTTGAACACCCACTTGAAAATCATCCAGGTGTCCACATCATGCAGGTTGTTCTTGTCTGCGATCATCTGGATCAGGTCTACGGTCATCACGATAGCCAGGATCACGCCTGCAATCGGCACCATGATGGAGTTGGACAGATTCTCAATCATGCTGAAAATACTGCCATTCCATCCCTGTGGGGTCTGGCCTACCTGTACGGATATATCCGCGACCTGCTGGTTTACACTGTCAAACATCCCCGAAAGGTTGCTCATAATGCCGCCCACCAGCATTTCTTTCAGCCAATTTGTCAGGGCTTCAAGTAAGAAATCCATACGGTGTCAACCTCCTTTCCGCCGCCCCCGCAAAACTGCGGGAGCGGCAAGGATTTCATACGGAGACGCTTAGACAGAGAAAAGCCCGGAGAGCAGAGGTACAAGGACCATGCCTACCACGGCTACACCAGCACCGGCCATGAGCTGTTTCATCCCCAATTAGGTGTAAAAACTCTGCTCGATGGCGGGCGGCGGCGTACAAAAAATCTATATGGTGTTGTTAAGAGAACCGTCCCGGCGGGACAGGTCAGGCAGTGACCTGTTCCACCTCCGGGATGGGTTTGAGATTAAAATGAATTTCGATAGAAATGTGTCTTGTTTTATCTTCGTCAATGCGCTCATGCACAACGATTTCTTTGATTAAGCGGTTGAGGGTGGCTGCGTCCAGCTCTGTGATGTTGGCGTATTCCTGAATGGCTTCCACCCATTGTTTTGCATCATTGGCAAGCTGGACTTCATCGGACAGCCGCTTTCTGCCCTCGGACACTTTTGTTTTAAGCTCCGTCTGCTCGGTCTGTGTCTTTTCCAGCATGGTGTTGAAATTCTGCTCACTGATACGCCCTGCAATCATATCCTCATAAAGCCGCATGACCATTTTGTCCAGAACCTCAATCCGTTCCTCGTCCCTTGTAAGGGAGCGTTCCATTGCTTCCCGCTGTTCCCGCTGCTCGGCTTCACAGGTATTGGTCAGGCGGTCGGCAACCGCTTCCCCGTCCATCAGGGCAGCTCTGGCACATTCCCGGATTTTCCGCAGCACATGGCTGTAAAGGGTGTCATAATCAATCCGGTGCTGGGTGCAGTGGTTCTTTCCAAAGGCATTGTAGGTCTTGCAGGAGTAAATCCGCTGGGGATGTTTTGCATTTGTGTAGCGTATCGTCAGCGACTTCCCACACT
>NZ_QUDX01000008.1:111256-111571 GCF_003477715.1 Butyricicoccus sp. AF35-5AC
AGCGTTTGTGTAGCGTACCGTCAGCGACTTCCCACACTCGCCGCATTTTAACAGTCCGGCAAACAGGCTGATTTCATTGGTCTGCCCCGGACGCTGGCGGGATTTCAGCTTGTTCTGCACAATGTCAAAGTTCATGCGGTCAATCAGCGGTTCATGCTGTCCCTCCACCACAATCCAGTCCTCCGGCTTCTTTTCCCCAATCGTGCCGATTTTGAAACGGTAGTCCTTTTTCTGGGAAGCAATCGCCCCAGTGTAGACGGGATTCATCAAAAGGTCTTTGATAACGGAGAAGTCCCACATATACCGCCCGTTTTC
>NZ_QUDX01000009.1:0-105034 GCF_003477715.1 Butyricicoccus sp. AF35-5AC
TCCTTTCTTTTTTGTTCCCTTTAATTAGCCATGAACTGCTTAATGCCCTGCGACTTTGCCGCAGGGTTATCCGACCCGTAACCTTCCAGAAGGTTGATGACGCCCCATACCGCCAGACCAGCGCCAAGAGCCATGACCAGAATTTTAAGAATGTCGATTGCCTGATTGAAAAATTCCATATACGTTCCTCCATTTTGTTTGTTTGATGGTTTTGGGTACAAAAAAAGCCGCCCACATCGGCGGCGCTTCGGGTCATCATGGCCCGAAGTTACACAAACTCGTCGCTGTCCAGATCATCGAAATTCAACAGGTCAGCTTCTTCGTCCGTGTCGGAGCCGTCCACTTCGTACACCGTGTATTCGTCCTCCGGCTTTAGTCTCAATGGCCGGTGGCGGAACAGGCTTTCCAAGCGGAAGGCGTTTTTCTTTTTATCAAATTCGGCTGTGTACTTGTAATTCGGGTGCTTTTTCAAGTCATACTTCGGGGACAGGAAAGGCGGGAGCCCCCGAAGCTGCAAGATACATTTATCTCCGGGCATGGTGGTGATCTCGCTGGTGGTCATCAGCTCCCGGCCAAGCCGCTGCATATTCTGGCTGTAACTTTCAGACTGTCCACGGCTGCGACCCTCGGTCTGCATGGAAATGGTGGCCTTGCCCAGCCAGTTTTCCGAAATATCCTTTAGGGTGGAAGCCTCCCGGCCTCCGAGGAACACGATACTGTCCATGTTTCCCATGATGGTTTCGGAATGGTCTTTGTACAATGCCTTGCACTGGCTCATTGCCTGATAAAAAAGCGTCAGGCTGATCTCACGGGAGCGGATGACAGCCACGATTTTTTCCAGCCCCGGCACCTGTCCGGTGTTGGCAGCCTCGTCCCATAGCACCCGCACATGGTAGGGCAGACGCCCGCCATAGGTGTTATCAGCCCGTTCACACAGAAGGTTGAACATCTGCGAAAAAGCGAGGGCAACCAAAAAGTTGTAGGTGGTGTCCGTGTCGCTGATAAGAAAGAACAGCGCTGATTTTTCATCCCCCAGCTTATCCAGCTCCAGTTCGTCATAAGACATGATCTCCCGAAGCTGGGGAATATCAAAGGGAGCCAGTCTTGCACCGCAGGAAATCAAGATGCTTTTGGCTGTCTTGCCGCTGGCGAGCTTGTATTTCTTATACTGCCTCACGGCGAAGTGCTGGGGGCTGCGACGTTCCAACCCGTCAAACATATAGTCCACCGCATTTTTGAAGGTTTCGTCATCCTCCCGGACTTCCATGCTGTTTATCATTTCCACCAGCGTATTCATGTTGCGTTCTTCCTCCGGCCCCTCAAAGACGATGTAGGCCACAAGGGCGCAGTACAAGAGGGTTTCAGCTTTAGTCCAGAACTCGTCGCCCTCCTTGCCGTCGCCTTTGGTGTTGGCGATCAGGGCGGTAACGAATTTCAAAACATCGCTTTCCGTCTTGATATAGGCCAGCGGATTGTAATGCATGGATTTTGAAAAGTCGATACTGTTGAACACCCGCACCCTGTATTTCTCCCGTTGCAGAAACCGCCCGCACTGGTCGAGGGTGCCGCCCTTCGGGTCTACCACCACATACGAGGAATGGGCTTGAAGGAGCTGCGGGGTCAGCCAGAACCTTGTCTTTCCCGAGCCGGACGAGCCGATGACACAGGCGTTTAGGTTCCGGGCATTGGCGGGAATCTTCGGGCGGGTGTTCATGGTAAGGAACTCCGTCCCGGTCAGAATGACATTGTTCTGAAATTTAGGGTCAACAAACAGCTTTATATCCTCCTTTGTTCCAAAGCGGGCGGTGCCGTACTCCGCATCCCGCCGGAATTTTTTCGCCTGCCTGATCTTTGACTGTATCAGCAGATACACCCCAGCCGCACCGGCAAGGCCCACCAGCAGGTCAATACCGCCCAGCCCCGGCCAGTAGGTTTCAAAGGCTTTGGGGAAGGTATCAAGCATCCCCACGAGCTTTGTCCCGAAGTCTGTGCCGGGGGCGATCCGGTAGGCCGTCCCGATTTTGGAGAAGAACCAGAACACAAAGAGGTACGGCAGGTTTGGGAGCACATATTTTCTGATCTTGTCACTCAACGTCCGTCCTTCACCGCCTCTCTGGTTCGCTGCTTTTCCTTTGCCTGTGTCCTGATCTGCTCCGTGAATTTCCGAAGCTGGCCGAGGATGGAAGCCTTGTCCTGCTCTTTGTTCAGCACCTTTGCGCTGTACTTCTGGAAGGCCGCTGTGATAACGTCCGCCTGATTGGCTTTGAAAAACAGCAGGTAATGACCGGGGCTCACTTTATGGAAAGCGTAGTCCACATGGAACTCCTTCGCAATCCGGTCAAAATCCTTTGGGGCTCCCACATAGGGCATAGCGCTTTTGCCGCCATAGTGGTTCATCAGCTTTTTTACGCTCTGGCGTCCCTGCGGGGTCAGCGCCTTCCGGTGGTGCTTTTGCACCGCCCGCGCCACCTTTCCAAGAGCGGCAGCCAGCACTTTTCCTGTGAGCTTCGTTGTCCTGATCGAAAGGGCAACCGTTTTTTGGTTTACTTCTTCCTGCATAAAACCTCCTTTCCGTCGGGGTTCCCGCTATCCGGGAGGCCCCCGTACAATCTCGGGGAACAGAAAACCTCGGGCCAATGTGGCCCGAGGCTTACCGCTCGGCATCTCTGCCGGACGGAGCTTTCTTTTCCGGCTCCGTCTGGACTTTTTCGTCCTGTTCCCGCATGGTCTGCAAGATAGAGGGCTTCTTTTGAAGTTGGGAGGGCTTTTCGCCGGACAGTGGCTTGATACATTCCAGACGGTCAGCCGCCCGGATGGCGTTGTCCGTGAGCTGCCTCTGCCATGCGCCCACGCTGGGAGCCCAACGAAAGCCGCTGCTTTTCAGCTCGGCCCGGGTGTCCGCGTCAGGCTTTCCGTCAAAGAACACCTGCAAGCGGTTGTCCTCCCGGTTCATTTCCACACGACCCCCATCGAACTCCCAGCCGGAAAATTCCTGCTGCGCCTGTTTGGAAAGCTGTTCGATACGGGCCTTTACCCGGCGGATCTCCGCATTGTTGTTGGTTAGCTGGTAACTTTCAAAGGGCCTCGGGTCGCTTCGCCAACTTGACGCCATGCTTGCTTTCAGCTTTTCGATCTGGTTCGGCGACAGCAGCGCACAGCCGTCCAGCTTGCCATGCTTGCGGTAATAGGCGTTGACCTCCTTCATAATGAGCTGGGAGCGTTCCAGCCCGTCCAGCTTCTTCTGGAGCTTTTCAATCGCTGCCGGGTCATCGGCGCTGATCCCGCCCATGCCGGTGCTGCGTATCTTATCCAGCAGCCCTTGAATATGCCGCCAATCCTCCATGTTGCTGTCCCGGGCCCGGTTCTGTTTTTCCTTCTTTCCCACCGGGAAATTGGCAGGTCCGGCGATCATCACAGAGGGAACCCTTGCGTCAATGGCAAAGCCCTGGTTCATGTTTTCGGCCAGCTTGCGGGCGTAGGTGTCTAACAGATGGTCGATCTTCTCATGGTACATGGGGTCCACCCGGGATTTCTGCTTTTCCGCTATGGCGGCGGCCTTGTCCACCATTGCCCGGTATTCCGCCGTTGCGCTCCCTTCCTTGTAGTCGGAAAAGCTGTTCATTTCTTTTGCCCGGCGGGCGGCTCCTTCATTGATAGGGTAATAGTTGATGGTATGCACCTCCTTTATGCTTCGGGCCATGCTGGCCCGAAGTCCTACCGTTCTTCATGGGAAGGCCCCGCCTTGTCCTTTTTCGGAGCGGGTGGGGCTTCTTGAAACCGTTTGAGTGTAGCGAGAATGGAGTGGACAGGCTCGGCCTTTTCAGGATAGGCAAATATCCGGTGTTCCGGCGGGATGTCCTGCGGCCCGTGGTAATACTCCTTGAAGCCCTCCGGGACTGCCGACACATACCCACCGGGAGCGAATACGCCGCCCTCGTTGATACGCACATCCCGCCCGTATGCCTCATAATCGAAGTAGTTCTGAATGTGCTCCGGTATGTCGATAGTCCCAAGCTCGTCGGCGTAAAGACGACCCAGCCCTTCATCATCGGAAATATCCGGGTAAAAGCGGTAAAGGTCAAGGTTCTGCGTCAGGTTTATCAAATCCTTCACGCTCCTTGTGTGGTTTCCCAAGACAAGAGCGGCTTCAAAGGTTTCCAGTCCGCCCTTATCCCGTACTTCCAGCAGGGCGTGGCCCAGCTCGTTCAGCTCGTCGATGTTCTCACATTCGTAGAGATGATCGTAGAGCCCCAGCACATCACTGTCAAAGCTGGTAAAGAACACTTCGCTGTACCGTTTCCCGTCTATCCCGATTTTGGCAAGGGCGGCCTGCAACTCCTGTGTCGTCATGGGGAAATGTACCGTTGTCCCTACCTCGATCCCCATCAAGGGGTACAGGGCGGTGTTGGTTATATAGGCTTCAAACATGGGCTCATTCCTCCTTTCCAGCCCGGTCAGCCAGCACCTCATAAATCCCGGCCATAATGTAATCGGCGCAAGGGAGGGCAATCGCATTTCCCAGTGCCTTGTAGCGTTGCAGAGGCCGGATCTCCACGCCGTCCGCCCCGTACTTTGTCCAGCCCTCCGGCAGCCCCATCAGCCGTTCGCTTTCCGTTTCCGTCAGAAAACGGATGCAGCCGCCCTCCGGGTCGCCCTCATACCAGAAGGCAAAGGGCGTTACATCACTGGCTAAAAGAGTGGGAAAAGGGTCAGTTGGTAATCCGAAGCTGTTTCGGAAGGCCGTTTCTTCCTGCCTTTTTGCCGCTCCCCGCATACGGAAGCACTGAAAGGGGTGGATGACTGGTATCTGCCGCCCTGTTTCAAAAGAAGCTGTTCGATCTCCTTCGGCGGTGGCCCACCCGCCCTCTCCGCAAGGCGGAGGAAGTGGGAGCATTGGACGGGGCTTAAATAGTATGTCTGCGGCACGTCTGCCTCCAAAATCCGCCACGACGAAAATCCGCTGCCTTCGTGCCAGCCTTCGGGAGCCTGCCCAATACTGGGCGTCCATGAGCCGCCAGCACACATCAGGCGTTCCCCCTCGCACCATTCCGGCGTTTCCCCATCTTCCCGAAGGAGGCATTGGAACTTCGGTGTCCGAGAAGGCGGATAGGACGGCTCTAAAGTCCATCCGGTCATTTGTAGAAAACGCTCCCATGACGTTTTCCCAAACAGCGATAGCTGGATATAGGTTATCAGTAGCATCCCTCATTTCCTGTATGATACGAAACGCCTGATAGAACAGGCTTGATTTTGCCCCGGCAAGGCCTGAGCGGTTGCCGATCAGAGAAAGGTTCTGATTATTCCGAATTCGGAATAACCAAAATTATGCCGAAGGAATAGTTATTCTGAAGTTGCTGCATCAAGTCCCATGAATTCGGAACTTTCCACAAAAACTTCGGAATAACAAAACTATACGGTCAAGCAGCATCCGTGCTCAAATCAAGTCAACCCAGACAGTTTCAAGATCATCTCCTCGTTATCAGCCCAGATTTCATCGGGTGCGGGCTTGGCCTTGCGGACAGCATCGGCCTTTTGAATCGCAGCCCGCTTCATCTCGGTGTCTGCATGGGCGTAGATCATCGTAGTTTCAACCTGTGCATGGCCAAGATACTGCGAAAGCAGCACCATGGGCATTCCAGACTGGTATAAGTGCATTGCCCGTGTGTGCCGCATCATATGCGGGTGGATGTGTTCCGGGACTTCCGGGCAAACAAGCTTCGCCATGCTTCCGTATTTTATAAAGAACGCAGATACCGTATCGGGAGACATTTTTTGCTGTGTCCCATGAATCACAGTGAAGAAAAGTGGTGCTTCACTGTGGTAATCTGCGGTCGGATGAAACTTGCGCAGATATTGCTTGCAATGCTGAACCGTCTTGCTGAGCAGTGGGACTGTGCGGATTTTGCGCCCTTTTCCGTGCAGATACGCAATCGGGTGTTTTGCGTCAAGGCGCAGATCACAAACTTTCATATCGAGAAGTTCACTGCACCGGGCTGCGGTATCGTACATGAGGATCATGAATACCAGATTCCGCAAATCTTTGGGCTTGGATGGATCAGGCTGCTGAAGCAGTGCAGTCAATGACGGTTCGGTCAGAAATTCAACGATCCGCCCATGAGACTCCTTGGAGGGGATGTTGCAGGCGGAAAGGTACAGTGCCGTTTGTGTGCAATCAATCTGTCCAGCAAAATCCAGAAAAGACCGCAGTGCCATCAAGCGCTGGTTGCGGGTAGAGACACTGCATCTCCGCGCATTTTCCAACCAGGCCAGGAAACCGAGAATGGCGTCCCGGTCAATGCGGGAGAAAGTCAATTCGGTGGCTCCAATTCCCATCTCATCTCTCATATAAGCTACAAAAAGATTGAGCGTCTGTCTGTAGGAGAGAATCGTATTCTCACTGAGGCAGCGCTGCTTGGGCAGATAGTCCAAAAGGAAACGCCGAACCACATCAAAAAAATCATTCATCGGCCCTTACCTCCGGCAAGAACGCTTCAGCAGAAGAAAACGCGAATCCGGACATCTCCTCCAGCAAACCGGGGACCAGATGGATGTAGTAGTAAGTGTCCGAGAGCTGTGCGTGGCCCATGTATGCACTCAGATAGGGCAGCATGGCGTTCAGGTCTTTGCCCTCACGCATCCAGCGATACAGCCTGTGGGTAGCGAAAGTATGACGAAAATCATAAAGACGCGGGGAACGGCGGCCAGTTCCTGTAATGGCGGCTTTCTTCAAAACCTGGCGGAACGTCTTCTCCAGCCCCCTCTTTCCGTAAAAGCCGCCCTCAGAGTTGGGGAAGAACGGCTCACGTTCTGGCATAACGGAGGCTACGATGGCGCTGCAATCTGAGAGCATCTGCGTCACATCTTCTGCCATCATAACAATGCGGCTCCTGTGCTTCTTGCTCTCCATAATGTTCAGCCGCCCAATTTCCAAATCTACATCGCTTACTCGAAGCTTTCTGGCCTCAGCCGGACGCAGACCGCAGCAATACATCAGCTTTACCATAGCCGGGATCACATATTGCCGTACCGGGAAACCGCCTCTCGGTTTCAAATGGTCGAAAACATCCCAAATTGTCAGGATGTCGTCCTCGGTATAGATGTACGGAGCGTAAGGAGCATCTTTCCTGGCAATATCCGGCGGCAGAACGTAGGCGGCCTCACCGTTGCGATTCAGGTATCTGGCAAACTCGCGCACCGGCATCATGCGGTTGCGGAAGGTATTGTTGCCCTCTGTATTCTTTTTCGTAGCCCAAGCCAGGCAAAGCTCCTCGGTCAGAAAGTTTTCTTCAGGAAAATGCGTCATGCAAAAGCGGTCAAAGTCCCGCAGAAGGCGAGAGGATTCCAGATAACCAAACCCCAATGCGTTTTTCTGCGCGATAAAGTCCTCGATTCGGGCAGCAAAGCAGCTCTCAAAGGTGTACGTCATTTCAGCCCCCCGCCTTTCTGTGGGAGAGCAGGGGCAACGCACACTGCTTCAGTCCTTGCTCGTCAATAGACAGATACAGCTTCATAGAGTCCATATCCCTGTGGCCGAGAAGCTGCTGGATCAGTTCAAAGGATACCTCATTCTGGAGCAGTCTTGTCCCAAATGTCCGGCGAAGCGCGTGAAAGGCACGACGTTTCGCCGGAATTCCTGCCAGCTTCATGTGCTTGGAAACAACCCCGCTGGCAGAACGCGCGTCAAGCGGGCGGATCACTCCCGTATGGCACAGGAAGATATTCGGAAGCGCGGAATCCGGGCGGCCATTGAGAATATAATCCGCAATCGCGTTCCCGCTTTCTGCTTGCAGTGGAAGGGACAGCGGTTCACCAGTTTTGTGTTGAACCAGCCGAATTTCCCTCGCCCTCCAATCAATGCTACCCAGTTCCAGCCGAACAACGTCACAGGCCCTCAGACCGCTCTGCGCAGCCAGTACCATCATGGCATAATCCCGTTTCCCAATGGCCGTAGTCCTGTCCGGATGTTCCAGCAGATATTCCAGTTCATCCTCAGTAAAGCCCTCATGGAACATTTTTCGGGTTGCCATAAGTTCCGGCAGAGACTGACTCAGGTCAGTGATTGTCAAGTTACGTTCAAATAAAAATCTCAGAAACAGCCGCACAGAAGAAATTGCTGAACCAAGTCCACCGGCGTAATGCGCTGCAAAACTGGTAACACACCCATTTACATTTATCAGAGTGAAATCCGCCAAAGAGCGGAACCCATGATCCTCCATTTCAAACAAGAACCGACGTATAGCGCTCCTGGCGACATTGCGTGTAGTCTCAGCCATGCTTTCGCTTTGTTTGGTGTGTGTACAAAATTCTCTTAAAAGTGAGTTGAACGGCTCAACAAGTTCCCGTTGCCCCCAGTTTGGAACCTTCGCCAAAGTAATATGACCTGTCTGGTGCATCTCCTGTATCCAATACGCAGCCTTGCGCAAGTTTTGATATGAGCCTCTGCCAATTTGCCCGTACTCATATTGAATCCGTTTCTCTGCAACGATCTGATCCAAAATTTCTCCCGAAAATCGATCTGTCCCAGATTCATAGTGTCGATTCAAGATGATCGCCAGACCTTCGTTCCTGTAATGGCCAACTGTTGCGTCAGTAAGGCCAAGTTCCAAAATCGCGCTGTTGGTTCTCCAGACCAGCGCGTAAATGTTATCCAAATCCGCAAGCTGCTCTGGAGTTGGTGTGTCCTTCCAGATGCTTTGTCGTGGTCGCCGCAATGCAGGCATCCAAGGGGACAACGGCGTCAGATCCACTGAGCCTTTTTCTGCACAATGTTTTAAGAGTTCGCATCCCCTGCGGAGCAGTCTCCACTTCCAGACCGAAAATGCCCCTTGATCAAAAAATTCACGCTGTTCAAGTAAAAATGCATCTAACATTTCAGGGGCTGCGCAAAGAATACCTTTTGCTTGAAAGTGGCGGATGACGCAGCCAATGCCGGTGTGGGTATATGCGTGCAGACTTTTGCCGCTTATACCTTGGTCAGATAAAAGTTCCAATATTTGCGTAGCGGTTGCAACCAAATCAATCGTTTCCATAGTCCTCCTCCTGTATCTTTGATGGCAGGCTGTGTTGCCTGCGCTCTCATTATACAGGTTTGGCGGACGCTTTTGTTATTCCGATGTTTTTGTGGAAAGTCCAGGATTTATGGGACTTGATGCAGCAACTTCGGAATAACTATTTCTTCGGCATAATTCTGACAGGGAGAGCCGAAGGTTATCACATGGACCGGCGGGATTTTCCCGCCGTCCACCTTTGTAATGTCTCCCAAATGCGCCATATCGGGAAAGTGCCTTTTGGTTATGGAGATGGGCGCTTTCTCAATCTCGCTGGCCCATACCGGACGGATACCGCACCGGGAAGCAGCCAGAGGGAACACGCCGATCCCGTCAAAAAGGCTCCCCAGCTTAATGTCCGGCATGGCCCGGGGTGCCGTGTCCCTTCACGGCAAGCACCCCTTCCAGCGTGGTCGCCGCAATGCCCAGCCGTCCGGCAACTGCAATATCGTTTTTCACATCCTCGTCCACAACGCTGCCGCAGACGATCAGGGTGTGGGAGCGCCGCAGCATATCCCGGCGCATATCAATCCCGGCCTTGTGTTCCTCGGGAACGCTGTCATTCAAAAACAGCGGCAGATACAAGAGCGGGCATATCGGGGAAAAGCCCGCCTCATAAGCAAGACGGCAGTAGTGGGCCGCCAGTTCCATATCAACATCCGGCTCGCCGCTCCATGCGGCGGTCAGGTACGCTAAAGGTCGTTTCATTGGTTGAGCCTCCATTTCTGTTTTGGTTTAGGGAAAAGCAAGAGTTCGCCCAACCCCTCCGCCCCTTCCCCCGGGAAGGGGAACGGCTCTGGAGAATTTATATCCCCGTCGCTTGACCGGGAAAAAGCATAACCGGGAGAAATCCGTCAAGGGTGCCTCTGGCACCGCCTGCGGCGGCGCTGCCCTTGACTGATTTTCCCGGCTATGCTACGGAATAACTGGCGACGGGGAATAATTTATATCTCCAGAGCTTCGGGGCGCGGGGCAGAGCCCCGCAATCCTCGGGCCATGCTGACCCGAAGTTTAGGCTTACTTTTCCTGTTCGTTTTTCTTCTCCGGCTTTTCGTGTTCCTTCTGCTGTCCCTTCCAGTCGTCCAGCAGCTTGATGATCTGATCCTTCATTTCCCTCGGCGTAGTTTCCTTGCCGAAATACTTGCTCAGTTCCGCACCTGTCAAAATCACTTTGTCTACCTCCTTTTTGTCCTCCATCATAATGCCGTCGATCACATCCCCGTTGAGTAGCTTCTTTTCGTCCAACTCACGCATACGCTTTGCCTGCGCCTGTGAAGGCGAGGACTGCTGGCTGTCAATGGCGACGGCGATATAGTTCTGGTTCTTCTTGCCGATATAGGAAAGCTCCACCGCCGTAGTAAAGCCCAGCTTTTTTTCATCCATCAGCTTCATCAGGTCGGGAACCAGCTCATTGAGACGGATATATCGCTGCACCTGCTTGACCGCCATCTTGTTCCGCTCGGCCACGATCTCGTTGGAGCGTTTGCCTGCGTCCTTCGGGTCAATCTGGCCCGAAGTGCGGGAGCCCTGGTGCTTGATAGCCTCAAGCTGCATTTTCAAGGCTTTGGCCCGCTCACTGGGGAGGATTTCTTCACGCTGGTTGAGATTGTCCTCGACCATCTGGGTGATGGCTTCATCGTCTGTCAGGTTTCGGACGATACAGGGCATATCCGCATATCCGGCAAGCTCGCTGGCTTTCTGGCGGCGGTGACCGGACACGATCTCATAGCCGCCATCCTCACGGGGACGGACAATAGCGGGCTGGGTCACGCCCTTGTCCTTAACGCTGGACACCATAGCCCGCATTTCTTCATCATCCCGGACTTCAAAGGGATGGTTCTTGAAGGCGTAGAGCTCGTTCAGCTTGATATAGACGATCTGCTCCTTGCCCCGGCGTGGTGCATCCTTCGGCTTTTCGGGTTCCTTCGGAGTGGGAGCGGTCTGCACCGTTGGAGCCGTTTTTTTCTCCGGTTCCTTTTTGACCTCCTTTTCCGGTTTCTGTGCGGGAGCTTTGGACTTCGGGGCTGCGTCCTTGTCCTTATCTGCTTTCGGGGGACGGCCCCGGCGCTTCAGCTGTTCCGGCTCTTTGGGTTTTTCCTCCGCTTTCTTCGGAGCCTCCGGCTGCTTTTCCGGTTTTTCCGTTTTTGCCGGGACAGGCTTTTCCTCGCTGGGAGCTGCCGCCCGTTCCTCGACATTCTTTTCCTTCATAATTTCAGCGAAGTTATAGACGGAAACCTGCGGGTTCTTTACCTCCGGTTCCGTCTTTTTTTCCGGCTCCGGGGAAACGGAAACCTTCTCCGGCTCTTTTGGGGGAGTAGGCGGTGTTTCTTTGCCCGATCCGGTATCCGTTACTGGCTGTTCCGGCGTTTTTGTGGTTTTATCATCTGCCATAAGCATTTACCTCCTGTTTTTTGGCATGAAAAAAGGGGCTCAACTTTTCAGTCAAGCCCCCGTGGGAAGTTCCTCCTTTCTCCGCCATGATACAAAAATACCGCCCGTAGTCTCGTTTGGGCGGTACTTTGTGTAAGATTGGCAGTCCATTATTAAGTTTTTTATTATGTTCCCTTTGTACACCGTTGCAACTTATCCCTTAAAGATGAGTCATTGTCCGATGTTTCCGATATTTCGTAGAGGAAATGTCCCCGTGATTTCATCAAATGATGTAGTGCAAGATAGACAAGACGGACATCATACGAATCTGTGGAATGTGCTAATTCACTGCGAAGATGATATGTGGTTGGATACTGGGCGTGATAATCGCAGTCATTAAAATTGGAATCGGAGAATAGAGAATATTTAGAATTTATACTTTTATCTTCCTGCCATAAATCACTCTCATGCATACGGGCTAAAAATTGAGGATCCTCTTCATTTAATGCAGGAGCAAAGAGCATTTCTAAAATATCAAGACGTTGTTTTCTGCGCTGCAAGCGACGCCTTGCAGCACGATGAGTACGGCGCTCTGCAGCAGTTGATGCATCGGGGAACAGACGAACACCCCACATGGCTTTCCCTTTACATTTTAGAACATGATACATGGTATCTGTAACGGCCCAGCTGACAGAACTGCTGCCGGCATCTATTCCGAGATAATAAGGAATCTGTGTTTTTTCTTTCATTTTCTTTATCTCCCTGATTGACAAATTGGTGGTTTTGGTGGATAATAACGATGTACCAATGATTTACTACCATTAGGTATTACACTACAAGTTCAAATAAGCTTTTAGCGCAAGCGCCGTGTATGCGGCTCCACAGTGTGTGGAACAAGAGATCTCTTAGGAGATCTCTTTGTATTTTGTCCAATTATTTTGCGACAATTTAACTTTTATTGGTTTAATATTACCACAATGGGCATCAAATAGCAATATTTTACAATGTGTATAAACTACAAAATATAAAAGACTGACTGATACCACATAAGTATATCAGTCAGTCTTTTTGTTTTCTTCATCAAAACGGCGGCGGAATATGCGAATGATGCGCAGTATATCCTTCTGCTCGTCCAAAGTCATGGAGGACAACTGTGCGTCGATTTTCCGTTTGATCTCATTGGTTTCCGGTTGTTTCTGCGGGACTTCCTCGACCGAGCCGATCAGTTCATAAAACGATATGTCCAACGCAGTGGCGATACGGTTCAGCGTTTCAATCGTCGGATTGCGCAGACCGCGTTCGATTTGTCCCAAGTGTGCAGCGTTCAGATCGGCTTTGAAAGATAATTCTTCCAAGCTGATGCCCTGTGCGTTGCGGAAAAGCCGGATTCGTTTGCCGATTGCGGCCGAAATATCAGTCATTGGCAACACCTCTCATACCATCATAGAGGTAGTTGTTCCAATCGGCAAATTGATATATACACTAATAAATAATAATTGTTATATCATTTACAAATGAGGCTGGAAATGATATACTGTGCATAAGAAAGAAAAGGGGAGGGGATCGCGTGAAGTGTCCAAAGTGCGGTTCGGAAAATACGCAGTATGTGGCTGTTCATCATTCTGGCAGCAGCGGATCGTTTACAGATGCCTGCTGCGGTATGATGATTTTCGGGCCGATCGGCATATTGTGCGGCCTGTGCGGAGCAAGTCCGGGATTTACCGATGATTACTGGGTGTGCCATTCCTGCGGTAAAAAGTTTCAAGCGGGGACTGCGAAAGCAGCGGAAAAGGCTCGGCAGGAGAAAATTCAACAAGAACTTAATGCAAAAGCCAGGCGAAAAGCATTGCTGTCGGCAGCGAATCCAGTAATACTCCAGAATATCGACAACGAAGTGATAGAAGCTGAAAACCGCTATAAGGCTTTGAAAGCTCGCCTGAAAGCGGATAAGCAGGCATTTTTGCAAGAGTACCCGGCGTGTAAGGTACAGAATACATTCCGGATGATTGGGAGAGGAATCATCATTGCATTGATGGGCTTTATAGCATTTCTGGCTATTGATATGGACGAACTGATTACGATAATTATCTGGTTTCTTGCTGCAATGGTGATTGGAGTAATGTGCATGATGCCGCCGTATTACATAAAGCTATCACCAGCCTTAACCGAGTTAAACGAAGCAGTCGAAAATGCAAAGAAATATCAAGAGTATTTGAGTAAACTGAAAAAGGCTCGTGATGAAGAAAATGGTGTATGAATGGCTGATGGCAGTCGGCCATCGAGCAGGCTGTCATCAACGCGCAGATAGGAGCTTTTACTGGAAAGGCAGGAAGTTTCCGCTGTGTGCCCGTTGTACAGGTGTTCTGGTTGGATATATTCTCGCTGTGCCAGCGTATACGGTTTGCAGAAAGAACGTGAGCGTGTATGCCGTTTGCTGTATCCCACTGGTGATAGACGGTTTAACTCAGCTATGGGAGTGGCAGGTGTCTACCAATCGAAGAAGATTTGCAACAGGCGTTTTAGCGGGATATGGTATCTGCTCTATGGCGATAACGTTGCTGTTATTCGTAAAAAATTTAATGCTAAGGAGTTGGTAAAAGATGTTCTGTCCAAATTGCGGTACGGAAATTAAGGAGAAGAAAACATTTTGTCCGAAATGCGGCTCTCCGCTGGGCGTAGAGGCAGTTCAAGAGGACACAAAGACGGTGGAAGCTGCTGCAAGCATAGAAAACGTTCATGAGAATGTAATACCACCACAGGGAGCGCCGGTACCATCGAAAAAGGGCGGTAAAAAGAAGTTTATCATCGGCGGTATTGTGGCGGTTGTACTGATTTTGATTGCAGTGATGATTGGTACGTCTGGTGGTGATACAGGCACGACCAGTACAGATACTTATATCGAAACGGTGCAAAACGGCTATCTCGGTGAATTTACCGATATGACGGTGCAGGAATTGCTCGGCAGCTACTATGAAGATCTGCTGGACTGCACAGCCGAGTGGGACGGCGGAGAGAACGATGATGGTCAGCAGATTGTTGAAGTAAAGTATACGGATGAAACCGTGGGCGACACAACGATTCAGTTCAAAATGCTGGATGAGCAGGTGTTCAAGATTTCTGCATTTGTTGATCCGAATGTAACGATTGAAAAGGCAAGCGACCTTCCGGCAGAGTTAAACAGCCTATACTTTATGGCCTACACCACAAAGCATGAAACAGAACTTGACAGCGCAGAGAAGATGAAAGTCTTTATTGATCAGCTGGATCAGATCTCCGGTTCTGCAGTGTTGTATGGTGCGGCAGCAAACTATACGGGTGATCGCGCACAGCTTTGCACGCTGTTTGGTGAGGACGCACTGGAAACCTCGGTTTCGTGGCTGCTGGATGCTTATGGTTATCTGGATATGAACGACTATGCACAGCAAGACACTGCTGATACGACAGCAGTAGAACCGGCATCGACTGCGGATGCTTCGTCGGCTGATTACATTTTTCCGAGTGATCGGCAGTACATCACCGAGGACGATATGGCAGGCTGGAATCAAAAGACGGCGCTGCTGGCCCGCAACGAGATTTTTGCTCGTCACGGCTATGTATTCCAGACGCAGGAAATCCAGAATTACTTTGCGGCTAAATCGTGGTACACACCGAATTCGTCGTATGATGGCAGTGGCTTGAACGATGTAGAAAAGGCGAACGTTGATACTATTTCTGCATATGAGCAGAAGATGGGCTGGGCCGAGCAGGATGTTTCGCCGACAAAGTTGGCGCAGGGTGCGGTCAGCAGCTATGTGGAGAGCCAAGGCGATTACTGTACGGGTTTTGATTATGTTGAACCGTATGCAGAGAACGAATATCTGGTCTGTGCAAAGATTGGTGAGTATGAATGGGAGGCCGAATATATTGTAGAGGTCAACGGCTCTGACGCATGGGTAATCGGCCGTCTGGACGGCGGTGTGTTTAGACCGGTATAAAAGCCAAAAGCCCGAGCGGGAAACCGCTCGGGCTGACAGCAACGTGACAGCAATCACGATAAAAACAACCGAAACTGTATGTGCTATATGTACTCAAAAAACGGGATGATGAACTGAATAAGACGGAATAACACAGAAAAAGATGCAAAAAATCAAAACTTTGCTTTTCAAATCTCTCTGTCTCCGCCATGAAAGCTGCACTTTTTATTACGAAAAGTGCAGCTTTTTGCATTTATAGATGGAAAATGATAACTTTTAGAACGACTTAAATTTTCTTGCCAGCAATCGTGACAGCATTTGTTGTAAAACACCAAAAACATAGCATGGCTTTTATGAAAAAGATGAAACTTCAAAAACTTCGTAAAAAACAGTTGACAGCTGCGTGCTTATCGCGCTACAATAACATCGTCAGATAACGAGGACGTACTCGTAAAATAACGAGGACGTACACGTTAACCAATAAAGCACTGTTATGCCGATGAAAGTGAGGTGTCGTTCGGCATGGGAGTTACCATGAAGGAAATCGCCGAGCGTGCCGGCGTTCATCCGTCAACGGTCGATAAGGTCGTACATCACCGTGTAGGTGTCAGCGATGAGGTTCGCGCAAGAGTGCAGGCCATTATTAACGAGTTGAGCTATACGCCCAATCCGAGCGGCCGTGTGCTGCAGCGTCAAGGCAAGGTGTACCGCATTTCTGCCATTCTGGTGCAGGTGGATGCACTGCCGTACCTGAAAAAAGGTATCGAACGCGGTGTAAAAGAGCAGACTGGTTTCGATATTGAAGTCAGCTATGCAGTTACCGGGTTCCAGGAAGCCAAGAGGCAGAGCGAGTATATCGACAAGGCCATCAACGAGCAGTCCGACGGCATCATCCTCAGTCCGATCAACGCAGATTGTGTGCGTCGAGCGATTAACCGGGCGGCTAATGTAGGTATTCCTGTTATCACCACCGATTCGGATATCGACGGTTCGCGCCGTACCTGCTGTGTCAGCATTGACAGCGCAAGAGCCAGCCGCATTGCCGGTCGGCTGATGGGGCAGTTTCTAAACGGAAACGGCAAGATTGCCATCATTTCGAGTGCGATTGAGACAGAAAACAACAACTACTATGTGCAGATGCGTGAACAGGGATTTACGGATTTTCTGAAAGTGGAGTATCCGCAGATTGAGATCGTATCGCGCGTGGAGAGCTTCGAAAATCCGCAGATTACCTATGAAAAAACGGTGCAGCTGTTAGCAGAACAGCCGAATCTGCGCGGAATTTACATTACCTGCGGCGGCGTAGCACAGGTCGGCAGGGCGCTGATCGAAACCGGTCGTGCGAACGATGTTCGTGTGCTTTGCTACGAGGATTATCCCGAAATCGTAGAGCTGATGCGACAGGGCGTTGTAGATTGGACACTCGGCGGTGAAAAAGACGAGCAGGGCGCGCTTCCGGTCAAGCTGATCATGGATCAGCTCGTATTCGGTAGAAAACCCGTGATCGACCGTATTTTTACCGACATCCGTATTCTGGTTAAGGAATGTTTTTCATAAAAATATTTGCGAATCCCGCAGATATTTTTTTGTAGAGATTTACGAGTACGTCCTCGTAAATCGAAAAATCGGCTGATACAGCGATAAAAACATAAAATCCCGTCAAAAGATATTTGCTAAATAACAGCAGATATTTTTTATAGAGAATTACGAGTACGTACTCGTAAAGAAAAAATTGCATAAATGAGAAGAAATGACATACTTGAGGAGGAAATATCATGGAAGAACTGAAAATCGGTCTGGTAGGCACGGGCGCAATCGGCCGCACGCACATTGAGCGTATCAACAACACCCTGCAGGGTGCAAAGGTAGTCGGCTGCGCGGACGCAAATGTTGATTTCTGCAAGTCGGTTGCCGAGAAGTACGCCATCAAGGCTTGGGAGAGCGGCGAGGAGATGATCGCTTCGGACGAAATCGACGCCGTTGTTGTTACCACGCTCGATCCGTTTCACGAGCAGTACGTCATGGCGGCAATCAAGGCCGGCAAGTATGTATTCTGCGAAAAGCCGCTCGCACCCGAGGCGGATGCCTGCAAGCGCATCGTAGAGGCCGAGATGGCCGCCGGCAAGCAGCTGGTTCAGGTCGGCTTCATGCGCCGCTATGACCCGGGCTACAATCAGCTTAAGAAAGCTATCGATTCCGGCAAGTACGGCCTGCCGCTCATGCTGCACTGCGTACACCGCAACTATGACGCACCGGGCTTTACCACCTCTATGCCGGTTGAGAACTCCATGATCCACGAAATCGACGTTCTGCGCTGGCTGCTCGGTGAAAACTACAAGACTGCCGAGGTCGTATTCCCCAAGACTACCCGCAACGCGGAAGGCGAGCTGCGCGACCCGCAGATCATGTATCTGACCACCGAATCCGGCGTGCGCATTGATGTAGAATCCTTCGTAAACTGCCGCTACGGCTATGACGTCCGCTGCGAGGTCGTCTGCGAGGAGGGCTGCATCAACCTGCCCGAGCCGGCAAACGCCATGATCCGCACCAACGATTCCCGCGTAACGCCCATCTGCCACGACTGGTCCGAGCGCTTTCCGGAAGCATACAACATCGAATTCCAGTCCTGGATCAACGCTTGCAAGGAGGGCCGCGTAGACGGTCCGTCCGCGTGGGACGGCTATACCGCACAGGTAACTGCAAAGGCCGCTTCCAAGGCGCGTGACACCCAGTCCGTTGTTGAAATCAAGTATGACGCAATGCCGGACTTCTATAAGAAATAACTTATCTTCTCTTTTTATTTTCTACTTCTCTTTCGCGTGCCGCGGTGCATCGGACGCCGTGGCACGAGCGAAGACCACTCTGAAAGGATATGCAAAATGAGATTCTGCTTAAATACCGACTGTCTCGGCTACATGCCGTTTGAAGAAATGCTTGATACCGTTGCGGAGCTCGGCTACGAGTCCATCGAAATCGCCTGCGGCAACTGGTCCAAAGCGCCGCATATTGACCTCGATGCCATGCTTGAGAGCGAGCAAACCCGCAAAAGCTTTATGGACGCTATCGCAAAGCGCGGACTGGTGCTTGAGGTGCTCAACTGCTCGGGCAACCAGCTCGCACCGAACGAGGAGGGCAAGCTGCATCATGAGGTAGTCGAAAAGACCTTTAAGCTGGCAGGTCTGCTCGGCGTCAAGAAAATCGTTATGATGAGCGGCTGCCCCGGCGGTTCGGCGGAGGATCACACCCCGAACTGGATCGTAACGAGCTGGCCGCCGATCACCACCAAGATTCTCAACTGGCAGTGGGAAGAGGTGCTCATTCCGTACTGGAAGAAAACCGTCGAGTTGGCAAAGACCAACGGCATCGAGAAGATCGCACTCGAGAATCACGGCTGTCAGATGGTCTACAATCCGGAAACGCTCATTCGTCTGCGTGACGCAGTCGGCCCGATGGTCGGCATGAACCTAGATCCGAGCCATCTGATGTGGATGGGCGGCGATCCGGTAACGGCTGTTCATAAGCTCGGCGCGGACCGCATTTACCATGTACACGCCAAGGACGTCCGCATCGAACGCAACTATATCGGTCCGGACGGCGTACTCGACACCAAGACCATCGACCAGTTCGCAAAGCGCACCTGGAACTATGTTGCGCTCGGCCACGGCCATGATGTCAGCTGGTGGAAGGAATTCCTGTCCTGCCTGAGCATGGAGGGCTATGACGGCCCGATCAGCCAGGAGATGGAGGATCTGACTATGCCGGCACTGACCGGACTGAAAAAGTCCACCACCGTACTCAAGGAAGCAATGCCCTGCGATCTGTAAAAAGTAACGCTTCGGCGCTATTGAATAAAAAAGAGGGACCCCTGAAGAGAAAAACGAGAGGAAAGAAAGGACAATTATCATGAAAAAGAGACTGTTAGCGATGACTCTGGCAAGCGCACTGTGCGCAGGTATGCTGGCGGGCTGCGGCAGCGGCACCTCTGCGAGCGACAACGGCGGCTCCTCCGCAGACAGCGGCAGCAGCGGTAACGCATACAACATCTCGGTTATCGTAAAGCTGACCGACGGCCACTTCAACAAGGTTATGGCAGGTGCAAAGGCATACGCCGATGAGCACGACAACGTAAACGTAGATATCCAGTCTCCGACGTCGGCAACGTCCTACGATGAGCAGGTCAACATGATCGAGACCTCGCTCGGCAACCCGAGCATTGACGCGCTGGTACTGGCTCCGCTGCAGTCGAATTCTGCTTCCACGCTGGTTGCGAACACCGATAAGGTTGTAATCGCACTCGATACCGACTTTACCTCGGACAAGAAGCTCGCGTTTGTCGGCACCGGCAACAAGGACGCTGCCAAGAGCGGCGGCACGGCAGCCGTAGAAGCCGCCAAGGCGAACGGTGTTGACAAGCCGACTGTCCTTATCGTTACCGGCGTACAGGGCGACGAGACGCACGAAGCACGTCTGGCCGGCTACAAGGAAGGCGTTGAGGAAGCCGGCGGCGAGGTCATTGAGGTGCAGTACTGCGACGGTCTGGCTGAGAAGGCTGCAACCGCAATGGAATCCGTTATGCAGATGTATCCGGACGGCATTGATGTTGTTCTTTCCTCCAACGATGACATGGCAATGAGCGTTGTTAAGATCATCAAGGACTCCGGCAACGCCAAGTATGCTGACACCATCGTGTGCGGCTTTGACGGCAATACCTCCGCTATCTCCGCCATCAAGGACGGTACGCTCGGCATGGATATCGCCCAGCTCGGCTACGACATGGGCTATAAGGCAGTGGAAGCTGCGGTAAAGGCGCTGGAAGGCGAACAGGTTGATTCCTTTATTGATTCCGGTTCCAAGGTCGTTGACTCCACCAACTGCGATGAGTACATCGACGACATGAAGGCTAAGGGTCTGTGGGAGTAATTCGCAGACCGGCTGCACGCTGTTAAATCTCTTTTTCCTTTGGAAAAACGGTCGGGTCTGACGCTCCAACGTTCCCAATCGTACCGCCTCGGGCGGCGGTATTTGCCCAAGGGTGATAATGCTGAAACACACAGCGCACGGAACGAAGGTTCTGTGCGCTGTTTCGGTTCTTTGCTTGCAAAGCGGACACAAACAAAAAGTATCCACAGCCTGTGGATACTTTTGCGGCCGCACATCATATTATAAAAAAGGAATCAGCCGGTCGGCTGATTCCTTTTTGCTCAATATCCCGTTTTAAGCAGTTTTCGTGCAGCCGCAAACGCCCTTTCTTCGCCCTCGTCGCGCAGAATACGCAGCAGGGATTCCAGCGCGGCGGCGGTATCCGGATGGATGATATAGTGATCGACCGAGTGTGCATAGTAATCATACGGATCGCTGTCGCGGTAGGCAGCACCGCGATAGGTCTTGCTGGCGGCTACGCGGTCACAGAACATCTCTATTACATATTGAATGGGCATTTTCATGCCGCACATACCGGAGCCGTCGGCGGCGTAGTCGATCCAGTACTCCAGATGATGCTTATTCCGGCCCTTATGATGCAGCCATGCTGCGCTGTAGCCCTTTTCGCGGCGTTCGATCTCGTTCGGGCTGCGGTTGCCCTGATAATATTTTGCACCGGCGGAAAACTCCACCGGACTGAACTTGCTCAAATCGTGCGTCAGTCCCTGCCAGTATAATCCAACGCGCCAGCAGTGCCGGAGAACCAGAAAACGATGGTGCTGCACCGTGCGCAGATGTGAAAGCCATTTCATGGCATGCGCCCTCCTTTTTTCGGACTGATAGTATTCTACCATGCTGTGCGGAAAAAGAAAAGCAAAAAACAAGGTGCAATGTGTGTCACAGGGAACTCGCGCTTTACGTTTTTTGCGCATTGTGATAAACTATAGCAGTTCAGACAGATACTGCAGCAGGTGCATGCATACAGCACACAAATACCATTATCAATTTCATTTGCCATGCGGCAGTATGCCCGCGTAAAATTTCCGCGCTCTTTACGCGCGGTGCACGCTGCTTTAATTGTGCGGTGTTGCCTTATAGGAATGGAAAAAGAAAAATTCCGTGCATATGGGAAAATACATAGAATCGGATGAATTTGTTTACATACTATCATGAGGAAAAGAGGAAACTATGAAGGTATACAAGCGGCTGATCGCCGGAACGGCGGCTGCGGTCATGCTGGCGCTGACATGCGGCGGCTGCGGTGCGGAAAAGGAGCCGGTGACGATCACAATCTGGAACTACTATAACGGTGAGCAGCTCGAAGCATTTAACCGGATGGTGCAGAATTTCAACGATACGGTCGGCAAAGAGCAGGGGATCACGGTGGAAAGCGCCAGTCAGGGCAGTGTAAATGATCTGGAGACTAACGTGCTGAACGCTGCAGAAGGCAAGGTCGGTGCGGAAGAACTGCCGAATATCTTCTCCGGCTATGCGGATACCGCCTATGCGCTCGATCAGCAGGGCATGGTCGTGGACCTGAACGACTACCTGACCGAAAGCGAAAAAAGCGAGTACATCGAAGGCTATCTCACCGAGGGTGACTTTGACGGTGATGGCAGCATCAAGATTTTTCCGACCGCAAAGGCTACCGAGGTGCTCTACCTGAACGATACCGACTGGCAGGCGTTTTCGCAGGCGACCGGCACGACCTATGACGATCTTGCGACGGTTGAGGGATTGACCGCAGCAGCCGAGAAATACTATAACTGGACGGACGCACAGACCGAGGCGCCGGATGACGGCCGTGCTCTGTTTGGCAGAGATGCGATGGCAAACTATCTGCTCATCGGTGCAAAGGAGCTTGGCTGCACAATTTTTGACGTACAGAACGGCAAAATGACGCTTGATTTTGATAAAAATGTTATTCGTAAGCTGTGGGACAACTACTACGTGCCGTTTATCAAGGGCTATTTTGAGGCAAACGGCCATTTCCGCAGCGATGACATCAAAACCGGTACGATCCTGTCCTATGTCGGCTCTAGCTCGAGCGCGACCTTCTTTCCGGACAGCGTAATGACCAGTGATGACGACAGCCATTCGATCGAGCTGAAAGTGCTGCCGAATCCGCATTTTGCGGGCTGTGAACCGGTTTCAGTGCAGCAGGGAGCGGGCATGGTTGTTACCAAGGGTGATGAGGCGGAGATCAAGGCGAGCGTAACCTTCCTCAAGTATTTCACCGCACCGGAGAACAACATTCAGTTCTCGATTGGCTCGGGTTATCTGCCGGTCACCCGGGAAGCGAATAAAGAAGAAACGCTGGCTGACAGCGAGGTTGCTATGACACCCGAGGTCAAGTCCGTTCTGCAGATGGCGGTCAAGACGGTAAACGAGAATAAGCTGTACACTACCCGCGCCTTCGAGGGCGGCAAGAACGCGCGCAAGGTGCTGGAATACGCGATGAGTGATCTTGCTGTGGCAGACCGCGACACGGTGAAACAGCGTATTGCAGCCGGACAGAGCGCGGAGCAGGCCGAAGCGGAATTCCTGACAGATGCATATTTTGACAACTGGTATCGGGATACGCTGGCGCAGCTTCAGGCATACGAAGGATAAGAGAAACAGCTCGAGAGATCAGGTTTGAACAGGCGGTGCGGTATGAAGGCTCGCAGTAAGCCAACAGAAAAACGGGAAAGATCGGTCTTTTCCACTATATTTATATCGGTACTGGTCATTCTGGCGGTCGAGGTCACACTGCTGGTCGGCTCCATCGCGGTAAGCCGCGTGCCACAGCAGCTGGACCGGAATGCGGAGGATATTTTAGCCAAACAGGTTGAGAACCGCAGCAGTTATCTGGAGAATTTTCTCGTGCAGGCGCAGAATCTCGGTGATATGCCGAAGCGGATCAACGAGAAAACCGAAGCGCTACTGGCCTCCGGTCAAATCTCAAAGGATACGCTGGGACAGAGCAGTGCTTCGAGCGAGCCGCTGCTTGAAGCGATTGCAGATGATTTGGTGATGCAGCTGCGCAGCTCGTCGGTGACGGGTGTATTCGTTGTGCTCAATACATGCGATCTGGATGCCCGCAAGACCAATGGGCGTCTGCCGGGCATTTATCTGCGCGATCTGGACCCGGATGCGGCGGCTTCCGAGCGCAACGAGGATCTGATGCTGTCGTTTGCACCGGCAGGAATCGTGAAGTCCATGCGTATTTCGACGGACTCCTGCTGGCAGCCCGCGCTGGACTATGAAGAGCTTGGTGATTTTGTGTATCGGCCGTTCAGGACCGCCTATCAGGACGGCGGCAAGCTGATGATGGCGCAGTACGGCCGCTGGACGACCTCGCCGTATGTTCTGCCGGGAGACAAGCGGGAGGCAATCGCATACGCGCAGCCGCTCATCCTACCGGACGGCACGGTGTACGGCGTTGTCGGCGTGGAGCTGCTGTGCAGCTATCTGGAGGAGCAGCTGCCGCTGACCGAACTGCAGAATGACGGCACCGGCGCATACCTGCTCGCCGTAACGACTGATGAAAAGCAGGCCGGCGGCATCCCGCTGCAGCCGGTGACGTTTTCTACGCAGGATCGTTCGCTGAAAAGCGCGCAGAGCATTGTCATGCGGAACAACGGTGCTGCCGGCACCATTGTCGTCAATAAGACAAAATACTTCGCCTGTGCGGAACCGCTGACGCTGTACGACCGCAACGCACCATTTTCGAATGAGCACTGGCTGCTGCTCGGCATTGTGCCCAACAGCACGCTGTATAAAATATCCAACGATATGCAGAGTCTGCTGTTGGTGGCAGTCGTGCTGACGCTGGCCGTCGGTCTGGTATGCAGTTATCTGGTCAGCCGCGGACTGGCGCATCCGATCCGGCAGCTGTCCGACGAGATAGCCGCTATAAAGGATAAGAGAACGGAGATCCCAAAGCTCTCGCGCACCGGCATCCGCGAGTTAGACGGCTTTTCCACCGCAATCACCCAACTCAGTCAGGATATTCTGGATACCTCCACGAAATTCCTGCGTATTATGAACATGGCAAGTATTGAACTCGGCGGCTATGAAATGCGTGAGGACAGCGATAAAGTATTCGTGACCGACAACTTTTTCTCCATGCTCGGCATGCAGGACATCGACCCGAATGATGTGACACGGGAGCAGTTTGAGATGCTGATGGAGAATCTGGTGCTGCAGAATGAGAGCTTCAGTCTGCAGGACGGCGGCTGTGTGCTCACCATTCCGCAAAAGGACGGCAGTGAGCGGTTTGTCATGCTGCGCATCACCGGCGAGGATGAGGTGCAGGTCGGTCTGGTCGAGGATGTGACTGCGACAACACTTGAGCGCCGCCGCATCGAGCATGAGCGCGATTACGATGTGCTGACCGGTCTGTACAACCGCCGGGCCTTTGATGCACGGGCGAAAAAACTGTTCCGTATGCCGGAAAAGCTGGGGCATGCTGCGCTGCTGATGATGGATATGGATAACCTCAAGCATATCAACGACACGTTCGGTCATGACTGGGGCGACCGATATATCAATCTGGCGGGTCAGTGCTTTGCACAGACGCTGCCCCAGAATACCATTTGCGCCCGTATGTCGGGAGATGAATTCATTGTGCTGTTCTATGGTTACGATGAACGAGACGAAATCCGTCAGGTGCTGAACAGGCTTTCCGATGCAATGAAGGAGCGCACGGCACTTCTGCCGAACGGCGACACCATGCGCATCAGCATTTCCGGCGGTATCGCGTGGTATCCGGAGAACGGCAGGGATCTGGCTACGCTCAAAAAGTATGCGGATTTTGCCATGTATCAGGTGAAGCATGAGTCCAAGGGCGAAATGGGTGAATTTGATATCGGTGCCTATAATCAGGAGGTCTACGCAGCACAGCTGAGCAGGGAATTCCTGCAGATGCTGCGTGAGAGCAGTGCAGGCTACCATTTTCAGCCGATCTTCTCAGCGCATACCGGCAGGGTAGAGGCGTATGAGGCGCTGATGCGTGTGAAAATGCCGCTTCTGAGTTCGCCGCTGACCGTGATGAAGCTGGCGCGCGAGATGGACAAGCTGTACGAGGTTGAGCGGCTGACCGCCTTCAAGGCAGCATCCACGTTTGTGATGATGCAGAACAGGGGGCGGCTTCATAGGAACACCAAGCTGTTTCTCAACTCGATTGCCAGCAGCAGCCTGACGGATGAGGATGTTGCGGAATTTAAGGCGCAGTTTGCCGAGCTGCTGAATAATCTGGTTATCGAGATCACCGAGGAAGAGGAGATCGACCGCGAGGCGCTGGAGCGCAAGCGCAGAGCAATGGGCGATCAGGGCGTGTTCGCGCTGGATGATTGGGGCAGCGGTTACAGCAACAGCAACAGTCTGCTCGAGCTGTCGCCGGACTATATCAAGGTGGATATCAACATCATCTGCGATATCGACACCGATGCGGATAAGCAGCAGCTGGTCAAGGATATTGTGGAATACGCACACGGACGCGGCATGAAGATCGTTGCCGAGGGCATTGAGACCGAAGCCGAGCTGCGCAAGGTTATTGAGTTGGGCGTTGATCTGCTGCAGGGATATTTTCTGGCGAAGCCGGCGGCGTCTCCGAGCGAGATCGCGCCGCAGGCGCTGCGCGTGATTCGGTGGATGAATCGGTGAGCGGGTCGCTTGCAAAGCGGGAGAAGCTGCAGTTTCCATCCGCAATTCTCGATGGTTCAACCGGAACGAAAAAATCTTTACAATATGAAAAGTTTCCTCTTGACAAAAGAGCCGATATAGGATAGAATAAACACGTTCGATGTAAAGGCAAAACACTTTACACTTCAGAGGGAGGATCACCATGAAGGCAACACCGCTTGAAATGAGCCTGCTGTTTGACTTCTACGGCGAAACCCTCACCGAGAAGCAGCGCGAGTTGTTTGATCTGTATTACAATGAAGATCTTTCGCTTTCCGAGATCGCCGAGCACGCCGGCATCACCCGTCAGGGTGTGCGCGACAGCATCAAGCGAGCGGAGCACGCCCTTCATGAGATGGAGGACAAGCTCGGTCTGGTGGCCCGATACGGCGACACCGAGCGGTGCGCAGAGGAACTTCAGCACGAGGTTGAGCAGCTGCATGAATTGAACGCCGCACAACTGCACAGTGCCGAGGCGGACGAAATCGTTTCCCGCATGACGGCACTGCTCGAACAGCTCAGGCAGGAGGCTTAACATGGCATTTGAAGGGCTTACCGAAAAAATTTCATCTGCTTTTAAGCACCTGCGCAGCAAGGGAAGGCTGACCGAGTCCGATATCAAGGACGCAATGAAGGAAATCCGCATGGCACTGCTCGAGGCGGACGTCAACTTCAAGGTCGCAAAGGACTTCATCAAGACCGTTACCGAAAAGGCAACGGACGCGGAGATCCTCGAAAGCCTGTCTCCGACCCAACAGGTCATCAAGATCGTAAATGAGGAGCTGGTTTCGCTCTTAGGCGGCCAGACCACTCGTTTGACTATATCGCCGAACCCGCCCACCATCGTGATGATGGCCGGTCTGCAGGGCGCCGGCAAAACCACCAACTGCGCAAAGCTGGCCGCTCTGCTCCGCAAGCAGCAGCAGCGCCGACCGCTGCTCGTAGCCTGTGACGTTTACCGTCCGGCAGCTATCGAACAGTTAAAGGTAGTTGGCAAGCAGCTTAACATCCCCGTTTTTGACGAAGGTCAGGGCGATCCGGTCGAGATCGCAAAGCACGGCATCGACTTTGCCCGCAAGAACGGCTATGATCTGGTTTTCCTCGATACCGCAGGCCGCCTGCACATCGACGAAAAGCTGATGGATGAGCTGAAGAACATCAAAGCAACGGTCAAGCCCACCGAGATCATCCTCGTGGTGGACGCAATGACCGGTCAGGACGCTGTAACGGTCGCACAGACCTTTGACGAGGCCCTCGGTATCGACGGCGTGCTTATGTCCAAGATGGACGGCGACGCACGCGGCGGTGCAGCGCTTTCGGTCAAGGCTGTTACCGGCAAGCCGATCAAGTTCATCGGTACGGGCGAGAAGCTCGGCGATATCGAGCCGTTCCACCCGGACCGTATGGCAAGCCGCATCCTCGGCATGGGCGATGTGCTGACGCTGATCGAAAAGGCGCAGGAGTCCTTCGATCAGAAGCAGGCAGCCGAAACCGCCAAGAAGATGATGGCCGGCAAGCTGACGCTGACCGATTTTTACGATCAGCTGCAGAAAATGAAAAACATGGGCTCGATGGAGGAAATGCTCGGCATGCTGCCGGGTGTGGACGCAAAAGCCCTCGCCGGTGCAAAGATCGACGAAAAGCAGATGGCGCATACCGAAGCCATCATCCAGTCTATGACCCCGAAGGAGAGAGATAATCCCTCCATCATCAACTACTCCCGCAAGAAGCGCATTGCAAACGGCTGCGGATTGTCGGTCGAGCAGGTCAACAAGCTGCTCAAGCAGTTTGAGGCCATGCAGAAGATGACCAAGCAGCTTACCAGCATGGCACGCAGCAAGGGCAAAAAGCGCCGCGGCTTCCCGGGACTGGGCAGCTTCAAGCTGCCGTTTTAATCGCTATTCGTTTGTAAAGTAAATTTACAATAGATAAATTTCTATAACAGGAGGTGAAATTTCAATGGTAAAGATCAGACTGCGTCGCATGGGCGCTAAGAAGACTCCGTTCTACCGCATCGTTGTCGCTGATTCCCGTTACCCGCGTGACGGTCGTTTCATCGAGGAGATCGGCACTTACAATCCGCTGGCAGAGCCGGCTGTTGTCAACGTAAACGCTGACCGCGCTCAGGAGTGGATCAAGAACGGCGCTCAGCCGACCGATACCGTTCGCGGTATCCTGAAGAAGGCCGGTGTGCTGAATTGAGTGAGGTCGTCGAAATGAAAGAGTTACTGACTTATATAGTCGAAAATCTGGTTTCCGATCCGGCTGCGATTGCCATTACTGAGGAGATCGACGGCGATAACATCACCTACTCGCTGCGTGTAGCACCGGGAGATATGGGTCGCGTTATCGGTCGCCACGGCCGCATCGCAAAGGAAATCCGCACACTCATGAAAGCGGCAGGCAATCGCGAGAACAAGCGCGTCACAGTTGATATTCTCGACTGAGCCTGCGCGGATCGCGCCGAAGTGTTAATCACTTCAACTTGAATGAAGAGCCGGTGCCGTCAGGCGCTGGCTTTTTCCGAAAATCGCCGCAGCGCGGCGATTTTTTGTTTTATCTGCACCGATCCAGCGGGGTGTACGAACTGCGTAAGCGTGTTCGTCCCTAACGGGCGGGGTGTTTTTCGCTGAACCTCAGCGAGGAGTGGCGCCGCCTGCGGGCGGCGAGGACGCTGCGGCTGCGCGCCGCGGGCGCACAAGAGGGTAGACAACCTGCGGTTTTCCACCCTCTGATTTTCTCCCCTTTTCCCTTAGAGAGCACGGCGACAATCAGAGAACTGAGACTATCGGGGAACGGCAGAGGATTTTTCCTTCCGTGTCTTTCTCAACCGTTTTGCAGTGCCAGATACCGGACTGCTACACAGGCGGGTTCATTAGCGCTGGGTGCGGCATAACAGTGCCGCACAAACTCTTAACGTGTTGTGTTGGAAGGCACCTACGCAGTTCAGTGGTGGTGAATGCCTAAATTCGCAGGTGCCGTGCGTAGTAACGGGCTAAAGAATTGCGCGACCCGTCCGCAGACGGTGAAATCCCCGACAGATAAACGAATCACCATCAATCAAACATCGCAGAAATAAAAACGCTCACAGGCAGGAGGAAAGAACGAATATGCCGAAGAAATTTTTAGAGGCCGGCAAGATCGTCGGCACGCACGGCGTGCGCGGCGACCTGAAGGTGCAGAGCTGGTGCGACAGCCCTGAGGTGCTGTGTGACTTTGACACGCTCTATCTGGACGAAAAAACGCCTGTGACCGTCGAAAAGGCGCAGGTTCACAAGAATGTTGTGCTCATGCACATCAAGGGAATTGATACGGTCGAAGCCGCCGAGGCGATGCGCAACAAGGTGCTCCACCTCGACCGCGAGGACGTAGAGCTGCCCGAGGATCTCGTGTTCATTCAGGATATTCTGGGCTTCAAGGTGTTCGATCTGCGCGTTGACCGCGTAATCGGCCGCATCCGCGATGTGCTGACCAGTAATCCGGCGCATGATATGTACGAAATCGCCGGTGAGGACGGCCGCCTGATCTACATTCCGGCCATCAAGCCGTTCCTCAAGGAGATCGATATGGAAGCCGGCGTGATCTACGTTGAGAGCATCGAGGGCCTGATCGAATGAAAATCGACATTATGACGCTGTTTCCGGAGATGATCAACGCGGTTATGCGCGAAAGCATCATCGGACGCGCACAGGACAAGGGTGTTGTCGAGGTCAAGGCAACCAACATCCGCGATTATGCGCTTGACAAGCACCACAAGGCGGATGACGCGCCCTATGGCGGCGGACGCGGACAGGTCATGCTGGCTGAGCCGCTGTATCTGTGCCATCAGGCGCTGAGTGCCGGTGAGCATGTGCACACGGTGTTCCTCTCTGCACAGGGACAGCCGTTTAACCAGCAGAAAGCGCGTGAGCTGCTCGCAAAGGAGCACTTTATTCTGGTCTGCGGCCATTATGAGGGCATTGACCAGCGCTTTATTGACGAGTGCGTGGACGAGGAGATCTCCATCGGCGACTTTGTGCTGACCGGCGGGGAGATTCCTGCGATGGCTGTCGCGGACGCGGTATGCCGCATGGTGCCGGGCGTTCTGCCGGACGAGGAAGCGTTCACGGCGGAAAGCCACTGGGACGGTCTGCTCGAGCATCCGCAGTACACCCGCCCGGAAAACTGGCGCGGCAGAGAAGTGCCGGAGGTGCTGCTCTCCGGGCACCATGCCAATATTGAAGCATGGAGACGCGAAATGAGCCTGCGCCGCACGAAAAAGGATCGGCCCGACCTGTTTGCACGGTTTGAGCCGCAGAATAAGCGGGATAAAAAGATTCTCGATAAAATTCACAGCGATGAGCGGTAAAAAGAACCCTTCGGGGTTCTTTTTTGTTGTGCAAACGCGAAAAGAGAGCCTGCTTACACAGACTCTCTTTCCGGACAGCTCCAAAAGGAAAATTATGCGTTTGTATCATTGGACTGCTCGAGTGCGGCCTGTTCGTCCGCAAGAGCAGCTTCGCGCTTTTTCTCCAGACGCGAGCCGATAAAATAGCCGACAGCGGCCACAACGACCGCCCAGACGGTTGTGCTCGGGGATTTCGCCAGAATATCGCCCAGACCGGTACCCTGCATCTTCTCACTGAGAATACCGACCAGTCCGCACAGGATATAGCCGACAGCGGCGCCCAGACAGGTCAGCTGGAACACATGGCGCTTCATGCCGAAGATCTTCACATCGGCAGGATCAATATCTTCTTCTTCCTCTTCTGGTTCCGCATCGAGGATGGCGGGTGCATTTTCGTCCTGCGCAGCGGGCAGGGTATCTTCGGCTGCGGCAGGCAGGGTTTCCTGCTCCTGCACATCGGAAACCGCCTGTTCTTCGTCCAGCGGCTGCTGGTTTTCGCTCATAGTGAGCACTTCCTCTCTTTTCCGGAGAAACGGCGATGGGTCACATCATATTGTTATTGCGCGTGCTCTCGGACGGAATGATGATCGCGGCGATAATATACGCCAGGATACCCGAACCGCCGAGGAAGCATACAAGCGCCCATGCCAGACGGATCAAAGTCGGGTCGAGATCAAAATATTCCGCGATGCCGGCACAGACACCGCACAGCATGCGGTTGGATTCACTGCGATACAATTTCTTGCCATTCATCGTAAAGTCTCCTTTTCTTTTATCATACGTTGTTTTGTGGATTTCGTCAAGTTACAGTTCAGACAGGGGCATCGGCGTTAGCGAGTGTGACTTGGGAAAGCAGGCTGATCTGGCCGGAGCCGGACACCGTGGCAGTTACGCTGCGGGGGAAGTCCAAACGATAGGAACCCGTTTCGGTATTATAGCTGTTGTCATACTGTGCAGTGCCGCTGCCGTCCTCGTTGATTTGAACCAGCGGCGTGCCGTTCATCGTGACTGTACCCCAGTTGGTGCCGGCTTGCACATGGTACTGGTCTGCCGGTTCGGGCAGAAGTGCAGACAGGCGGCCGTCAGTTGCTGCAAGGGTGATGTTGTTTGCATCCAGCTCACCGGCGATGAGCGTACCGTTTCCGGCGGACAGTTCGATGGTTTCCGCGCGCAGACGGTCGCTGATGGTCACATTTGCCTGATGGTCGCAGGAAATGTGAACCTGCAGATAACTTGCGTTGTCAGGCAGGGTGATCGTGACCGGTTCATCGTTCGCCCAGAGTGAAGCGGTCCATCGTATACCGTTTACCTGCGTGTCTCCGAAATTAGCGCTTGCGCTGACGGCAAAGTCCGAACCATTCTCGATAGTAAAATTGCCGCCTTTAAGCGTCAGGTCGATGCGGGAGATATGATCGACCGACTGGATAGGCATATCGCCGTGCTTAATAGCGTTCTGACGGGTCTCAAGGTAATCCTGCACCCAACCGGTGTCGTAATCGCTGTCGATTTCATCATCCGGAGAAACATAATGATCGCGGATATTCTCAACCGTATCGGAAAAATCGCGTGCGGCATCGCTGAACGGGTGCAGCGCACCATCGTAGTACACGCTGTAAAACTGTCCGCCGAGTACATGACCGACCGTTGTCAGTCCCAGACCGAGCACCAGCACGGCAGTGCAGGCAATAATGAGCTTTTTCATACATTTCCACCTCCTGTACGGCGGCATCTGTTGCGAATCCAGTTAAACGGCGCACGCAGCACGGCGACAAAGGCGCGGAACACCGGCGGCACAAACAGAATGCTCAGCTTGATGGACAGCAGTCCGAGCAGGATACCGGCGGCAAAGGCAGCCAGTCCGTTGCCGAGCGTAACGAGCGCGTTCGCCGGTGTCGCCCACAGTGTGCAGGACAGCAAGGCAAGGACCGCTCCGCCGCAAATCAGCGCAAGCGGAATGCCGTACAGAATGAGCAGTACAGCGAAAATCACCGCGAGCACGGTCACAACGATCGCCAGAAGCACGCCAAGCACGGTTGCACCTGCGCCGAATACGAGCGGCAATCCAATCGGGATGGCGAGCAGCACCAGCACAATCAGCAGCAGCGGACTGATGCCGCGCCAGCGGCGCTTCTCTTTTATCGGCTGTGCATGCGGTACAGCGGTCAGTTCGCGGTAGTCCGCAAGAATCTGCGCCGCAACTTTTGCCGGCTCGCCGAGTTCCTCGATGGCCTTCGCCTCGTTTTCCGGGCCTGCGTCATCAAAATATTCTTCGTAATAGCGCAGAGCGTTCGCGCGTTCCTCCTCCGGCAAAACCGAAAGCGCACGCCGCAGCGCTGCCATGTAATCTGCTCTGTTCATTCGTTCACCCCTCCAAAAAAGATCGTGTCGATCCCGCTGCGGTAGTTCTGCCAGTCGATGCGGTGCTGCCGCAGAGCGGCTCTGCCGTGCTCGGTGATCTGGTAGTAGCGGCGGTTGCGGCCCGCATAGGCCTGATCGTAGGTGGTCAGGCAGCCGTCCTTCATCAGCCGCCGAAGTACCGGATACAGCGTAGATTCGGAAATATCCAGTACCTTTTGCACGTCCTGCGTGATACGGTAGCCGTAGGTGCTTTCTCGCTCGACTACGGCAAGCACGATGCCGTCCAGCAGGGAGGACGAGATGGGATAGGACATATGGAATCCTCCTCTCCTGTGTTTCTAATAATATTATATGGAATATAATATAGTCCGTCAACAGGTATATCAAAAATAACTATGAAGGAATTGTAAATTTTGTGGGATCAGTGCAGGAAAAACACTGTTTTCGCATTGTATTCGCCGGAAAGATAGCGTATAATGGTATCTGTATAAGTATGGGCAGAGGAAACGAACGAAAGGGCGAATCTGATAAATGAAACTGGCTGTATTATTCGGCGGTATTTCGAGTGAGCACGACATCTCGTGCCTGTCTGCCGCTTCTATTTTGCGAAACCTGAATAAAGATAAATATGAAATCTATCCGGTCGGCATCACCCGCAGCGGCGAGTGGTTCTACTGCCCGGACTGTGATCCGGACCGTGTAGAGAGCGGTGCGTGGGAGCGCATGACCGGCAAGGTAAAGGTCGTTCTCGCACCCGACCGCGGCATGCACGGCATGGTGCTGCTCCGTGAGGGAGAGATCGAGATTGTCCGTCTGGACTGTGTATTCCCGGTGCTGCACGGCGTCGGCGGCGAGGACGGCACGATGCAGGGTCTGCTCGAGCTGGCCGGCATTCCGTACGTCGGCTGCGGCGTAGCTGCAAGCGCGAATACGATGGACAAGGCGCTGACCAAAAAGGTCGTTGAGGGCACCGGCGTCCGTCAGGCACGCTACTATCTGGCGCTGAGATATGACTTTGAGCGCAATGCCGAGGCAGTAATCGCCGCGGCTGCGGAAACGCTGGGTGCGTTCCCGGTATTCGTCAAGCCGTGCTCGCAGGGCTCGTCCGTGGGCGTTGCCAAGGCGAACAATCTGCTCGAGCTGGCCGAGGGCCTGACCGAAGCCTTTAAGCTGGATACCAAGGTGCTCGTCGAGGAGTTCATCGACGGTCACGAGGTCGAGTGCGCTGTGCTCGGCAACCTCGAGCCGCAGGCCTCCACGGTCGGCGAGATCGCTCCGACGCAGGAGTTCTACACCTTTGATGCCAAGTACAAGGACGAAAGCTCGCGTCTGTACATTCCGGCACACATCACCGAGGAGCAGATTGCGGCCGTCCGTCAGGACGCTGTCCGCGTTTACACTGCACTCGGCTGCCGCGGCCTGTCGCGCGTAGACTTCTTTGTCACCCACGACAGCGGTGAGGTCGTTTTCAACGAGCTGAATGCGATTCCGGGCTTTACCTCGATCAGCATGTACCCCAAGCTGTTTGATTACGAGGGCATCGGCTATGCCGAGCTGCTCGACCGCCTGATCTCTCTGGCACTGGAGGAGCATCATGGATAAGCGCGCCATCGGCGTATTTGACTCCGGCTTGGGCGGTCTGACCGCCGTGCGCCGTCTGCACGCCCTGATGCCGCAGGAGAATATCATCTATTTCGGCGATACCGGCCGTGTGCCGTACGGTACGCGCGGCCGCGATATCATTACCAAGTATGCGAGGCAGGATGTGGCGTTTCTGCGCCAGTTTGACCTGAAATCCATCATCATTGCCTGCAACACCGTGTCCGCTATCGCGCTCGACCTGCTTTCCGAGGAGAACGACATTCCAATCATCGGCACGGTAGAGCCTGCCTGCCGCCGCGCCATGACCATGACGCAGACCGGCAGAGTCGGCGTGATCGGCACGGCGGCAACCATCCGTTCGGGTGCATATGAGAAGTATCTGCACAAAAAGGACGGCACGCTCGACCTGTTCACGCAGGCGTGTCCGCTGTTCGTGCCGCTGGTCGAGAACGGCCGCGTGCACCGCGGCGATGTGGTCATCGAAACGATCGTGAAGGAATATCTCACGCCGCTGAAAAAGGCGGGTGTGGATACGCTGATTCTCGGCTGCACGCACTATCCGCTGCTTGAGGAGGTCATCGGCGACTTTATGGGTCCGGATGTGACGCTCATTGACTCGGGCGCCGAGGCGGCAAACCTCGCTTCCACGCAGTTTGACCCGAACGAGGGTACGGGCACCACGCAGTATTTCGTTTCGGACGATCCGCAGGGCTTTGACCAGCTCGCCGAGCTGTTCCTGCAGGAAAAGGTCGATGTCGGTGCGGAGCTTGTGGATATTTCCCGCTATTAAGGAGCATAGAGATATGAAGAAGGACGTTTGGCTGACGATTTCCTCCCAGCAGCAGTTTGCGGGCTGTGACGAGGAGAACATCGACCTGCAAACCGCTGCCACGCTGTACGAGCGCGGCGGAAAATATTACATCGCATACGAGGAAAGTGAACTGACCGGACTCGAAGGCACCAAGACCACCGTCAAGCTGGACGGCAAAACGGTTGCCCTCATCCGCACGGGTACGTTTCCCTCGCACATGCTGTTCGCTGAGGACGAGCGCCATGTCGGTCTGTATCAGACGCCGGTCGGCAGCGAAATGGCTATCGCCACCCACACCTCGCGGGTGCACAACACCATCGGCGAGAACGGCGGACACCTTATCATCGACTATACGGTCGAGGTGGACAACTCTCTCATGGGCGAACACCACTTTGAGATGACGGTATCGACCAAACCGAACATTCAGGTCGTTTAATAAAGTAAAAATAAGAGATTTAGATATAGGAGTGTACACATGAACGCATACGAAATCGCACGCGCCGAAGCAACCCGCGTTGTAGAAGCGGCGTACCGCAAGGCTGTAGCCGCAGGCGAGCTGCCTGAGGGCACCATTCCTCCGGTTGCAGTAGAGACCCCGAAGGATTCTTCCAACGGCGACTGGGCATCCACCTTTGCCATGCAGTGTGCAAAGCCGCTGCACATGGCGCCGCGCAAGATCGCAGAGAGCATCGTGGCAAACCTCGACCTTGAGGGCAGCTGCTTTGACACCGTGACCATTGCAGGCCCGGGCTTTATGAACTTCACGCTGAATCAGGGCTGGTACGAGCAGGCTGTCCGCGGTGTATTCACCATGGGCGAGAATTACGGCCGTACCGAGAGCAAAAAGCCGGAAAAGGTCATGGTAGAGTTCGTTTCCGCCAACCCGACCGGCCCGATGCACATGGGCAACGCGCGCGGCGGTGTTTTGGGCGACTGTCTGTCCTCGGTTCTGGACTGGTCCGGCAACGACGTTACCCGTGAGTTCTACATCAACGATGCAGGCAATCAGGTAGACAAGTTCGCGCACTCTGTTGAGGGCCGCTATATCCAGGAGATCAAGGGCGAGGACGCCATCGAGTTTGACGCTTCCTGGTATCAGGGCGACGACATTAAGGCGCTGGCGCATGATCTGGTAGAGCAGTACGGCGACAGCCTGCTCGAAAAGACCCCGGAGGAGCGCTTCGCTGTTATCGAGGGTTACGGTCTGCCGACCAACATTGCCCGCATGGAGCGCGACCTCAAGCGTTACAAGATCAACTACGACGTATGGTTCCGTGAGTCCACTCTGCACGAGAGCGGCTACGTCAAGGAGACCATCGACATGCTGACCGCCAAGGGCGCAACCTACGAGACCGAGGACGGCGCACTGTGGCTCCGTTCAACCGACTTCGGCTGCGACAAGGACGACGTTCTGCGCCGTGCAAACGGCTTCTATACCTACTTTGCGGCCGATATCGCTTACCATCGCAACAAGTTTGAGAAGCGCGGCTTTGACCGTGTTATCAACATCTGGGGCGCTGACCATCACGGCCATGTAAAGCGTCTGCAGTGCGCTCTGGATGCACTCGGTCTGGACGGCTCGCACCGTCTGGAGATCGTGCTCATGCAGCTTGTCCGCATGATGCAGGGCGGCGAGGTTGTCCGCATGTCCAAGCGTACCGGCAAGAGCCTGACCCTGACCGACCTGCTCGACGAGATTCCGGTCGATGCAGCGCGTTTCTTCTTCAACAGCCGCGCCGCTGAGACCCAGATGGAGTTCGACCTTGACCTTGCCATCAAGCAGGATTCCGACAACCCGCTGTACTATGTGCAGTACGCGCACGCGCGTATCTGCTCCGTGCTCAAAAACGCACAGGAGAGCGGCATCGCGCTGCCGGATACCGGCAAGACCGATCTGTCCGTGCTGACCGGCGCAGATGAGCGTCAGCTCATCAAGCAGGTTGCTCTGCTGCCCGAGGAGATCGTGCAGTCCGCTGTCAGCCGCGATCCGTCGCGCCTCAACAAATACGCCGTTGCACTGGCGCAGCAGTTCCACCATTTCTACAATGCCTGCCGTATCAAGGATGCCGAGCCGGCTGTCCGTGATGCGCGTCTGACCCTGTGCCTGGCAGCAAAGCAGACCATTGAGAACGTGCTGAAGCTCATCGGCGTAGATGCACCGGAGTCCATGTGACAACGTATAGGGGACTTCAAAAGTCCCCTATATACGAAGTATGGTTCCGGAGAAACCATACTTCGATACCCGAATGACGCGCTCCAAGAGCGCTGGGTCGGGGTAACAAAACCCACGCACATGTCGCGGGTTTTGTTGCGGCGCATGCGCCGCTGATTGAAAGCCGCCGTGTAACGGCGGCCGTCTGCGGACGGGACCAATGGCTCGGTTTTTCGGTAAAAAACCTGCTATGCGGTTACGTTTTGCAAGCAAAACGGATTTTTTTGCCGCGCTGAGCGCGGAGGAGAACCACATGAAAAAATTAGCCAAAAGATTAGCGGCACTGGCGATGACAGCGGCAATGATGACCGCCTCCGCCGGTGCGATCACGCAGGACGGACAGAGCGAAACGTGGTTTGACGGCGTTTGGGCGCTCATTGATGCTTTCGGCCTCAAGGCAGAGCATGATCCGTACGTTCTGCAGAACTATATCAATAAATATCTGGAAAAGCATCCGGATGAAATGTATGACGTGCTCAACGATATTCTCTCGCTGCTCGATACGCATTCCATGTATCTGTCGAGCGAGGAGTATTCGCAGGGATTTTCGACGCTTGAGGGCTTTGTCGGCATCGGTGTCGGCCTGCAGGAGACAGAAAACGGCGTACAGATTGCTGAGGTCATGCGCTATTCAGCGGCGGAGGAAGCCGGTCTGCAGATTGGCGATCTTATCGTGAAAATCAACGGTGAGGACGCAACCGGGCTGAAAAATGCCGATGTAGCATCTAAGCTGCGCGGTGAGGAAGGCACGTCGGTCAAGCTGACCGTGCGCCGCTACGGACGGGACATTACCGTTACCTGTGAGCGCCGTCAGGTCAACCGCGTGTACGTTTCCAACAAGACGATGGCGGACGGTGTGGAGTACATCAAGGTCAGCGCCATCGGCTCGCAGAACGACTGGTCGGCGTTTTCGGAGATTTGGGACAGCCTGCCGTCCAAGAACACCCGTGCGGTCATTCTCGACCTGCGCGGCAACGGCGGCGGCCTGATCGACGCGGCGCTCAAAATGGCCAATGTTATGACACCGGTCAAGGATGCAGAGCTTGCCGGCGTGCGCTACCGCGATGATATGGGCGGTCTGGAGCAGACCTATTCGACCGGCAATGCGCTGCCGCTGGGCAAGATTGTCGTTCTGGTGGACGGCGGCACGGCTTCCGCGGCGGAGCTGCTGGCAGGCAGCCTGCAGGATACCGGTTCGGCGACGCTCATCGGCAGCAAGACCTATGGCAAGGGACAGGGTCAGTTCCACATTGATCTGGTAAACGGCGACAAGCTGGTCATCACCACGCTGGAACTCGAGCTGCCCAAGCAGGGCTGTTGGGAAGGCGTCGGCCTGACGCCGGATATCCAGCTGGAAAACCGCAAGGTTACAGTCAATACCAAGGACCTGAAACCGCTCGATACGAGCACAACCCTGCGTTTTGGCGACAGCTCGGACGCGGTTTACGCCATGACCGAGCGCCTGTCGCTGCTGGGTCTGCTCACCGAAGCAACCGGCAGGTATGACGGCGACGTAGCGGACGCGGTAGCGTCCTTCCGGGCGGCCTACGATCTGCCTGCGGCGCTGTATGCGTCTCCGGAGATGCTGAGCGCACTGGACGAAGCGGTTACTGCGCTGAACGGCCAGACCTATCTGGTGGACGATCAGCTGCAGAGTGCACTTGAAATGTGCAGGCTGGCGGCGGCAAAACCGCAGCAGTATACCGTTAAGAGTGACGGCAGCTGGACGAAAAAGTAAACTTTATCAACTGAAATATGAATATTTTTCATCTTCTTAGGAGGAAGCACAACCTTGGATATTCCTTTATGTCAATCCGAGCATAAACCGCAGCTTTTGCTGAACGATCCGGCGGCAATTCCGCTGTATCATACTGCGCCTGAGCAGTTTGCAGGCGCACTTGCACCGAATGCCGAATTGTGTGATGCATGGGCTGAAGAACTGGCACCGCTGCCGGTCGGCCTGGCGCTCGCGTGTCCGCCCGAACCCGATGCGGAGCACTGCGAACGCCCGATCACCATGCACTACATTGAGCAGTGCAAGGAGGTCTTCCGTCCTCTGCTGCACGATGATGCGGCGTTCTATTATCTGCATGGCGCGCCGACGTTTCCGGCACTGCGTGCCGCTGTGCTGGCTCTGGGCGATCTGTGCGGCCGAACGGTAATTGCGGAGCTGCAGGTGGAGGACGACGAAGGCCATCTGCCGGACGGCACAGATGTGCGGGCAGCTATCGGTGTGCTGCAGCGCATTGGCGTTACGACTGTGCTGATCAGCGCACACGATCCCGAATCGCTGACGCAGGCGCTCGAAATCGCGGCGCCGTATGCGCGGCTGTCGCTCGGCGTGTGCATGCACGCGGACTGGCTGTCTCAAACCACACTGTACAACACCGAGGTCATTATGCCCGACATTACGGAAGCATTTGTCGCAGCGCTGCGCGGCAATCAGGTGGCGTGCAAAACGCTGCCGCGCGATCACGATGATTTTATCTGTGCGCCGGATGGCAAGCACGCGCATTTTATCGCTCCGACCATCGACATTTCGGACGAGATCGAGTGCGGTCCGCATCTGGATGAGGATCTCATCGAAGCCGAGGATGATTCGGGTGCGTTCAAGCTGCTGCTCGAAACCGAAGAGGATGTTGTCACACTGGAGGAATCCCGCTATATGATCTCGCGTCCGCTGTGCCTGTGTGCGGAATCTGCCGACCTGCTCGAGCAGGGTCTGCGGGTTTTTCCGGGACTTGCGCTGTATGACGGCACATGGGAGCAGGAAGACGCGGTCATTTCGTACTTTGAGACGAAATACGGCATGATCCGCTTATAGGGGACTTCAAAAGTCCCCTATATACGAAAGACGGTTCCGGAGAAACCGCCTTTCGATACCCGAATGACGTGCCCCAGGGGCACTGGGGCGGGGAAACAAAACCCACGCACATGTCGCGGGTTTTGTTGCGGCGCAATGCGCCGCGGATTGAATGCTGCCGCAGAGCGGCAGTCGCCTGCGGGCGGGACCAAAGACTCGGTTTTCTGGACGAAAACCGGTCTTGTAGTTGCAATTATGCAAGCAAATTGTTATTGAATACCGCGCGGAGCGCGGTTATCTGGATAGGAAAGGCAGGGTGGAACCTATGGACTGGAGAGAAGTTACGATCTACACGACGACCGAGGGCATCGGTCCGGTCGAGGCACTGCTCGAGGACAACGGCGTAGAAGGCTATGTGCTCGAGGATGCGGCGGATTTTGAAGAATTTCTCAAGGACACCGAAATATACTGGGACTATGTAGACGAGGATCTCGTGCGCGAGAAGCGCGCGCAGGAAACCTGTCTGAAGATCTATCTGCCGGACAGCGACGAGGGTGCAAAGCAGTACGCGGATATCCGTGCCGCGCTGGAAAACCTCAAGGCACGCGATGAGGAGCACGCCTGGGGCCGACTGTGTACCGAAACCGCGCTGACCCGTCAGGAGGACTGGGAGTGGGGCTGGAAGCAGTATTTCAAGCCGTTCCCGGTGGGACGCGGCTTTATGATCAAGCCCTCGTGGGAGACGGTTGAGGACCCGCAGGGCCGCCGTATTCTTGAGATCGACCCGGCGTCGTCCTTCGGCACCGGTAGCCACGACACGACCCAGCTGTGCATGATGGCGCTCGAGGATGCGGTAAAGCCGGGTGACAAGCTGCTCGATATGGGCACCGGCTCGGGTATTCTGGCCATTGCGGCGGCTATGCTCGGTGCGGATGTGCAGACTATCGTCGATATCGACGAGAACTGCCTGAAAACTGCACACGAAAATGCGGAAAAGAACCATGTTGAGATCGGCAGGGGTCTGTGCGGCGACGCGCTGCGCGACCCGAAGCTTGCCGAGGACATCGGCGGCGGCTACGACGTGATCGTGGCGAACATCGTGGCTGATGTCATCATCGGCATGTCGCCCATGTTTGCGGATAAGCTGGTCAAGGGCGGTACGCTGATCTGCTCCGGCATCCTCAACGAGCGTGCCGAGGAGGTGCGCGCGGCGCTGGAAAAGAGCGGATTTACGATTCTTTCGCACGAGAAGAGCGATGACTGGAGCGCTTTTGCTGCGAAAAAGTGATTTATTTCAGGATTCACGGAATGTTCACTTGCCAAACGGCTGTTTTTTTGCTAAAATAGGAAAGGTTATTTGATTATTATGCCTCGATTTTTTGTCGATCAGCAGCCGCAGGACGGCGTGCTGACCCTTACCGGAGAAAACGCGCATCATGCGGGACGTGTTCTGCGTCTGCGTGTCGGCGAAGGTGTTACCCTGTGTGACGGTGCCGGAATGGATTTTGACTGCACGGTGGAAGCCGTGGAGAAGGAAGCCGTGACCTGCCGGGTCGTAAGCTGCCACGCGGCGGATACCGAGCCGAAGCAGGCTATCACGCTGTTTATGGCGCTGCCTAAGGGCGACAAAATGGAATTTATCGTGCAGAAGGCGGTAGAACTCGGCGTCAGCCGTATCGTGCCGTATCTGTCCAAGAATTGCGTTTCCCGACCGGATAAGACCGAAAAGAAGGTGGAACGCTGGCGTAAAATCGCTGCCGAGGCAGCAAAGCAGTGCGGCAGAGGACGTCTGCCGGAGGTGGCAGCCGTTGTACCGGTCGCTCAAGCGATCGTGCAGGCGGCGCAAAGTGAAACGGCACTGTTTTTCTACGAAAACGAGAAGCGGACCGGTCTGCGCGACGCGCTTGCAGGCGGTGTCAAGGACACGGTTTCGCTGATGGTCGGGCCGGAAGGCGGCTTCGATCCGGCTGAGGCAAAGGCAGCCGTGGACGCGGGACTGCAGAGCGTTTCGCTCGGCACACGCATCCTGCGGTGTGAGACTGCGCCGATTGCGGCGCTTGCGGCCGTGCTCTATGCCGGCGGCAACATGTGAGAAGAAATAAAGGGAGTGTTAAACATTGGCAAAAAACAATGTGGGTAAAAAGCCAATTTCTCAGGAAGAGTATACCACCAACAAGGTGCTCGCGGTATTCAGCGTGTGCCTGCTCGGCGTACTGGTGCTGATGATCCTCGAGCGTCTGCTGGGCTACAGCAACACCTGGAAGACCGGCGTGCTGGTAACGCGGGTGCTGCTCGGCGTGGGCATTGTCGGCGCAGCAGCCGGCATTATCATGCTGGGACAGGAGCATGCAGGCAAGCGCAGCAGCGTGCGCCGCATCGTGTGCGGACGAAATATGCTGATTGCAAGCATTGTTGCCATCGTATTCCTGACCGCGATCAACTACTACGGCACCATGCCGATCAAGGCGATGTATGTTGTCCTGCCGGTTCTGGCAGTGTATTATCTGGTGTATCATTCTTATGCGCCGGAATTTTTCCTGATTGCAGTAGATACCGGTGTGGGTGTTGCGGCGATGCTGGTGATTCACCGTGCACTGGTTTCGGCTAACCATACGTGGATGTCCACCGTGGCGGTAGCAGGTACCGCGGTGCTGGCGCTGATCCAGATCGCTGTTACGGCTTCTCTGCGCCGCAAGAAGGGCAAGTTCACCTTCCGCGGCAGCAAGATCGACACCCGGTTCAGCAAGAACGCGTACCTGATGCTCACCATTACGCCGATCGTGATGGTAGCGCTGACGGCGGTCGTTGTACTTGCGGCAAGTCATGTCATGATCGCACTGGGTGCGGCAGCGGCATATCTGTTCATCACTGCGGTATATTACACCGTGAAGCTGATGTGATAATTGCATTTTTGTCGAAGCGCGGCGCGTTTTGACGGTTAGACAGCGGGCGGCGCAGCCGCCCGCTTTGTCATACCCGAAGGAGGGGACGTATGAGACGATTTTTCGGCTTTCTGCTGACCATGACTCTGCTTGGCGGCGGTGCATTCTGGCTGCCGTATCTGCAGGCGAAGCCGGTGGATAATGTCTATCAGGCGGCAGATCTGCTCCGGCAGGACGCGGAGAACGGCGGAAACGGCGTTGCCTTCCGCGAGGACAACGTGGACGCGGACGAGGTGTACAGGGCACTGGAGGCGCAGTATCCATACGCATTCGCGCTGCATGCGGTAACACGGCCGAACAAGACCATTGAGCTGAACACTGAGGTTTCTCGGCAGGCGCGGCAGGAGCAGGCGTGGGAGTATGCCAAGGTGCTGACAGCTGGTTCGATCTCACAGACCATGACGGCCGAGGAGAAACTGCGTGCGCTGCACGATACCCTCATCCGCCAGTGCGAGTACGATGTGGATACGGCAGAGGAGGACGCTCCGGACGGCGCGGCACCCGCTTTCGCGGCAGACGGCGCGCTGCTCGATCATAAGGCCGTGTGCGCCGGTTACGGCCGCGCGTATGAGATGCTGTGCAAGGCGGCAGGCATTCAGGTCATCTATGTCGCATCCGAGGAAATGAACCACGGCTGGAATGCTGTGCGGCTGGGCGGCACAACATATTACATCGACTGCACGTTTGACGACCCGATTCCGGACAGAGGCGAATATGTATCCGAACAGTATTTTATGCTCACCGGAGAAGAACTGGCGCAGACGCATACCTGGAATGAGGCGTTCTACGAGCAGCTTCTGGACAGTCTGGAACAGGGCGGGAAATAGCGGAAAAATCGGTTCCAAAACTTTTTCAAAAAATTTTGAAAAAAGGTGTTGACATTTACTCGATTATGGACTATACTAAACAAGTCGTCAGCGAGCGGGCGATAACAACGGAAAAGGATATGGCGGTATAGCTTAGTTGGCTAGAGCGTCCGGTTCATACCCGGAAGGTCATTGGTTCAAGTCCAATTACCGCTACCATTTTCCCTTGGCCCGTTGGTCAAGCGGTCAAGACACCGCCCTTTCACGGCGGTAACGGGGGTTCGATTCCCCCACGGGTCACCACTTGGAAGTTTAGCTCAGCTGGGAGAGCATCTGCCTTACAAGCAGAGGGTCAGCGGTTCGAGCCCGTTAACTTCCACCACGAAAACCACTCACGAAAGTGAGTGGTTTTTCTTTTTGTCTTTAGAAACCGCCGGCTTTCCGGGGCATACGAGGCGCGCAGCGCTACGTTCTGTCCGGGCGGCACCTTTTCCTGCACGGATTGACCGGGGTACCTGAACCGCGCAGGCATGTTCGTCCCTTTCCGGGCGGGAGGTTTTTCGCTTGAAATCAAGCGAGGAGTTGCGCTCTGCGGAGCGCGGGGATTCGCCGCGCCCCGCGGCGGGGCAAGAGGGTAGACACCAAGGTTTCTACCCTCTTAACTCCCACTTCCTTTTGGGAGGGTCTGGCGCAGATTGCCGACATGTGACCGCTGCGAAATAGGGGAACGGCAGTCGGGTTACTCTTGCGTTTGTTTCGCAAAATATTCGCAGTTCACAGACAGCGTACTGCTACACATACGGTTTACTCTACGCAGGCGCGACATACCCGTGTCGCGCAAATCCTTGGCACGTTGTAACGCACGGCATCTGCGAATTTAGATGTCTGGTATAATTTATTCTCGTAGGTGCCGTGCGGTATAACGTGTTAAAGAGTTGCGCGGCACTGTCATGCCGCGCCTGCTGGAAGTAGCCGACCTGTGTAGCAGAACGGTATCTGACACTGCGAATATGTTGAGAAAGATACGGAAGAAAAAATCCTCTGCCGTACTCCTTTTCGTAGCGGTCACATATAGGAAATCTGTGCCAGATTAGGAAGCAAGGGAAAGGTAGGAGTTCAAAGAGGAAGGGAAACCGTAGGTGTCCCTTCCTTTTTGCCCCCGCCGCGGGGCGCGGCACGTTCCCGCCGTCCGCAGACGGCGAATCCCCCGCTGAGGTTCAGCGGAAAACTCTCCGCCCGGAAAGGGACGAACACGCTTGCGCAGTTCGAGTACCCCGCTCAGCCGGTGCTGAGAAATGCCGCCCGAATAGGGCGAACCGCCTGCGCGGTTCGTGCATCCCAGCGGGTCGGTGCCGGAATAGCCTGCGTTGCGGTTAAACCGCCGCAACTTCACATAAACTACGTTTGCGTTACTCCCACATATACGGTATAATATAACCCGTTAGACAAACTTTTCCGGAATCGAGGGAAATTATGCAACAAGTGACCCGAAAAACGCTGGGTGAGGGAATCAATCTCACCTGCGTGACCACACCGAAGTTTAAGCGGGCAGTGCTGCGCACGATGCTGGTGCTGCCGCTCGGCGGCGAGGATGCCGCGCTGCGCGCGTGTCTGCCGCAGGTTTTGCGCCGCGGCACGGCCAGGCTGAACGACATGCAGGCGTTCGGCACCGCGCTTGACGAGCTGTACGGTGCGCGTATTGAAGCCGCAGTGCGCAAGGAGGGCGAAAACCTGTGCATCGGCTTTCTGTCCGACTGTATTGATGAGGCTTATGCACCGGGAGCCGACGGCCTGACCGCCGGTGTGATCGGTCTGCTGTGCGATCTGCTGTACGATCCGTATCTGCAGGACGGCCTGTTCTGCGCCGCCTATGCAGAGGGCGAGCGCGGCAACCTGATCGACCGCATTGCTGCACTTAAAAATGATCCGCGTTCGTGGGCGCCGCGCCGGCTGAATGAGATCATGTGCGAAAACGAGGACTACGGCAAGTCCGCGCTCGGTACGATCGAGCAGGCGGAGCGCATTACATCGGAAACGCTGTACGCGGCCTATCGCCGCGCGCTGAGTGAGGCGCAGGTGGAGCTGTTCTACTGCGGTACGATGATGCCGGACGAGGTGGAAGCGCGCTTCATGGCAACGCCGCTGGCCCAGCCGCGCGAGAGCACGCTGTATCAGCCGCACACGATTGTGCAGGTGCGACCTGTTGGTGACGTTCGTGAGGTCGTTGAGGATGCCGAGGTAACCCAGGGCAAGCTGTCACTCGGCTTCCGCACCGGCGGTGCATCATTGACCGGCGGAGAACCGGCGGCGTACTGGATGTTCCAGACCATCTACGGCGGCTCGACGAGCGCGAAGCTGTTCCTCAACGTGCGAGAGAAAAAGTCGCTGTGCTACTATGCAAGCGCACAGTTTGTGGCATCTAAGGGACTGATGATCGTGGGCTCCGGCATTGAGAACAGAAATTTCGAGGTCGCACGCGATGAAATCCTGCACCAGCTGGATTTGTGCCGTGCAGGCGAAATTACGGACGCAGAACTCGAAAGCGCACGCAAAACGCTGATCAACGGCTGGCGCACTATGCTCGACGACCCGCTTACACTCGAGCGCTACTGGATGGGACAGGCGGCTGCAGGCACGCTCGTATCGCCCGAGGCGCGCATCGAGCAGGTGGCCGACATCACGCGCGAGCAGGTCATTGCCGCGGCACAGAGCACAGCGCTTGACACGGTATTCTTTATGAAGGGAGCGGCAAAATGACAAAGAATGATTCCGCTCTGCACGAGAGTATGCAGACCCGCACGCTGGCAAACGGTCTGCGCATTTGCTATCTGCCCAAGGAGGGCTTCAGCAAGACCTTCGCCATTCTGGCGACCGATTTCGGTTCGGTGGACGCATCGTTCACCTTTGAGGGCAAGCGGTATGACACACCGGCGGGCGTTGCGCACTTCCTTGAGCATAAGATGTTCGAGGATGAGGACGGCAATGCACTGCAGAAATTCGCCCGCACCGGTGCAAGTCCGAATGCGTTCACAAGCCACACCATGACGGCGTATCACTTTTCCTGCACCGACCGGTTTGAGGAGAATCTGAAGATTCTGCTTAAATTCGTGTTCACGCCGTACTTCACGGATGAAAACGTGGAGAAGGAACGCGGCATTATCAATCAGGAGATCCGCATGGTAGAGGACACACCCAATTGGGAGGTGTTCGTCGGCGCGTATGAGGGCCTGTACCGCAATCATCCGGTGCGCGTGTCCATTCCGGGCAGCGAGGAGAGCATTTCGCATATTACACCGGAGCTGCTGTACACCTGTCACCGCGCGTTTTACAGTCCGAAGAACATGGCGCTCGTGGTGTGCGGCACAGCGGACTTTGAGCAGGTATGCCGCCTGACAGAGGAGATTTCACCGCAGGACGCACCGGAGATCGGTCAGCGTCATTACGGCGAGCGCCGCGCGGAAGTCCATCAGCCGGTTGTGACGCGCAAAATGCAGGTGTCGCTGCCGCAGTGTATGGTCGGCTTTAAGGACGAGCCGGTTCCGGCCGGAGAAAGCCGTCTGCGCCGCAGTCTGATCGGTGATCTGGCGGTGCGTATTCTGTGCGGCGATACCTCTCCGCTGTATGCAAAGCTGTACGAAAAGCGGCTGCTCGGGCGCGATTTTGATGTGGATTACTCGCTGATTCCGGATGGCGCATGCGCGATCCTCGGCGGTGAGAGCCGAGATCCGGCGGCTGTGCGCGAAGCGCTTGAGCGGGAGACTGCACGGCTGGCGCAGGAGGGCATCGAGCCGAAGCTGTTCCGCCGCATGAAGAACGCGCTGTACGGCATGCGTTTGCGTATGCTGGATGTGCCCGATCTGTATGCACGGCAGGAGATCGCTTCTGTTTTTGCAGGCGAGCATTATCTAGATTTTGCCGGGCTGTTTGACACCATTCATGCGGAGGATGTGCAGGAAATGTTCCGCCGCTGGGCACAGCCGAACCGCTCGACCATGTCGGTGGTAGAGCCGAAGTAACGATAGAAAGAAGAAAGATCATGGAACACACAATTTCATTTCCGGCGCTCGGCCTGAGCCTTGACATCAACCGTGTCGCTGTCAATCTGTTCGGCAAGGATATTTACTGGTATGGCATTATTATCTGTCTGGGCTTTGTGTTGGCGGCGCTGTATGTCAATCGACGGACGAAGGAGTTCGGCGTTACGTCGGACAATCTGATGGACTGCCTGATCATCTGTGTGCCGGTCGGCATCATCTGCGCTCGTATTTACTATGTGGCATTTGAATGGGGCTATTACAGCCAGCATCCGAATGAGATCATCGCCATCTGGAAGGGCGGCATCGCAATTTACGGTGCGGTCATCGGTGTTGTAATCGCACTGGCGGTGTACAGCAGAATGAAGAAACTGTCGTTTGCCAGCCTGTGCGATCTGGCGGCGTTCGGTCTGCTGATCGGTCAGTGCATCGGAAGATGGGGCAACTTTGTCAACGGTGAGGCACATGGAGGTGCAACCTCTCTGCCGTGGGGCATGAGCATTGACGGTGCCTCTCCGGTGCATCCGACCTTCCTGTATGAGTCGCTGTGGAATCTGGTGGGCTTTATTGCACTGCATTTCTACTCGAAGAAGCGCAAGTTTGGGGGCGAAATGGCGCTGCTGTATGTAGCGTGGTACGGTTTGGGACGTGCGTGGATCGAGGGCCTGCGGACGGACAGCCTGTATCTCGGCCCGGTGCGCGTATCGCAGCTGCTGGCCGGCATAAGCTGCATTGCAGCGATTGTTGTGCTGGTACGGCAGTATAACCGCTTCAAGGTTGAAAAGGCGTTCTACGCGCCGGAGCAGGACAAGGCGGACGAGAAAAAAGGCGAATAACATTTCACGATAAAGGAGAACGACAATATGAGTGCAGTAAGGATGGGCGGCAAGGCACTGTCCGCGAAGGTGCGCGGCAGCATTCTGGCAGAGACCGAGGCGCTGAAAAAGCAGGGTGTAACGCCGGGTCTGGCGGTTATTATCGTCGGCAACGATCCGGCGAGCGAGATTTACGTCCGCAATAAGGAGCGCGCGTGTGAGCAGTGCGGCTTTTACAGCGAGAAGTACGCGCTTCCCGAGGAGACCACACAGGAGGAGCTGCTTGGTCTGATCGCGCAGCTCAACGAAAGTCCGGCAATTTCGGGCATCCTGTGCCAGATGCCGGTGCCGAAGCATATTTCCGAGCAGGCGGTCATCGACGCCATCGATCCGAAGAAGGACGTGGACGCGTTCCATCCGGTCAATGTCGGCAAGATCATGGTTGGCAATTTTGATTTCGTGCCGTGCACGCCCGCGGGTGTCATGGAGCTGCTCGACGAGTACAAGATCGACCCGAAGGGCAAGGAGTGCGTCGTAGTCGGCCGCTCGAATATCGTCGGCAAGCCGATGAGCATGCTGCTGCTGCACCGTCACGGCACGGTTACCATTTGCCACAGCCGCACGCAGGATCTCGCAGAGGTGTGCCGCCGTGCGGATATTCTGGTAGCCGCTGTCGGCAAGGCAGGCTTTATTACGCCGGATATGGTCAAGGAGGGCGCAGTGGTGATTGACGTTGGCATCAACCGCAACGCCGAGGGCAAGGTTTGCGGCGATGTGGCGCCGGAGGTTATGGAAAAGGCCTCTTACATGACGCCGGTTCCGGGCGGAGCCGGTCCGATGACCATCACCATGCTGATGAAGAATACGCTCAAGGCGGCAAAGCTCCAGCACGGCATTCAGTAAACAAAAACCGCCCGTATCCGGGTTGACAATCCGGGTGCGGGCGGGTATACTAAAGATAACGAAAGGTGCTGCCGGTAGACGGTCAGCCCCTAAAACTGTGGAAAGAAGTAATCGCACATGTAGGAGTGTCGGCGGTTACTTCTTTTTTGTTCCTAAAATACGCTCAATGAGTACGAGTATCACTACAAGTATTACGAGATATTCCATAGAACCACCCCCCCTTGCAGGGGCAAGACTTAACCGCCTACCGTGAAAGCACAGCAGCACCTTTCTTAACGACAAGTATAACAGAAATCGACTGCTTTTGCAATCCCACCAAATTTCGGCGGGATTGTTTTTATTTTGTAAATTAGAAAAGATTGACCTTTGTCCGGATTCATTCTATAATAAAACTAATGAGTTAACCGCAACATACGGTTTATCACGTCAGGGGAGGACGAATACAATGGATATGAAGAAGCTTGCCGGCGATAAGGCGGCAGAGTATGTAAAGGACGGCATGGTTGTTGGTCTGGGCACCGGTTCCACTGCGTACCACATGGTAAATGCAGTAGGCGAGATGGTAAAGAACGGCCTGAAGATTCAGGCGATCCCGACCTCCAAGGCTACCGAGGCACAGGCGCGCGAGCTGGGCATCCCGCTGCTGACCATCGACGAGCTGGATCATGTTGATCTGGCAATCGACGGCGTAGATGAGATCGACCCGCAGTTCAACGCCATCAAGGGCGGCGGCGGTGCGCTGTACCGCGAGAAGGTCGTTGCATCCATGGCGAAGGAAGTTATCTGGATCATGGACGAGTCCAAGCTGGTAGACAAGATCGGCGCTTTCCATCTGCCGGTTGAGATCGCACAGTACGGCTCCAAGCAGGCGATGGAGCGCATGGCAGCTTACGGCTGGAATCCGGTTCTGCGTGTACGCGACGGCAAGACCTTCGTTACCGATAACGGCAACTTTATCGCTGATCTGCACCTCGGCGCAGGCTTTGACATTCAGGACGTTTACTCCAAGCTGACCGGCATGCTCGGCGTGCTGGAGCATGGTCTGTTCCTCAACATGTGCAAGCGCATGATCGTCGGCCACTCCAACGGTGAGGTTCAGGTCATCGAAAATCCGTCCAAGTAAGCGCAGCTGAAAGGCAGGAGAATTAATGATGGATCAGAACGATCAGAACGACCGCTTCGACAGATTCGACCGCTTTGAGCCGGACTTCAGCCGGTTCGAAAGTGCCTCGGACCGCAGTGAGCGCTCGAGCAGCCTCGACCGCAGTGAGCGTCCCGCACGCACAGGCAGACGTCAGTCGGCACGTCCGGTGCGTTCCGGCATGCGTATGGGCAAAGGCAAGCCGATGCGCAGAGCATCGGTCAAGCTGAACTACCGCATGGTGCTCTGCATTGCCGTGCTGGTACTGCTTTTGCTGACGATCATCTTCGGCGGACTGTTCAAGTCCCGCGGCAGTAAAATTGCGGACCTGAACTCGCAGATCGAAACACTGAATAAGGATAAGGACAATCTGTCCGCACAGATCGGTGCGCTGACGCAGGAGAATCAGACCCTGCAGAGCAGCATCACCGCAACGCTTCCTGCGGCTAAGACCGCAGAGACCAACAGCATCGTGGATCTGATCCCGATGCTGAACGACGGCGTTTATGTAGTACAGAGCACCGGCTCGCAGCTTCGCTACATCAGCGTTCCGAAGGGCTACCTGCAGGACAAGCTGGGCGAGTACCGCGATGACGCTTCCGGCTATGCCGCCTCCACCGGCGATGCACCGATCTGCCAGTACTATGTGCTGTTCACCGACCGCGTGATCGGTCTTGCAGAGGGCGACACCGGCTTTGTCAGCACCGACCGCAGCGCAACCGGCTCGACGAGCACGATTCCGTCCGGCTTCTATGATTTTGTTGCTTCGTTCTTCAACAACAGCAGCAATACCGCGGCTTCCGGCAGAAGCTCGGATAACAGCTCTGACAGTTCGGGCGACAGCAGTGCGTCCGACAATTCGTCTGACAGCAGCGCTTCCTCCGCATCTGCGGATGCAAACGCATAATCTGCGGAAAAATTAAAAAAATCAGAGGCATGGACTTGACAGTTCGTGCCTCTTGTGATATGCTATTAAAAGCCGCATTGTGCATAGGCTTTTGTAAGTGTGTATCAAACGATGCACCGCCGTGCCAAGCGTGACTCTACAACGAAAGAGAGGGAAAACACATGTATGCCATTCTGAAAACTGGCGGCAAGCAGTACAAGGTATCCGAGGGCGACGTAATCTACGTTGAGAAGCTCGGCGTAGAGGACGGTGCTACCGTATCCTTTGACGAGGTTCTGGTAGTAGGCGAGGGTGATTCCATCACCGTAGGCGCTCCGTACGTTTCCGGCGCGGTTGTAACCGGCACGGTTGAGAAGACCGGCAAGGGCAAGAAGATCAACATCTTCAAGATGAAGCCGAAGAAGGGTTATCGCCGTCGTCAGGGTCATCGTCAGCCGTACACCAAGGTGACCATCGCGTCCATCAAGGCGTAAGACCGTGACCAAAGTCACTTTTTCGCTGCAGGAGGATAAAATCCTCGCGGTGGATATTCTCGGCCACGCAGGCTATGCGGAGGAAGGGGAAGACATCGTTTGCGCAGCGATCTCCAGTGCGGTTATGCTGACGCATGCGCTGCTGTATAATGTACAGCATATTCCGGTCGATACTCTCATCGAGGATGACGGAGCGCATATCCGCTTTACGCTGCCGAAAGGCGATGTGGAACGCGGACAGGACGCACTCTGTGCCCTGAAACTGCATTTTTCCGAACTGGAACAAAATTATTCTGATTTCTTGAACGTAATGGAGGTGCAAGCAGATGCTGAAGATTAGCTTACAGTTTTTCGCTCATAAAAAGGGCGTTGGTTCGACCAAGAACGGTCGTGATTCCGAGTCCAAGCGACTGGGTGTAAAGCGTGCAGACGGTCAGACCGTACCGGCAGGCAACATCCTGGTTCGCCAGCGCGGCACCAAGATCCACCCGGGTGTGAATGTTGGCCGCGGTAAGGACGACACCCTGTTCGCAAAGGTTGAGGGCGTTGTTCGCTTCGAGCGTCTGGGTAAGGACCGCAAGCAGGTTTCCGTTTACCCGCAGTAATTATAGCGATTGCAGTATAGGGGGCTTCAAAAGCCCCCTATATTCAAATTCCGGTTCCTTGCGAAACCGAAATTTGATACCCGAACGAAGCGATCTAAGATCGCTGGGTCGGGGGTACAAAAAGCACGGGCAAAGCTCGCACTTTTTGTGCGGCACGGAGTGCCGCGATTGGATGATTGCGCCGGAGGCGCAATTCGCCTGCGGGCGGGCCGATGACTCGGATTTCTGAATGAAATCCTGTCATGTGGTTGCAGTTTGCAAGCAAACTGGTATTTTATTGTCCCAGACTTCGTCTGGGATTTTGTTGATTTTAGATAGATATTACACCTTTGAGAAGAAAGGAGGACTACCATGTTTATTGATATTGCAAAAATCAAGATCGTATCCGGTAAGGGCGGTGACGGCAAGGTTGGTTTCCACCGCGAAAAGTATGTGGCAGCCGGCGGTCCGGACGGCGGCGACGGCGGCCGCGGCGGCTCGGTCATCTTCAAGGTAGATGACAATCTGTCCACGCTGCTCGATTTCCGTTACAAGAAAAAGTATGTCGCGGCTCCCGGTGAGCCGGGCGGCGGTAAGCGCTGCAAGGGCAAGGACGGTGCGGACCTGATCATTCGCGTACCGCGCGGCACGATCATCCGTGACCAGAAAACCGGTCAGGTCATGAAGGATATGTCCGACAGCGAGCCGTTTGTAGCAGCCAAGGGCGGCAACGGCGGCTGGGGCAACACGCATTTTGCAACGCCGACGCGTCAGGCACCGCGTTTTGCCAAGCCGGGTCTGCCGGGTGTCGAGCGCGACATTATCCTTGAGCTGAAGCTGCTGGCCGATGTCGGTCTGGTCGGCTTCCCGAATGTCGGCAAGTCCACGCTGCTGAGCATGGTCTCGGCGGCGCGCCCGAAGATTGCAAACTACCACTTCACGACTCTGGTGCCCAACCTCGGTGTGGTTTCGGTCGGTGAGGAGCAGAACTTCGTCATGGCCGACATTCCGGGCATTATCGAGGGCGCGAGCGAGGGTGCCGGTCTGGGCCACGACTTCCTGCGCCACATTGATCGCTGCCGACTGCTGCTGCATCTGGTTGACGCGGCAGGCAGTGAGGGCCGCGACCCAATCGACGACATTGAGAAGATCAACGCCGAGCTTGCCGGTTACAGCGAGTTTCTGGCAGCGCGTCCGCAGATCATTGTTGCCAACAAGACCGACCTGCTGGGCGATGACCGCGAGCCGGTTGAGAAGATCCGCAAGTACGCAGAGGAGCGCGGCTTCCTGTTTGCGGAGTTGTCCGCGGCGACCAATCAGGGCGTCAAGGAGCTGATGAACCTGACGTGGCATGAGCTGCAGCAGTTGCCGCCGGTATTCATCTACGAGCCGGAGTTCGTCGAGGTCGAGGAGAAGGCCGCAACCGAGAACGACTGGACCATCGAGCGCGACGGCGACGCTTACGTTGTCACCGGTGCATGGGTGGACAAGATTATGGGCTCGGTCAACATCGACGACTACGAATCCCGCCAGTATATGGATCGTATGCTCCAGTCTGCAGGCATTTACGCCAAGCTGGAGGAAATGGGCATCGAGGAGGGCGCTCCGGTCGTAATCGGAGAGTTCGAGTTCGAGTACGTTTACTAAACTGGGTGAAAGAGGACCTTTGGGTCCTCTTTTTTCATATCGTGCGGTTGATTCAGAGTGAAGAGAACGTGCAGGAGTAGCATAATGCAATATCACTAAAAAATTATATCGTACTATGTTCAACTCGCTGAAATAGTGCTACAATTAACTCAGAATGCACAAAAAGGGAGTTGACAAACTGTGCAACAACAAAAGAACGATAAAACAACCTGCCTGTTGCTTGCGCTGACCACGATTTTCTGGGGCAGCCTGTACACGGCAAGCAAGGTACTGCTCGATGTGATTCAGCCGTTCACGCTGCTGTGCCTGCGCTACATCATCGCGGCCATCGCCATGACCATCCTGCAGCGCCTGCGCAAACCCGACCCGAACGGCAAGCCGCGCAGGATCAAGGGCGGCGACTGGAAATACGTTATCATGTTCGGCCTGGGCGGCTATGTGCTGTCCATCGGTCTGCAGCAGTACGGCACCAAGCTGGCGGGAGCATCGCTGGCATCGCTCATCAACTGCATGAACCCGATCGCTATCTGCTTCTTTGCGGTGCTGCTGCTGCATGAGCGCATGACGATGAAGAAGGTCGTCTGCATTGTCAGCGCGGTTGCCGGTGCGGTCTGCATCGTCGGCGGAGACGCCGGCGGCGGTCATATCCTCGGCATAGCGCTTTCACTCGGTTCGGTGCTGACGTGGAGTGCGTTGAGCGTGTTCATGCGCTCATTCTCGCAGAAGTATGATGCGCTGACCGTCACGACTTACGGTATTTACGTTGCCGCTATCGGCACGCTGCCGCTGATGCTCCGCGAGGTCATCACCCACCCGGAGATGGACTTCCTGCACGCGAAGTACATCCTTGTGCTGCTTTATGTGGCGATTTTCTGCACGACCATTCCGCATTCGCTGTGGAATTACTGTCTCTCCCGGGCAGAGGCGAGCACCTGTTCTCTGTTTTACCCGATTCAGCCGCTCACCTCGATGGTGCTCGGTGTCCTGCTGCTGAACGAGCACATGACGGTCGGCTTTATTGCCGGTGCGGTGCTTATCGTGTTCGGTGTGCTGTATTCAACGCTCGGCAAAGAGAAAACCAGATGAGACGCCTTGGCTTTGCCCGATGTTATAGGTTAAGCTGAAAAATCCTCCTGTCTTCAGAAGAAGGCAGGAGGATTTTTTATTCAAAACGGCGAAAGAGAGATGATGATGAAGCCCAAAGGGTAAAAATGCAGGGATGCAGTTCGGACGGTGTCGGATTGCAGCCGGTTTGTTGAATTTACAATCCCAAATCCTTAAACCGCGAATACATGGACTGTACGCCGTACAGTGCCGCCACCGGATTGTGCTGCAGTACCCGGTCCTTGACGATCATAACCGTTGTCGGAACCTTGCTGTGGCGCAGAAACAGGGTATCATGTCCGACGCACAGACCGATCACGATGTTGAAATCGCAGCCGTGCGCGGCAAGCGTCTTGGCCTGCATGATCGGGTTGCACATGGACTCGTGTCCGCAGCCGCCGTTGAGCTTTTTCTCGTTCGGTACGCCGATCTCGGTCTTGTCCTGTGCACCGACCTTGCAGCCGACCGTGAAATATTCGATACCTTTTGCCTTGAGAATACGGGCGAAGATGGAAGTCTCTCGCATCAGACCGACGCAGGACGCGATGCCGATCTTTTTATAACCCATGCGCTTGATGAACTCGATGGTTTCCTCAACACGGGTCAGGCGGCCGTAAAACTCGCCTTCAATGCACGCGGAGGTGCGGGCAATCAGACCCTGTTCCGGGTCGTTGCGGTAGATTTCAAGTGTTTCCTCGAGCAGTGCCTTATCTACGTTCGTCGTCAGGCAGAACGGCGGGTACTGCTCCTCGCTGGCCGAACGGCAGCCGAGTCTGCTGCAGTCCGAGCAGCTGTGTGTGCATTTCAGTTCCGACATAATCCTTTCCTCCCTGTAAAAACAATGTTATGCCTTTGCGTTTGTGTCCTGTGCGGGCTTGGTGATTTTGCCGCTGCAGCAGTCGTCCTCAGCCTCGGCTGCTGCTGCCGGCTGGAAGCTGACAGAGGAGGCATTTGTGGATTTAGTGGCGTTATCGTTGGAAGCGTCGCTCTCCGGTGCATCCGGAACATCATCGAAGAAGATATATGCATTGTCTGCGAACTTGGTCGCATCGGTGCCTTCCTTGAGGATACCGATTTCGGTCAGCTGCTCTGCGCCCAGCTTGAGTGCGTCGTAGCCGCCCTGAACGGAGGGCTTGTAGTTGTAGGTTTCGAGGATGGCAGCGAGCAGGTCTGCATCGCCGGCGGTGTACTTCTTATCAACGATGATCTTCGCGGTTTCCTCCGGATGCTCCTCTACCCACTGTGCGCCCTTCTGTACGGCACGGGTAAATGCTGCAGCAGCTTCCGGATTTTCCTCAGCCAGCTTGCTTGTTACGAAAGCATCGCAGCAGTATTTATCCTTGTAGGTGGGATCGGTAGCGGTGTCGATGAGTGCGGTCAGGCCATACTGCTCCTGAGCAACAGCGGCCTGCGGGTCACCGAGCACGATGGCATCAACAGCCTTGTTCTGCAGCACCTGTGCAAGGTCGTTGCGGGAGAATACGGTGAACGTTACTTCGCTGCTGCCATCGGAAATGTCGATGCCCTCAGCATTGAGAGAACGCTTGGTGATGAGCGTACCTGCATCTGCCAGACCCGGAACGCCGATGTTCTTGCCCCTGAGATCAGCGACTGTCTTAATGTCGGAATCGCCCGGGACGAGCAGCTTCTGGCAGCCGGTGTGTACGCCGGTGGTGAACTTGATGGGCAGGCCGTTCTCGATGGGCTGAAGCATTTTGCCGAGCAGCTCCATGCCGACATCGACTTGATCTGCGCCGATGGCTTCGCCAACGTGAGCCGCATCGACCGTTACCTGCTCGAGTTCAATGTTTTCATCCGCGAAGTAACCGTTCTCGATCGCCATGTAGATCAGCGCGCCGCAGAGATTGCCGTGGTAGGCAAAACGCAGATGGGTTACGCCACTGTCTGAAGCGGAATCCGTTGCCGCGGAAGCGTCCGAATTGCTGCTCGAACCGCCGCAGGCGGTAAGCGAGAGCGTCAGTGCAGCTGCGAGAAGTCCGCTTGCCACTCGAAATAAAATACCGTTCTTTTTCATAGTTTTCTATCCTTTCGAGGAAAATATATAATAAAAGTAATAATAATGAACGTGAGTTCTTTAATGCGATCCTAAATATAGTAGTTGGGTTCTTTGATTGTGCCGCCGTAATGGAGCTGACGAAGGATTTCTGCACGGTAGTGAAGAAAATCCTCCGAGCTGCGTGCTCTTGGGCGGGCAAGCCGGATATCCAGCGTACCGGTGATGCGTCCCGGTCGGGGTGTCATAACGACCACCTTATCCGAAAGATACACGGCCTCGTCCACATCATGCGTTACCATGATGGCGGTCATGCCGGTTTCCTTCCAGATGCGCAGGATCTCGTCCTGCATGTTCATGCGGGTGAAGGCATCGAGTGCACCGAGCGGCTCATCGAGCAGGAGCACCTTGGGCTTGCCAACGAGTGCTCTTGCGAGAGACGCGCGCTGGCACATGCCGCCGGAAAGCTGGTGCGGATACGAATGCTCGAAGCCCTTGAGGCCGACCATCTCGATAAATTCGTCTACGCGGTCCTTTTCCTGCTTGTAGATGCCGCGGGCGCGCAGACCGAACGCGATGTTATCGTAAATCGACAGCCACGGGAACAGCGTGTGCTCCTGAAACATGAAGCCGCGGTCTGCACCGGGGGCCTTGATAGGTGTGCCGTCCAGCATCAGGCTGCCGTTGTCCATCGGGATCAGACCGGAGATCAAACGCAGCAGCGTGGACTTGCCGCAGCCGGACGGTCCAATCAGTGAAATGAACGAACCGGCGGGAATATCGAGCGAAACATTGCCGAGAGCGGTAATGCGCTCTCCGGTGGGATTGACAAAATGCTTGGATACACCCGAAATCGAAATACTTCCTACCATTTGATAACTCCTTTCTGCCATGCGAGCACGCGGTCGCGGAATTTGAACAGCAGCGTGATGAGAATGAAGAAGGTGACTGCAATGATGATCAGTCCGGCATATACGTTGGCATACGCCATCATTTCCTTCTGCCAGTTGATGTACCAGCCGATGCCGTACTTGGCACCGAGCATTTCGGCGGTGACCAGCGTGATGAACGACGAGCAGGTGCCGTTGAACAGGCCGAGGAACATATGCGGCATAGCCGCCGGAATGCCGACCTTGGCAATGCGGTAGAAGCTGCCCGCGCCGAGCGTCGAGGAGACCTCAAAGTACGAGTTGGGGATGGAAGCAATGCCGCTGCTGGTGAGCACGGTGGTCGGGAACAACACAGCCAGCGCAATCAGAAAGGCACTGGCGGAAACCGCAGTCGGGAATGCGATGAGCACGAGCGGGATCCACGCGGTGGACGGGATCGGACCGAGCACGCGGACGAGCGGCTGTACCCAGTAGGCGAAGGTCTTGTTGAAGCCGATGCCAATGCCGGTCAGCATGCCGACGACTGCACCGCCGAGCCAGCCGAAGAACAGCAGGCGTGCGGAGTATGCAAGGCAGGTCGCGAGGAACGCACTGTCCTCGACAAGAACGCCGAACACGCGGTCGAGCGAGGGAAAGTACAGTACCGGCAGAATCGCAAACTTGGCGGTCAGCAGGTTGAGAATGTTCAGCACCAGAACCGCTCCTGCATAGAACAGTGCGCTGTACGACAGCTTATCGCGCACCTTGGTGTTGCCGAGCGATATCAGCAGGGCAATCACATACACGGCCAGTCCGATGAGCAGCGCCCATGTAAAATAAGGATGTTCTGCGGCAGGATGCTGCGCGGAATCCGGCAGCAGAATATCGCAGGCGAGCGCCAGCAGAATGGAGAGAACTGGCAGCGATTTAACAAAATGCTTCACAAGGGAGAACTCCTTTCGATAAAAAAGGCAGAAGACGTATGCCTTCCGCCAGGATGGCATATGCGCGTTATTCGCACATTCGCCAGGTCACAAGGGAACGCATACACGAGCAGCGGTGCATACACATACAGCAGCGATTCATACAGTACATTCGGCTCATGACAGGTTCTCCTTTCAATTCATATAAATCCTATCGGGATTCGGTGATTGAAAGTATAGACTTCAATAACCTGATTGTCAATAGGAATACTATGATTTTTGGATAGTGTGCCAAAAACGGTTTGTCTGAAAGAGAGAATTTGTCGGTTTTCATAAAGAACCGATGCAGCAGGATTTCTTATGGGATCGGGTGGCTGAATCCATGCTTTTGTGTTACAATATTTACAGGTGATGAATATGATTTTTAAACCGCGTCCGCTCAGCAGAACCATGCTCGATGACGCTTCGCTCGTCTGCGATAAGCAGCACTGCCGCCGGATCGGTCCGTGCGGTGTTGGCCGCCGGGCATTATATTTGAACAGTTATTTTATTGACCGGCATTATTATGTGCCGTTTTCCGCCATTACGCGGGCATTTAAGTTTATAGAAGAAGGCACCGGCGGTGTCCGAAGTGTGCTTGCAGGCAGAGCCTGTCTGCTTGTGGAGTACGATAATGGTCTGCAGCAGGTGTGCTGTTTCAAGTACGAGGATCAGATCGACGAGCTGCTGCGCGTGCTGCACAAGATGCATCCGGAGATTCCGTGCGTCAGCGAGGAAGAGGAGGCAGAACTCGAGGTCGAGTGCGAGCGCCGGAGGGCGGAAGAACGCCGACGACCGCCGCTCAGCATCCGCGCCGAGCGGGAGATTGAGGAGCTGGAGAATGCGATCGCGTACCTCGAGTGTAAACCTGAGCTGTACAAGCGGCTCAGTCGTGCAGCTAAACGGCGGCGCAACTACCAGAGCAGGAGTGCAGGATATCGGTGGGCGGCTGCAGCGATCATGGTGCTCGGGGCGGCGGCGCTGATTTACAGCGTGGTGTCGCTCGTGTGCCGCGGTTTCTCCGGCGGATACCTGCTGCTGTGCCTGCTGGCGGCAGCTTTCCTGTTTGGCGGATGGCGCCTGCTGCCGACGGCGCGCAACAACAATGCGGCTGTTCTGCGCGGGGATAAGCAGGCGCGGGCACAGATGCAGAACTATATCGACCGGTTTCCGGCATTTCCGCTGCCCGCACGGTACGCGCACCCGATCGTGCTGCGCCGTATGCAGCAGGCCATCGCGGAAGGCCATGCGCTGAACGTCATGGAGGCACTTGAGGTCGTCAAGACCGATCTGCAGACCATGAATGCGGATATGCAGGTCTCGCAGGAGGAATACGCCGAGATTTCTACGATCAAGCCTCTGTTTCTGAATGCGGATTATAAGTAAGAAATCCGGCCTGAGGCTTGCAAAGCTGTTGACAACGGTATGGCTTCTCCCGTATAATAAATTCAGTAAAATGAAGTCGAAAAAGAGGGGATGGACGGATATGCTGTGTAAAAAAAGAACATGCGGCGTTCCGTTGAATCCAATAGGAAAACGATGAAAACTAAGGACCTTCTGCCCGCAAAAATGGCAGTCGGTCCTTTTTTTAGGGAGGAAACTGATATGATCGAAAATTGGAATGACGTCCATATCGTACCGGAATTCAGCGATCAGGGTGTGGACTGCTACCGTCTGGCGGGCGGCAGCTTTGTCAATGAATACTACATCGTCTCGGAGGCCGAGACCCGCAAGCTGATGAACCATCCGGAGGTTGTCGGCTACGAGGTGTATGCGTCACTCGTAACAGCTACCTCGCAGATGATGTACTACCTCAAGGAGCAGAAAAAGATCACTTCGGCGAACATTCTGTCCATTCTGCGCGGCGCACTCAACTATCCGCTCGAGGAAAGCTGCTATAAGGAGCATATCCGCGTGCATGACATCAGCTTTATGTCCAGTGAGCGCGTATTTGGCGAGAATGATGAGATGTCGCTTGATATCAAGTACTGCAAGCTGACCATGGTGCCCAACAGCACGCTGATGATCGGCGATATCATCGCCTCGGGCGAGACGCTTGTGCAGTGCCTGCGTTATGTCACCGACTATTACCGCAAGCAGGGCGCCAAGCTGCGCAACATTCTGCTGTTTACCATCGGCGGTACCCAGGGCATTGAAATCCTTGAAAAGCTGACCAGGGAAATCCGTACCTACTGGCCGGACTTTGAGGGCTTCATCACCGTGTACTACGAGGGCGTTTTCAGCTGCTACGAGGAAGGCGACAAGGGCGTTTCCGGCATCAACCGTGCGCTCATCGACTTTTACTGGAAGGGCGGCATCGTGGCGCCGGAGTTCCGCCGTCAGACGCTTTCCATGCAGAATCCGCTGTTTGAAAAGTGCACGATCTACGATGGCGGCGCACGCCGCTATGAAATCCACGAGCACATTGAAGAGGTGCTGGAATTCTGGAACGGCATTCTCGCGCGTGCCGACAAGATCGACAAGCAGGCGCTGTTGGAGGAAAAGCTGGGTCATGCGCTGCCGATTTCCTATGAGGACTGGCTGAAGGACTGCCATTACGAAAAGCTGGACGCAAAGCTGACGCGCTGGCTGTATCAGCAGGAGCGCGGCTTTGTCGAGAGCCTGAAGGACGTAACGCTGGAGGAGATCGCGCGTCAGCGCATTGACGAGTTCACCACGACGCTCAAAAAGTACATTCTTTAATAAATAAGGCAACACCACACAATTAAAGCTGCGGCGCTTTGCGGAAATTTTGTACCCTGATGTCGTTACGATTTCACGGTAATACAGCAAGTATTACCGCAAAACCGCGCCTAATCAGGATGCAAAATTTGCCCGCAAATCGCGCTTGTTCAATTATGCGGTATTGCCACAAAAAGGGGATAAGAATCTATGAAAAATGACAACACATCGGTCGATATCGACTTTGCGGAAGCGGCCGTGCCGCATTATGCGCGCCGCGGCATCGTAACCATGTTCATGATCATGCTGGGTTTCACCTTCTTCTCGGCCAGTATGTGGGTCGGCAAGGAGCTGGCAGACGGACTGGATTTCGGCGGCTTTATCATCTCCATGATCATCGGCGGCCTGATCCTGAGCCTGTACACCGGTCTGCTCGGTTACGTCGGCGCGGAAACCGGCATGAGCCTTGACCTGTTGGCACGCAAAGCCTTCGGTGTAAAAGGCTCGTACCTGCCGAGCGCGATGATCTCGTTTACGCAGATCGGCTGGTTCGGCGTCGGTATCGCCATGTTTGCCATTCCGGTTGCAAATGAGCTGCTCGGCGGCAGCACAGCGGCTGAATGGGTGCTCGTTATCATTGCGGGTGTGTGCATGACGGCCTCGGCGTATTTCGGCATCAAATCGCTGACGCTCATCAGCTATATTGCGGTTCCGTTGGTTGCAATCCTGGGTACGGTTGCCATGGTGATGGCAGTTAAACAGGGCAACGGCACGCTGATTGATCAGTTTGCCAAGTCCAGCGGTACGCTGACCGTTGTCGGCGGCGCCGGTCTGGTTATCGGCTCGTTTGTCTCCGGCGGCACGGCAACACCGAACTTCTCCCGCTTTGCCCGCAACGGCAAGGTTGGTGCGATCACGACCGTTATCGCGTTCTTTATCGGCAACTCGCTGATGTTCTTCTTCGGCGGTATTTCGTCGGTCTACGTCGGCGGCAATGACATTTTTGAGGTTATGATCAACCTCGGTCTGTTCTATCTGGCGATTCTGGTCCTCGGTCTCAACATCTGGACCACGAACGACAACGCGCTGTACACCGCCGGTCTGGGTCTGGCGAACATCTTCGGCCAGAGAAAGAAGCCGATGGTGCTGATATCCGGTATTGTCGGCACGGTGCTGTCGGTCTGGCTATACTGGAACTTCACCGGCTGGCTGAATATCCTCAACTGTACGCTGCCGCCGGTCGGCATTATTCTGGTGATGAGCTTCTTTATGAACCGAGAGAAGTACAACGACATGGAGATCACCGAAACGGTGAACTGGTTTGCGGTTATCGGCGTTCTGCTGGGCGCTGTGGTGGCAAATCTGGTTCCGTGGGGTATCGCATCCATCAACGGCATGATCGTTGCTGCTGTGTGCTATCTGGTCGGCAGCAAGGCGAAAAAATAAGCAGAATTAAAAAAATCCTCGTTTAACCCAAGGTCAGCCGAACTTGCTGACCTTGCGGTTTAATCGGGGATTTTTTATTTTGCAATTTGCGGAAATTTTCTATCACAGCATTGTCCAGACAGTTCCCTTTCCGGCTCATGCTTTGCCGGATGCCCTTCTCTTGGAGCATCCGTTGATACTGTTTGTGTTGGTACTGCCACCTCTGGTCGGAATGGAGAATGAGGTTTGTTCCGTCCGGAATTTTTGCAAACGCCTTATCCAGCATAGTCGTTACCATGCTCAGTACCGGACGGTCTGAAATCGTGTAGCTGACCAGATCGCTGCTGTGCAAAATGGGGGGAGAAACAGAAAAGGCCTGACAGCGCAGGCCCTTTCCCAAAGAGGTGTGAATTCGGGCGGTTGGGGTATCAGGAACGCCCGAAGGATCAGTTCTGATTTTTCTCGTCGTGCCGCTTGACCACGCGGATGCCGATCGTCAGCAGCACGGCGGAAATGATGGCTGTGGTGAGGACAAAGCCGTCCTGCAAGGTAAACAGGAACCGATCGGCCAGCATCACCGTGCAGATCAGCACGCTGCCGAGCGCTTCGAGCTGAAGGCCGCGCCGACGCGATAACTTAGAAAGCATATGCTCGGCCTCCTTTTACTGAACGCCCATTGCCGCCAGAATGACGCGCATGATGACAAGGCTGATAGCCGCATCAAGCAGACAGACACCGATGAGCAGCGGATGCCACTTCTTGTTGGTGTCGGTTACGAGCACGATACGCGCATAGTGTCCGATGAGCGTACCCATCAGGATACATGCCGGGAGCATCATAGACGCCTGACCGAGCGTCAGAGCGCCTGCCTCATACATGGAAGCGGCGGTCGCGCAGCCGGAGGCCTTGGCGAAGAACGCCGAGATCAGAACCGCGAAAGCCTCGCCCGGCAGACCGAACAGTCCCATGACTGGCGACATGACCGTACCGAGAATGTCCATCAGACCGGTCTCCTTCAGAATGTACACCAGTACATAGCCGAGGATCATCGCAGGGGTGATATTTTCAATGCCGACCTTGAAGCCCTTTGCGCAGCCCTTGAGGAAGGTATCTACGATTGAAGGTTTCTTTGCCTTTGCGGGTGCGGCCGCAGCCGCCGTATTGGTTGCCTGATTGCTCATTTCCGTTACCTCCTTATGCCTTGCCGCGCTTTGCACGCAGAATCAGACGGACGATGTTCGCACCGATCAGCTTGCAGACGAACATGATGACGATGCACGGGCCGAGTGCCACCGGGCAGATCGCCACGAGCGGTGCGCCGCCGGTGATGGTGTTGTTGATGCACGCCGAGCCTGCGTACTGATACGCTACGAAGATCGTGCGCTCGTCGTCCGTAATCTCGCCGTCTTCGTACAGCTCACGGGTCATGACAGCCGCAACGTCCGAACCGGTAAAGCTCGAGATGAATGCGATGCCGCACTTGCCCGGGATGCCGAGCAGCGGACGGAGCAGGGGACGAAACAGGATATCCGACGCCTTGAATGCGCCGAGCTGCTCGAATACACCGAGCAGGCCGCAGAAGAACATGACCGCCGGAATCAGATTGAAGCCTGCCATGAAGCCGTCCTTCGCGCCGGTGCCGCCCTTGCCGATGAGGTTCGCGCCTGTGTCGCCGATCTGTCCGAACGAGCCTGCCAGATTAGTAAAGTCAAGCACCTTGATCGGTCCTTCCGCCGTGCGGAACGCACCGGAGAGCACGAGAATGAGGACGATCAGTGCCAGCCATGCGCCGATACCGATCTTTTCCTTGTTTTCCGCCTGTTTCTCTTTGTTTGCCATGAGTTTATACCTCCTTATCCCTTATCTGCCGTTTATTCGGCAGTTTTGGCAAAATCGTCGTTCAGCGTATACGCTGCGCACGCCGCAAGCACGCTGCGCTGAAACAGCGATTCTACTTCCGCATATTCGTTCGGGGTGTGATTGCCCTCGCCGCGCACGCCCATGCCGCATACCGTCGGCACGCCGCATGCTACCGTGATGCCGGAGTCCGAAAGACCGCCGACCTGGAAGCAGTCGATCTCACCGAAGCCGCAGTCCTGCGCGGTGCGCTGCAAATGACGGAACAGCGCCATCACGCCATCGGTTGTGTCCATGCACTGCATGACGCGGCTCAGATCGAGCTCCGCCGTAGTATCCGGCACTGAATTATGCTCGGTCGCACGGTGCAGAATTTCAAAAATCTCATCGCGCACCTCCGCGTTTGGGAAGCGGATGCCGATGCGCACCTCGCACGAGTCGGGGATGGTGTTCTCACCGATGCCGCCGTCCACCATGCCGCAGTTCATCAGCCTGCCGCGCATGATGTCGTTCTGCGACTCGATCTCGACGATCTTGTGCGCAGCCTCGAGCACCGCCGAGCGGCCCTTCTCCGGCGCAATGCCCGAGTGGGATGCTCTGCCGTGAATCCTAATGCTGACCGGGCCGCCGCCCTTGCGGCCGACCACGAAGCGGTTGTCCATGTAGCCGGTCTCGAAGTTGAACGCTGCAAGCGCGCCTGCCGCCTCCTCTGCGAAGATCTCCTTCGCGTCCGAACGCATATGCAGGTTTTCCTCGTCGCTTGCGAAGATGAACTTGATCGGGCGTTCCTTCCAGTCCACGCTGTCGAGTGCCTTGACCGTGTACAGTGCCATGACCAGACCGGCCTTCATATCCAGCACGCCGGGGCCGTGCGCCATGCCGTTCTCGTCTACGCGGAACGGATTTTCCTTCGCCGCGCCCTCCTTGAACACGGTGTCCATGTGGCCGATGAGCAGAAGCGGCGCTTTAGAGCTGCCGGGGTTCCACTCGCCGATGAGCATGTCACCGGAGTTCTGAATGGCGCGGACACGGGTGTGGATGCCGGCGTTCTCCATCTCGCGGCGCAGGATGCTGCAAACCGCGTTCACGCCGTCGATTTGCGTCGTGCCGCTCTCCATGTTCACCAGCTCGCGCCAAAGGTTCAGCATCGGTTGTCTGTTTTCGTCGATGTACTGGCGGATCTGCGTGTAAATTTGCTCCATTTTCGTATACCTCCTCTATTGAAAGCCCGTTGTACCGGGGCTTAGTTCACAGCATCTTTACCGCCGCGCCTGCAATAAGCACGGACACGATAGTAACGGTGACGAAGCCTGCCGTCAGCATTTTCGGCAGCAGAAAATTCAAGATCGCTTTCTTTTCCTTCTCGTTTCGTCCGAACGCCTCGGAGACCTCCTGCGGAATGAGCATAGTGGTCGGGAAGCCGAACGTGCAGCTGATGCCGTAGGCCGCCGCAAGGCTGACCGGTATGTGCAGCAGCTTCGCGCACAGCAGCGCGGCCACCATGGTTCCGAAAACGCCGCAGGCCGCTGCGGTCAGCAGCGCAGGCAGAACGGATAACACTTGCTCCGGCGTGGTCTGCGCCAGATTGGAAAAGATCAGAATGGTGACGAAAAACGTGATCAGGCTGGAGGCCTGCGTTTTTCCGAGGATGTTTTTATCGAGGAAACCCAGTGCGAAGAACACCGCGCCCATGATAAGGCACATGACGAAGTAGTGAACCGCACCGCCGGTCAGCTTGGACGCATAGTACGCGATGACCGCAACGACTGCCAGCTTGGCGAAATACATCGAAGGACGCTCGCAGCATTTCGGCAGATGCAGCGGACCGTGATGCGCCGCGTCGTTTTCCTCCTGCAAAGTGCTGTACTGCTCCACGAGCACCGCGTCATCGCGGATGAGCTTTGCGGTGCGCCGCAGCAGAAGGGACGCAATCGGTACGCCGATGAACTTCTGCGTCACGTAAAGCACGATGCAGAACGTCGCCGCCGTCGTGAGGTTCATCTCCTTGAGCGTGCTCGTCATGATGAGCGTTGCCGCGCTGCCGCCTGCGAAGATCGGTGCACCGGCGATCGCCATCTCGCTGCCAATGAACGGTCGTCCAATCAGTACGATTGCTGCAACTGCGCCGCACACGCCGCACAGCGCGGTGACGACTACCTTCCACTGCCGACGTAGCTCCGCGAAGTCGATTGTCGTGCCGAGCGACACGATGAGCAGGCCGGCAATGATGTTGCCGAACCCGGTGATCTGCGCATCGTCGATCAGTGTGCGCGGCAGGATACCGCTCCAGAAGCCTGCAAGCAGCAGGATTGCAATGCTGAGCACCGTGGAGAATATTGCTTTGGTCTTCTGCGCAATCAGATCGCTGACTGCGTAGATGCAGAACAGAATCGCAAGTGCGCTGATCGGTGTCATAAGCCTCATTCCTTTCTGTGTCTATACCGTATCATAAATTTGTTATGCCTGTCCAAATCATAAAAGTTATAGTGACGTTATAACCGAAACGGAATAGTATTCCTGTACAGTTTCACGCCCGCTTTTCAGGAAAAACAGACAAAAGAATAGGCGCTGTGACTAAATCACAGCGCCCTTGCTTTGACACTATTCGGTATACCATTCTGCGCTTTTTTGTCCATTTCGCTTTTGTTATAACCCAGTCATAACAAAACGGAATATCCCGTTATAACCCTCGAAACGTCTTATTTCGCATTCTTCGGGTAAAGCTCCTCCAGCATCTTCACAAATGCCTGTGCTTCTGTGCTCAGCATTTCTCGGCTGCGCTGAATCCAGCCTACATTGATCTGTACTTGACAGTTCCGGATCGGGATGGTGCGGATGCCGTACTCCGCAAAGTCCGGCGCGCTCAGTCCCGGACCGAGGCGAACCACATCGGTCGAGCGCAGCAGCGACAGGATGGCCGCGCTGTCGTTGACGTAAACAACACGCTTGAACTGCTCGAGACGCACGCCGTCGATCTCCAGATAAAAGCTCAGATTGGAAAAATAATCATCCGGAAGGCGGACGAACGGATGGGGCAGGAGCTGCTCCATCGTCACCTCAGCCGCATGGTACAGCGGATGGTTCGGACCGAGGTTTGCATACCAAGTGTCCGTGCCCAGCGCGTGGAATTGAATGTTTTTGAACTTCAGCATGTGCCTGAGCTCCTTCACCTGCACGTTGTTGCTCATCACAAAGCCAATCTCCGCTTCGCCATGCTCCACGCTCTCGATCACCTGCTGCAGACGGTTTTCCACCAGCTTGAGCGCCACGCGATTATCGTGGTAATCGTTGTAGAACTTCGCCATCAGACGCCCCATTGTGATGATCGGATAGGAGGCAATAGACAGCACCGGTGCGTGCTCTTTCTCCGACAGGCCCTGAATGAGCTCCATCTGGTTGATGATCGTGCGCGCGTACTGGTAGAGCTTTTTGCCCTCGTCAGTCAGCACGACGCCCTTGTTCGTGCGGTTGAAAATACGCACCTTGAGCTCGTTTTCCAGATTGCTGATGGCCTTGCTCAGATTGGGCTGCGTGACAAACAGCTTCTCCGCGGCCTTGTTGATGCTGCCCTGCTCCGCAATGGCGACAAAGTAGGTAAGCTGCTGAATTTGCATAACTCTTTTCCTCTTTTGCATGTAGTATCTTTAGTATAGCATATTCGGGCGGAAAATGTCAGATGATCTTGAGGAGGGAATACCGCGGAAATGGACGAAAACCATTTGAATATTCTCGGCGTGCGCGATTGCGGCAGCTATGTGTCATAAAAGGTTAGACAGCAGTCTTGATCCCGGCGCCGCGCGCACACACTTCCTGCGAGACTACATCATGGGCCGCATTTGACACCTTTTCTTTCCCCCATACAGCCGGAGAACCATCAGCAATGGTGGTTCTCCGACCTTAGCGTAATTAGGAGGCTATTTGCGTGAACAAACTGGAGCTGGGGCAGAAGATCCGCGCATTGCGAAAGGAACGAAAACAAATACTGAAACACTGGCGGAGGCTGCAGATATCGGACTGATTTATCTGGGTGAGATCGAGCGCGGTGTCAAAATGCCGAGTCTCAAAACCTTTATTAAGCTCGTAAATGCGCTGGATGTATCGGCAGATGAGCTAATTGGCTTGGAAACCAAGCCTGGTCGAGATTATTACGCGCAAAAGCTCTCTGAACAGCTGCAATCACTTACGCAAGAAGAAACTGCTGCGGTGCTTTCAATCTTAGAAACAACGATACAGCAAGTCAAGAACTTAAGAAATGAAACGGTCTGATTGAATAAATCAGACCGTTTTTTTGTGACAAATTTTGGCGTATGTGCTATACTCAAATTATGCAAAAGCTTAATTATAAGCTGCAGTAAATTTGGTAGCAGCATATACATCTCACGAGGGGGAACGTAAAATGAACAGTACGGAGCGGAAGAGAATTTACTGTTTTTCACAGCCTGTGCATAACATTTGCAGTCGGACAGCTTTTTGACAAGCAGACGCATATTTTTGCGAGTTGAAGCATGTTTCACGGTCTCAATCTTCGCCATACAATCGAATATCGCACAAACGGCAGATTTTCGTGCAGTTTTTTCATATATGAGTGAATGGTTTTCTCTGACTCATTCATCACGGTTTTCAGGATTTTCTTGTTGCTGCCCTTAACCTGCTCAGACAGGCCGCGCTTGAACTTCGCTCCCGAGCGGGATACCTCGAACCGAAGCATCGGCGCATCATACTGCTCCAGCAAATCCTCCTCCATCAGCTGAAATGTCTTGTCATAGACCGTCAATGTGGTCGTCTTGCAGCAAATACACCACGAATGCGCGTTCTTTTCCTTGTGATTGGGGAATTCTTTGCCGAATGTGCACAGCTTGTACTGCTTCATGTACGGGCTGCAGCGAATGACACGCAGTGCCTCATCAACCCATTTTTGCGACTCGGGAAAGTAGTCCAGACAGCAGTCGATACGCGAGAGCGTCAGCTGTTCGAACTCGCGGTCCAGACCGATTTTATGCAGCAGTTCTGTCATCTCTCTGTCAAGCGTTTTCAGCTGCTTTTCCGTCGCGGTGAACACTTTCTTGGGTGAATATCTTCCGTGCAGCAGAGTGTGCGGATTGAGCCGGAAACGAATAGAGCAGGCGATATTTTTGCTCGCTTTGTTCTTGCTGCGCTTCTGCTTGTACAAGTAAAGTGCGACACCCTGACCGCAGTACGAGGTGCAGATATACTTCGTCATGCCGCTCTCGGAATGATATGTCGCGTCCGGGTAGAGCTTGCCGAAATGCAGACTTTTCAGATGCTGAAACACCTTGTTAAAGCTCTTCTGGGACAGTCTGTGAAATAATTCAATCGTATGGATACTGTAACGAAAATCCATTTCATACACCGCCTTTCGCAAAACAGCCGATTACTGCGTCGTGCAGATCGTCCGATGATTCACAGATTGCATACAGTTCATTGACGGCGTCCACTGCACGGTAATCCGTGTCAGAGATGATATCAAGGTTCATCTGAAAATCGGCGTCATTCCAGAGCAGCAGTGCCTTTGCGCGTTTGCCGTCGCGCCCGGCCCGGCCTGCCATCTGGTAGAATGACGCGACGCTGAACGGCAGCTGAGAGACAATAATCAGGCGAATATCCGGGACATTCACGCCCATTCCGAACGTAGAAGTTGCAATCATAATATGTGCCTCACCGGAACGAAAGCGCGCTTCCTGCTCGGCTCGGTTAGACAGCCTGCTGTGGCAGAGAGCAATAGCAGAAGCCGAAATATCGCAATCCTCAATAAGAAAGTCACGCATATCTTCTACATCACAGACACGAGTGCAGTAGATAACAACTTTTCCTTTACTGCCGCATTTCTGAATCGTTTTGCTGACTTTCGCATAACGAGCAACATCATTTTTCACAAACGCTTTCTTGAGGGACAGATTAGAACGTTTGAGCTTGCCGATATGTACAACAGGATTTTTCATGCGTAGACTTTTCGCAATATATGAAATATCATCCGGCATAACAGTCGCGCTGAAAGCAGCAACGACAACCGTGTGTACGCTATTCTTCTGAATTGCCTTCCAGAGGTGAGGATCACTCAGCCGTTCCGGCGCGACAAAGATTGCCTGGAGTTTACGATGTGTCAGCCGTTCGATAACGGTGGTATTCTTCCGGTTTCCGCTGTACAGACAGCCCGCTCGGATTTTACTGTCCTCGCAACGCTGCACCAGATCACGCATGAGTGCAACGGTCGGGAGAATACCAATCAGCAGACCATTCGGGTGCAGGGTAATCATCGAGAGAAAGCAGATCGACTTGCCCTCGGAGGTTTGTGCTAAACCGAGTACATCTTTACCATCGGATAAGTCTGTGATTGCCTTCTTCTGAAACGATCTAAGTTTCGAAATGCCAAAGGTATTACATATCATCTTTTCCTGTTTGTTCGTCATAATTTTCACTCCAAAACATAGAATTTTCGTTCAAAATTGAAATTTTGAAATTTCGTCTGAACTGCCTTTATTCCATTGTTGAGAGCGTAATCGAATTATAATTTCACAGGAAAAACATGATATATAATATATAATAATAGCGAAAGACGTTGTATATGTACTATTTCCATCCCATTCTCTTACCCAGCTCCAGCATGCTGATACCGAACTGCTCTGACGCTGTCAATGCCATCTGCAACGACGCTTGCAATTTTTGTTAAAACTATTTGTCTAACTTTTTGGGCACTTCAACGTGCGGTACGGTGTCGAACGAAGTCGAATACATCGCCTTCTGCAACGCGGCAGAAGCGCAGTGCAACCGCGACCGCGATAATGATGTTCGGAAGCGAGGTCATCAGCTTAGACAGGTTTGCCACAAATGCCGGAACCAGTGCTCGCACAGCGCATGGGTCTTTGCGTAAAGATTTTCCACGCTTCTCGTAAGGCCGTCCGTTTCCGATAGACCCACCACCGTGGTGATGCCATTCATGTTAATTCGTGCCATGATAACAGATGCGGTCTGCACCTTGCAAAAGATGTAAATTTCGAGGCACGATCTCTGTGAAGCAGACAGGCTGCACGCTAAACAATCCTATCCGCTTGCAGCAGGCCGGAAAACGCAGCTTGATCAGGTGCATTTTATTGGGGCGGCTGTAAATTGGAAGCGAAACCAGAGAGGGAGAGAATGTTTCGTGAAAACCAATCCAACCATGCAGGCAGAGGCGGTTCTGCCTACACGATCTGTTTCTGAAAACGGAAAAATCAATATTCTGACACGCCTGGCTTACGGCGGCGGTGACGTAGCGTGCAACGTTTGGCAACAATCAGTCTGCCTGGGTCAAGGTAATGAGCATCTGGGCCGCAATCGCTGTCCTGCTGCTCTGGATGTTCCAGAGCACCAATCAGGCTGTTGTCGGCACGATCCTGCCGTACTACTGCAAGTATGTGTTCCATAACGACTCGTGGATGTACAGCACGCTGTATCTTTCCGAAACCATCGTTCTGATCGTCGGCGTGCTGTATCAGCTCGACAAAAAGTATCCCGCTATCATGAAAGAACTCGAAGAGCGCGAAGCGCGCGGTGAGCTGTAACTTTCTGATCTTCATAATCCCTCAACCGTTCCCGGCATGGCTGCAAAGCTGTGCCGGGAATCTGTATCTCCGGCTTTTCTTGCTCTGCCCGCACCGGTCGGCAGGGCGTTTTCCGTCTGTGTGCCGTGTCCGCCTCGCGGATATTCACAAAAAGTTTATCGCTGCGGCATTGCGGCTGTCCGCTCTTCTGTATATAATAAATGCAGAGCAGATTCCTGTGTCTCTCCTCGCGATTACCGAACGATTCAGATAAAGGAGTACCCGTATGTCAACCAACAACCTGTCCTCTCCCGCCTCCGGCCGTTTTTCCCTCAGCGCCGCGGCACTTCACATTCTCGCCATGGTGCTGATGCTGATGGATCATCTCTGGGCGACCCTCCTGCCTGCGCAGGACTGGCTGACGTGTGCCGGACGGCTGGCCTTTCCCATCTTCGCATTCATGGCGGTGGAAGGATATTTTCACACCCACAGCTTCCGGAAATACGCCCTGCGGCTTGCGCTGTTTGCCGTGCTCTCCGAAGTGCCGTTCGACCTGATGTACGGCGGAACCTGGTTTTATCCGGTGCACCAGAACGTGATCTGGACGCTGCTGCTCGGTCTTCTGGGCATTCATCTGATGGAAACCGTGCGCAAAAAGCAGAAAACATGGCTGTATCTGCTCACCGCCCTGCTTGTTGTGCTGATCGGCACAGTGCTGGGCACCCTGAGCATGGTGGACTACTACGGCACCGGCGTGCTGACGATCTTTATCTTCTACTTCTTCCGCGGACGGAAGTGGTGGTGTCTGGCAGGGCAGCTTCTCGCCCTCTACTGGGTCAATGTGCAGCTGCTGGGCGGTCTGCTGTATCCCGTCCATATATTCGGCATGGAATTTGAGATCTGTCAGCAGGGGCTTGCACTTCTGGCGCTCATCCCCATCTGGCTGTACCGCGGACGGCAGGGCTATCACAGCAAGCCGTTCCAGTATGCCTGCTATGCCTTTTATCCCGTACATATGCTGATCCTTGTGCTGATCCTGCAATATCTGACCCGCTGACGGCCATACCGGCATCTGCAAACATCTATAAGGCAACACCGCACAATTAAAGCTGCGGCGCTTTGCGGAAATTTCGTGCCCTGACTTTGGCTTCGGTTCCTTGCGCGAGTTCCGTCCGCGCTGCCGAGATTTCACGGTAATACGTCAAGTATTACCGCAAAACCGCGCCTCGTCAGTGCGCAAAATTTACTCGCAAATCGCTCTTGTCCAATTATGCGGTATTGCCTTAAAACTTTTTATTTATCAAATGCGCGTTCTGCTATATAATGAATACAACATTAAGGCATTTTCTGTTTTATGAAGGAAAGTGTGCAGGACAGGCCGGCTGTTGTATGCGGTGCAGATCGACCGACTGCAAGAGAGAGCGCTTTCCCCACGATAACACTGAAAATTTTCGGTAAGAGAGAAAGGAAAAACCATATGAACTGGAACATTATTACGGATTCAAGCTGTGATCTGCTCCCTTCCACCAGTCCGGACGGAAGGATTCGGCTGACCAGTGTGCCGTTTACCATCCGCATCGGGGAGCGGGATTTTGTCGATGACGAGCATCTGGATACGATGGAAATGCTCTCCGCCATGGAGCAGGAACACTCGGCCGGCCACACCTCCTGCCCCACGCCGGACGCATGGCTGGCACAGTTTGAACAGGTGGACTGCGCGATCGCGATCACCATTTCCTCGCAGCTGTCCGGCAGTATGAACAGCGCTCTTGCGGCAAGAGATATGGCGCTGGAGAAAAATCCGGATAAAAAGATCGTCATTCTGGACTCCTTATCCACCGGACCGGAGGTTCTGCTTTGCGTAAAGGAGATCGAGCGCCTGATCCGTCAGGGCCTTTCCTTTGACGATATTGCGGCGCACGCCAGAAATTTTCTACAGAAAACCAAAATCCTCTTTGCGCTCTCCTCGTTTGACAACCTGATCAAGAACGGACGCATCCACCGTCTGACAGGTATGCTCGCCAAGGCTCTCGGCATCTGGGGCATCGGCAGCGGCAGCGACGAGGGAAAGATCACCTTTGAAAGCAAGGCGCGCGGTGCGAAAAAAGTCGTACAGACGCTGGTCAGCACCATGAAGGAGCACGGATTCATCGGCGGAAATGTCGCGATCAGCCATTGTGATAATCTCGCACTGGCTCAGACGCTGAAAAACAGCATTCTGGATATCTGGGAAAATACAAGCATCGAGATCCTGCCGACCCGCGGGCTCTGCAGCTACTACGCCGAGCGCGGCGGATTGATCATCAGCTACTGATTTCAACAAACAAAGGGCGAAACCGCATGGTTTCGCCCTTTTTCTGTTCGGTTGATTGTTTTCCGCTCACAGCACCTGCATATCCGCCGCACTGCACGCCGCAAGGAACTCCGGAGGCAGCTCAGTGAGCAGATCCTGCAGCAGCGCATCCAGATCCTCTCACGGCCCACCATGGCAAGCCATGCCTTGAGCGACTCGGCCTTCTTGGACGGCACGGATTTGATAATGCGCCAAAACCCAGTTTCTTTCTATTATGCCTTTGCATATTCTCATCATCAGCACATCATTTTCCATCATTATGTACTAACTCCATCCATTTCTTTTCGTTTATTGTATCTGTTCTTGCATTGATTTCCAGTATTCAAATCGGTAGAAAGCAGTACGAACTCAGCAAATGGCAGGCAGAGGCGCAGAACAAGGTGGAGCTGTATTTGCTGACGCAGCCGATTACGCTGAAAAGTGCCGACGGTATACAGCCAGATCAAAGTGTGCCTGCAATTTATATCCGAAATGTGGGCGGCAATGTGATTTATCTGGAACGGTATCTCTTTGACGGCAGAGAGTACCCATTGGGAAAAGAGGTTTTGCCGCCGATGTCTGTATGCGAGGGCTACCGCTATATTTATTTGCCGACAGATGGAACGACCCGTGTTTCGCTGCAAATATATTTCGAGGACTGGCAGAAAAAACAGTGGACGACAAAGGGGGTTGCGGATTGGGAAGACGGTATTTGGAAGATTACATATCAGCCGTGCGTCCGCTGTGCAGAGCAGCTGCTAACGCGAAAGAAACAGATCTGCAAACCATAATTTTCATGAATAGGAACACATTGTGCATACGGTTTTTCTACATGAATTGCACGGTTTCAGTAAATACTACCACTATCGCAGCAGAAATACCGAAAATGGGAGGCGGAATTGCTATGAAAGCAACCGGAATCGTGCGCCGGATCGACGATCTCGGCCGCGTTGTTATTCCGAAGGAGATCAGAAGAACGCTTAGGATTCGAGAGGGCGACCCGTTAGAAATCTATACCGACCGCGACGGCGAAGTGATTTTCAAGAAATACTCCCCGATGGGAGAGATGGGCGCGGTATCCGCCGAACTGGCGGAGGCTTTGGCGCGTACAGCGGGCATGAGCTGTGCTATCTGCGACAGGGATGCGGTGATTGCGGCAGCGGGCGGTGCGAAAAAGGATATTCTGGAGCGGAGTATTTCATCCGAGCTGGAGCAGCTGATGGAACGCCGCGAATGTTACGAACGCGGTGTGGACGAGCAGCCGGAGGTGCTTATCTCCTCTCAGGACGGCTGCGCGGTGGTTGCGGCGGCACCAATCATCACAGACGGCGATGTCAGCGGCTGTGTCGCGTTTGTCAGCGAAAAAGAGGACGAAAAGGCGGATGAGGTGCTGCTCAAGCTGTGTCAGTCGGCGGCGCAGTTTTTGTCCAAACGCATTGCAGTGTGAAAGGAGCGTTCTCTATATGCACAGGCACGATCACAAAGAGCGTGAGCCAAAGGCCTTCCCGCAGTACGACGATGCGGCGCATATTGACTCGGCAGCAGTGGCCGAGCTGCCGCCGTGGGAGCAGACACGCGAGCCGAAAGGCGATCCCAAAGCAACGGCCTACACGGAGAAATACTGTGAGGAGCAGCAGAAATGAAAACGGCGGAGGCTGTCGTGAAACTACAGCTTCGCCGACAAGCGGGAACGGGTCGTGGGCCGTTCCAAAGTTGTCCGAAAGTTCCCATACGGTAACTTTCTCCCTATAGAAGTCAAAAAAGTCAGGTACACGCCCTGACTTTTTTGGCATTTGCAAGCAAATGCTATTTAACGCGCGCTGTCGCGCGGATTATTTGAAATGGCGGGGATATAACTTTTTACAGACTGAAACGGCGGAACGATACAAATCGTTCCGCCGTTTGGCGTTAAATCATGTATTCAATGGTATTCTCTGCCGTCAGGCGCGTCTGGTCATTAAACAGGAGAATGCCTTCGCGGGTGTCGATCTCGCCAAGCGCGTAAACCTCGTGGGTCTCACGCTCGAAGCAGGGGCAAGGAACGAGCCGGTTGTATTCGCACGGGTGGTCGTACACCATCTGCACGCCGTCCGTATCGAGCGGCTGATCAAGATAATACGGGTCGAACACGCGCACCATGTCGTTTTCGTCAATGCCGGTGAGCGTCACATAGTGCGCTCCGTCGAAGTGCAGGCGCACCACGGCAGCGCCGCCGCAGCGGAGTGCATCGCGCAGACGGCTGTTCTGCCCGAAATTCACCGCCGGACCGGACAGATACTGCGTGGAGATGTGCAGGCGGCCGATCTTGCCAAAGCCGTTCAGCCAGTTGCTGAGGAACATCATCGCCGCACAGGAGGTACCGCTTTTGCCGCTTACGCCGTCCGAGCCGTAGCAGTCCAGACAGTACAGCATGATGTTGCGGACAGCCTCCGGCGGGATATCCTCGCGCTCAAACAGGAATGCGAGCGCGTTGAGCATGGAGGTTGGACCGCAGTCATATTCGGAAAGCTGGTAGCGCAGCGGATTTTTCATGGGGGAGCCTTCTTTCGTGTGATGTATTCCTATCGGATTACTATATAATAGTAAGGTCAATGCCGATCAATGTCAATACAAATTTGCGGAAAGCGCATATTCATGGTATGATAAGTATGCTTCCCGCCAAAGATAAGGTGGGAAGGAGTGAATCGGCATTGCTAAAACTGATTCATGCGAGTAAAATATATGCTAAGAACGGTATTTGTGCGCTGAACTCAGTCGATCTGACCGTGCAGGACGGTGACTACATTTCGGTGACCGGCGCATCCGGCTCGGGTAAAAGCACACTCATGCACATTCTGGGTCTGCTGGACAGCCTGTCCGATGGCGAATACCTGCTCGACGGAGCAGCAGTCGCGCATTTGCCGGCAAAACAGCGGGCGCGTCTGCGCAGTGAGAAGATCGGTTTTGTGTTTCAGCAGTTCCGGCTGCTGACAGGCATGACAGCACTGGAAAATGTTGCGCTGCCGCTGGCGCTGCAGGGCGTTCCGCGGCATGAGCGGAGCGAACGCGCACTGGCGGTTCTGGAGCGGGTTGGCCTGTCTGATCGGGCGAACCACCGGCCGCACCAGCTTTCCGGCGGACAGCAGCAGCGGGTGGCGATCGCACGGGCGGTTGTGACAGAACCGTGCGTGATTCTGGCGGATGAGCCGACCGCAGGACTGGATCCTGCCGCGGCGGACAGCGTGCTGGAGCTGTTTGACCGATTGCACCGGTCGGGGCATACGCTGGTGCTCATCACACACGATGAGCGGGCAGCGCAGTGCGCCGCAAGGCGGATGTATCTTGAAAATGGGTGCATTTTCGGGTGAGATTATCCGACACCGGATAATCAGTGCATGAAAATAACGCAATCAAACCTAACAGGTTTTCCTATATAGAAGGAGGAAACAAAAATGGACCGTCGGGACAAAACAAACTACTACCTCGACATGGCGCAGGTTGCACTCGAGCGCGGCACCTGTCTGCGCCGCAACTTTGGCGCGGTCATCGTCAAGAACGATGTCATCGTATCCACCGGCTACAACGGTGCGCCGAGAGGTCGTGCCAACTGTATCGACATCGGCACCTGCATTCGTCAGAAGATGGGCATTCCGCGCGGCGAAAGATACGAATTCTGCCGCTCGGTGCATGCGGAGATGAACGCCATTATTGCCGCTCCGCGTGACCAGATGATCGGCGCGACGCTGTACCTGGTCGGCCGCGATATGTCCACCGGAAAGATCATGTCGGACGCAAACTCCTGCACGATGTGCAAGCGCCTCATCATCAACGCGGGCATTGAGAAGGTGGTTATCCGCCGTGATGTGGATACATACGACACTGTGAACGTGCACGACTGGGTGGAGAATGACGACACGCTCGGCAGCAGCATGGCATACTAAACAGACATCGGAGAGAGAAAAATATGTCAATATTCGATATTTTTAAGAAGTTGGATGAAGAAAAAGCCGCAAAGACATCCCAGCCGATCGAGTGGATCGTGGTCGGACTGGGCAATCCGGGCGCGAAGTACGACAACACCCGTCACAATGCGGGTTTCCGTGCGCTTGAGGGTTACTGCGCCCGCAGCGGACAGAAGATCGACCGCATGAAGTTCAAGGCACTGGCGGGTGAGGGTATGCTCGGCGGCAAGCGCGTGCTGTTTCTCAAGCCGCAGACCTTTATGAACCTGTCCGGCGAGGCAGTTCGTGACGCGGCCTCGTTCTACAAAATCCCGCCGGAGCACGTTATCGTGCTGTCGGACGATGTATCGCTCGATGTTGGCACGCTGCGCGTGCGCGCAAAAGGCTCGGCAGGCGGACAGAACGGCCTGAAAAACATTATCTATCATCTGAACAGCGAGGACTTCCCGCGCGTGAAGATCGGCGTCGGCAAAAAGCCGCGTCCGGATTACGATCTGGCGGCGTGGGTGCTTGGCAAGTTCCCGGCAGAGGATCAGAAGGCTATCGACAAGGCGTGCGAGGACGCGGTGAACGCAGCTGCCTGCATCATCGCGGAGGACTGTGCCGCTGCCGCGCAGAAATTCAACGGAAAACGCATCTAAGGAGTTGGTTTTGATGAAAACCGCAGTAGCATATTACTCGCTCGGCGGCACAACACGGTCATACGCCCGCGCGGAAGCCAAGGCGCGGAACGCCGATTTGATCGAGCTTACGCCGAAAACGCCGTACAACCGGTTCACCGCGTTTGTGCGCGGCTGTCCGGAGGCCGTCAAGCAGAAGGCGGTCGCGCTGGACGGTATGCCGCTGTTTGTCGGCTATGACAGAGTGGTGCTGATGGCGCCGGTCTGGGCGGGTTATCCGGCGCCGGTGTTCAACAGCGCGGTGGAACTGCTGCCGCCCGGTACGGAGGTCGAAGTAATACTGGTTTCCGGCAGCGGAAACAGTGAAAAGAGCAAGGCAAAGGTGCGTCTGCAAATCAAAAAGCGCGGCTGTACGATCCTTGCGCAGCGCGATATCAGGGCAAGCCGATGAGTGGATATACTTATGTGCTCCGCTGTGCGGATGATACGCTGTACTGCGGCTGGACGAACGACCTCACGGCTCGGCTGGCGGCGCACAACAGCGGAAAAGGTGCGAAATATACGCGCGGACGCGGTCCGGTGACGCTGGCGTACAGCGAAATGTTCGACACGCAGAGCGAGGCCATGCAGCGCGAAGCAGCAATTAAAAGGCTCACGCGGCCGCAGAAGCAGGCGCTGATTGACAGCCAGAACGGCGGAGAGCTGCTCACTGTTTACGATGCAGACGGACGCGCCTGCGGAGAACGCCCGCGGGCTGTCGTGCATGCGCAGGGGCTGTTCCACCATGTGTGCCACCTGTGGGTGGTCGGTAAGCGGGATGGCGTGTGCGGCATCTGGCTGCAGCAGCGGCAGTTTGACCGGCCTTTATTTCCGGGTGGGTTCGACCTGACCTCGACCGGACATATCGACCCAGGCGAAACGCCGCAGACCGCTGTTCTGCGCGAAGCGCGGGAGGAGAGCGGACTGCAGCTGACAGCAGCCGACCTGATCGACGGCGGCAGTTATCGTCAGCGCTACTCGCGCGGCGAAGTCGGCTTTGATGATGAGCTGGCGTATACATTTCTGGCGCGTATCGACGGCATTCCGCCGTTCCGGCCCGGCCCGGAGGTCGCGGAGATGCTGTTCGTGCCGCTGGAAGACTTTGCCGCCGCACAGGAGCAGGGCGCATCACTCACCGGTCTGACACCGGACGGACGCACGATGGAGATGCCGAACGAATCCCTTTGCTGTCTGCACACTGAGGAGTGGCAGGGCGCGAAACCGCGTATCGAAGCACTTTTTGACTGAAAAGAACAGCCGCCTCCCACTTGACAAGGGGAGACGGCTGCCCTATAATATCGACATTCATCAATATGGAACCCGAAATCCGCTGTAAAGCAGCGGATTTTTGCATTTACTTGACATTTTTCAAAACAAAAAGCTGTCCGAAAGGACAGCTTTTGCTTTACTTGCTGAGTGCGCCGATGATGATATTGACGATCAGACTGACCGCGGCTGCGATCGCGTAGATCGTGCTTTGCTGACGGCACGCCTTTGCCTTGGGATCATCCTGCTTGTTCTCCTGCTCACTGCGTCCGCAGATCATGCCGTAGCGGATCTGCTGCAGGACTGTCAGCGCGGCGAACGCGGCAAACAGCAGCAGGAGCAGTCGCTGAACCGTCTGCATCTTAGTGGATGAGGTTCAGGACGATTGCAATAATGACGAAAACAACGCCGACAATCGAGGTCAGACGAGCAAAGATACGGTCGGATGCGCTTGCCTTGCCGGAGCCGTAGAAGGTGTCTGCGGAGCCGGATACAGCGCCCAGACCCTGCTGTGCACCATGCTGGAGCAGAACAACAACGATCAGGAACAGGCTTGCAACGATCATGATGACCGAGAGAGCGATTTGTGCGGTAGTCATAGGTAATTTCCTCCACTGATTTTCATTTTTCTTATCGCGCATAACGAGACTATGCGCGCAATATGCGTACATGATACTATATCATATTAAATGTACTTTTTCAAGAGGTTTTCCGTATTTTCATCCGGGAATTTGTCTCAGACAAGCGGCTGGAGAATGTTTTTCAGCGAATCGCCCATGCGGTTGGTGTGCACCTTGTGCGTATCAAGATCCACGACCGCCAGACGGATGGACGACCAGCCGTGCTTGCCGCTCTGGTATTTGCGCTCGTCGGACAGCTTTTTCAGCTTTTTGAGCACGGATTTGTCAATCTCGCCGGCGGCAAGAATGACCGAAAGCAGCGAAAAATCGTGGTTTTCGTCCGGCTTTACCAGCTCGGCACTGACCTGCTGCGCGTACTTCCACCAGTCGTCAAGCGTCTGCTCATCGAGCGAGGGCACGGCGAACAGCAGACGGTATTCGTGTGCGTGGCTCGTGCCGCCGGTCGGCATCAGACCGAGGATTTTGCGGGGCGTGCGGGAGTTGAAAACGCTCAGCAGCGCCGCCATTCGGCCGGAAACCTGCACGTTCTGCTGGGAACGGAAATGCGGATCCTGCCCGTTCAGCAGCTTATCGCGCAAGGCAACAAATTCAGTAGAAAAATCCATAAATAACCTCGCTTTTTTACAGATCGGCGGGGTAATCGCCGTTTTTCGTCATAGCTGCAACGGCAGCGCAGATGGTCGGCTTGTCCTCGCGGTAGGTGACACCGTACCAGCGGGAATCTGTGGTGAGTACCTTTGCGGTCGCCTTTCCGTCCTTGATGAGCGCGTCCACCGCGAACGGCAGATAATACTCCGCCTTCATCGGATTGTCCGGCAGCTTGCCTGCGAAAAACTCACGAAGGCCGTCATCAAGCGAGGGCAGGAAGGAAGGAGTGAATCCCCAGAGGTTGAGCGACACCGGCGTGCCGGGCGCAATCTCACCGGCGGGTGCATCGCCGTCCGCATCGTAGCGGATGACGCCGTCCGCATCGCGGTGAATGGCGGTGCGCTCGATGATATGTGCCAGCAGACCGTTTTCGTCTGCGGTGCATACGCCGCGGGAGACTGTGCCGTTTTCGGTGAGCGTGTTCTCGACCTGATAGCCGACCATGCAATAGCGGAATTTGTCGTCATCCTGCGCGGAAGCGAGATAATCATACATTTTGCGGAATGCATCTGCGCCGTAGAAGTCATCCGCGTTGATAACGGCGATCGGGCAGCCGGCAGTCAGCTCCTTTGCACACCACACGGCATGCGCGGTGCCGAGCGGCTTCTCACGGCCTTCCGGTGCGGTCAGACCGTCCGGCAGATTGTCGAGCGTTTGATAAGCATATTCCACCTGCATGAAGCGGCGCGCCTTTTTGCCGATGGCATCCTCGAATGCCTCGTGCAGCTCGGGACGGATGATGAATACCACGCGGTCAAAGCCTGCACGGTGTGCATCGTAGATGGAATAATCGAGCAGAATCTGTCCGTTCGGACCGATCGGGTCGATCTGCTTGAGTCCGCCGTAGCGCGAGCCCATACCTGCCGCCATGATCACCAAAACCGGATTTGCCATAGTCTATATCCTCCTAAAGAACCTTATCTATTTATACAAATAAAGCATTCCATTCATGTTCTTCATACCCTCAAACGGGAATACTCCTTTATTATACAAGAGCGTATCATAAAACACAAGATGTTTGCGGTGCAGGTCTGCTTTTTTGTCGAAAAGCATGAAAATCCGAATGGGGTTCGGGTGATGATTGCAAAGTGACGGGAAAACTGCTAAAATAAAAAACGTATACGTATAGAGAATTTTATTATTAAAACCATATTGTTATAGAGAGGAATATGTTTCGATGCGCAAAACGAAGATTATCTGCACGCTTGGTCCCGCAACTGATGCTGTACTGCCCGAGATGATCAAGGCAGGCATGAATGTTGCCCGTATGAACTTCAGCCACGGCTCTCATGAGGAGCATAAGGCTCGCATGGACGCCGTTAAGGCAGCCCGCAAGGAACTTGGCATGCCGGTCGGCATCATGCTGGATACCAAGGGTCCGGAGATCCGTACCAAGACCTATAAGGACGGCAAGATCGAGATTGTTGAGGGTCAGGAGTTCACGCTGACCACCCGCGATATCGAGGGTGACAACACCATCGTTTCCATCACTTACGAAGGCCTGCCGAATGACGTTCAGCCGGGCACCCGCATCCTGATCGACGACGGTCTGGTTGCATTCGAGGTCGAGGAGATCAAGAATGGCACCGACATTGTGTGCAAGGCGCTCAACGGCGGTCCGCTCTCCAACCGCAAGTCCATCAACGTACCGGGTATCAAGCTGAACATGAAGTTCGTTTCCGATAAGGACCGTGAGGATATTGAGTTCGGTCTGTCTCAGGACATCGACTTTATCGCTGCTTCCTTCACCCGTTCCGCACAGGACGTCCGCGACATCAAGGAGATCCTCAAGGCAAACGGCAAGGAAGATGTTGAGATCATCTGCAAGATCGAGAACATGGAAGGCGTAAACAACGTACAGGAGATTCTCGACGAGGCAAACGGCATCATGGTAGCTCGCGGCGACCTTGGCGTTGAGGTTCCGTTTGAGGAGCTGCCGGAGATCCAGAAGTCCATCATCAAGACCTGCATTTCCCGCGGCAAGCGCGTTGTAACCGCTACCCAGATGCTCGAGTCCATGGCCAAGAACCCGCGTCCGACCCGTGCAGAGGTTTCCGACGTTGCAAACGCTGTTTACGACGGCACATCCGCTATCATGCTGTCCGGTGAGACCTCTGTCGGCAAGTATCCGGTAGAGACCGTTCGCACCATGAGCCGCATCGCAGAGAACGCAGAGAAGACCATCCACTACGACCGCCGCCGTGTAACCCGTCTTGAGTTCCAGAACATGGACGTAGACGGCGACACGAAGACGCTGGCAATCTCGCACGCAACCTGCTCTACCTCCGCTGATCTGGGCGTTAAGGGCATTGTAGCGTTCACCGAGTCCGGTTCTACCGCTCGCGCTGTATCCACCTACCGTCCGGGCGCGCCGATCATCGCCGCTACCCCGAGTGAAAAGACCTTTAACCGCCTGACTATGTCCTGGGGCGTAAAGCCGATTCTGGTTGAAAAGCGCCCGCAGTCCGGCACTGAGCTGTACCATCTGTCCGAGAAGGCAGCGGTAACTGCGCTCGATCTGCGCGTTGGCGACGTTATCACCATCACCGCAGGTATGCCGGTAGGCGAGGTTTACTACACCAATACCCTGCGTGTACACGAACTGACCGAGAAGTCTTTCGAGGACTAACACTATGTCTTTCAAACGCTTGCAGCGTGCATTGTTCCGCACGATGGCCGCTGTTGTGGCGCTGGCGGTCCTGTTCTGCATCGGATTGTACGGCTACCGCACGATGTTCGGCTATACCTATGACTCCTCGCTGTCCGATGAAGATCTGGCGGCGAGCGTCACAGCGGACGAAAATATTACGAATATTGCATTGTTCGGTCTGGATACCCGCGAGGGCGACAAGCAGAGTCATTCGGACTGCATGATGATCGTTACCGTGGACAACACGCGCGGCAAGATCAAGCTCATCAGCCTGATGCGCGATTCTCTGGTAGATATCGACGGCTACGGTGAGGACAAGCTGAATGCGGCGTATTTCCGCGGCGGTCCGAGTCTTGCCATCCGCACCATCAACGAGAATTTCGGCACGGATATCAAGGATTATGTTGCCGTGGACTTCGAGCAGCTGGTGCAGATCGTAGACGCGATCGGCGGCGTAGACATCGACGTGCAGAACGATAACGAGCTGAAGGAGCTCAACCGTGTCATCAAGGACTACGGCGCAGAGCGGGGCAAGGAGTTCTCCGGCGTGGAGAAGACCGGCCTGCAGACGCTGGACGGCGTGCAGGCGCTGTGCTACGGCCGTATCCGCAAGGGCGATACCGGCGATGACTGGGCGCGCGTGGAGCGTCAGAGCGTTGTGCTGAACGCCATCTTCACCAAGCTGCAGAGTGCAAGCGCCACCGAGCTGATCGGCAGCATGCGCAAGCTGGTTCCGTATGTCACGACCTCGCTTTCGCCGACTGCTATGGCGTCGCTGATCGTCGGCGCGGTCAAGAACGGCATTCCGACACTTGAGCACACCCGTGTTCCGGTGGATGGCGAGTGGAGTTATTCCGGTAATTCCGGCGAGTATATCACCTACGATCTGGACGTTGCAGCCGACCATATCCATGCATACATCTATGATGACGCGGATATCAGCAGCGGCACGACCGACGATGATACAGGCACGGACAGCAAGTCCGATACGGATACGACCGATTCGTCCAAGAGCACGGATACCAAGTCGAATACCACTGCGGTGGATCCGGAATCCCTTGTGGAGGAAGGCGGCTGGTACGATTCCGACACCGGTGACTATTATGATTGCGATGGTGACCGATACAGTCTGGACGAAAACGGGAATAAGGTGTATTATTAAACTTGTGATCGTTAGAGAACGAAGCAGGGGACATGACGACGATCATGTCCCCTGTTCTTATATGGCAATAACTGCTATAAGAAATAGAGAGAAAGAGTACAAACAGAAAGCAGGTAAAAACCTATGTATGTAAAACGAATTCTCCCGAACGGTGTGCGCTTGATTACCGAACGGATCGACAACATGCGCACGGTGTCGGTCGGCATCTGGGTCGGCAACGGCAGCCGATACGAACCCGCAGAGCTCGGCGGCGTATCGCATTTCATCGAGCACATGATCTTCAAGGGCACAGAAAAACGCTCTGCCCGCCATATTGCAATCGCGATCGACGCATTAGGCGGGCAGGCGAATGCATTCACAGATAAGGAATGCACCTGCTACTATATGAAGGTTCTGGACAGCCGGCTGAAAAACGGAGTGGCTCTGCTGGCGGATATGTTCCTGCATTCCCGCTTTGCACAGGAGGATCTGGAGCTGGAGCGCGGTGTCGTTCTCGAGGAGATCGATATGTACGAGGATTCTCCGGAGGATGTCGCCATCGACAAGCTGTTCGAGCGCTGCTACGACGGTTCGGCACTCGGCCGCCCAATCCTCGGCACGGCGGAAACGCTCGAGCCGATGACCTCGGAAACACTGCACAAGTATATGCGCGAATATTACCGCCCGCAGGATACGGTTGTTGCGGTTTCCGGTCACTTTACCGATGATGATCTCGACTTTATCGAGGAGCTGTTCTCCGAGATGCAGGGCGAGGGCAAAAACGTTATCACACCGGCAGCCTATCAGCCGAGCCTGTTCCTGAGGGATAAGGAGATCGAGCAGAACCACCTGTGTCTGTCCTTTCCGGGCGTATCGCTTGTCAGCGAGGACCGCTTTACAATGAACCTGCTCAGCTCCATCCTTGGCGGCGGCATGTCGTCCCGCCTGTTCCAGAGCGTGCGCGAGCAGAACGGCCTGTGCTACTCCATCTACACGTTCACCACGCCGCATCTGGATACCGGCCTGCTGTCCATCTACACCGGTCTGGGACAGGAAACCGAGCGAAAGGCGCTCGATCTCATCCTGCGTGAACTCGATGAATTCTGCCAGAACGGCCCGGCGCCGGATGAACTGTCGCGCTGCCGTGAGCAGGTCAAGACAACGCTGCTCATGGGTCTGGAGAACACCGGCAACCGCATGATGACCATCGGCCGCAGTGAGCTGCTGCGCGGCGAGGTATCCAAGATCGAGGAAGTGCTCGATTCCTACGACAGTGTGACCGCAGATGATATCCTGAACCTTGCCCGCCGTGTGTTTGACCGCTCGAAGGCTTCTCTGGCCGTTGTCGGTCAGCCGGACAGCGAGGATACATACCGCGAACTGCTGCGCTAATTACCGAGCTGCTTGCACAGATAGGTGATCACATCCCGACGGGTGACAATACCGCAGAAGATACCGCGTCCGTCCACTACAGGTACAAAATTCTGCATTGTGACCAGATCGACCATATCCTCCATGCGTGCATCAATGCTTACCGAGCGGTGGTGTACCCGCAGCTCAACCTGACCGACGGTCAGCTGTTCGAGGTTTTCCTTCGGGTAATGCAGCACCAGCCGCAGAAAATCACCTTCGGTGATCGTTCCGGCGTATTTACCCTTGGCATCTACCACAGGAATCGCTGTGAAGCCGCTGTGGAGCATGTCGTCAATGGCCTTCTGCACCGGGCAGCTCTCGGTTAAGTAGGAAACCTCTACCTTGGGTTTCAGGAAGAACGAAATATTCATAGTATCGCTCCTTAAAAATTGTAATATAAATCGTAGCAGAGCAGCACCGTGAAGCGGATTCACCGGTGCTGCTTTTGTTACCTCTATTGTACGATAGACAGAAGCGGCGGTCAACTGGAATTTGACATTCCTTACAGATTGTTAACAAATTGCAAAGTTGATATTGTAAAAAATGACGGATAGATAATTCTTGTCGTGAGAAATTTAAACGGTATACTTGACTTGCACTCTTTTAACTGCTAAAATGATGAAGTAACAGAAGTGCAAAAGTTCTGTGAAAAGTAAAATTTGAACAAAGAAGGGTTTCCCATGAAGAAGAGATTACTCGCAGCGCTGATGGCTGGCGCCATGGCACTCACGATGACTGCCTGCGGCGGCAGCAGCTCCGGCAGCGATGACAGCAATGCAGCCTCCGGCAGCGATTCTGGTTCGGCTGGCAGCTACAAGGTAGGCATTGTTCAGCTGGTTCAGCATGAGGCGTTGGATGCGGCTACGCAGGGTTTCCAGGATAAGCTGAAGGAGCTGGTCGAGGCTGACGGCGGTTCGGTTGAATTTGATCCGCAGAATGCATCCGGCGAGTCCGCAAACTGCACCACGATTGTAAACGGCTTTGTTTCCGAGGGTGTTGACCTGATCATGGCCAATGCTACCGCAGCACTGCAGGCAGCACAGGCCGGCACCTCTGATATACCGATCCTCGGCACTTCGGTAACCGACTACGGCACCGCACTCGGCGTATCCGACTGGACCGGCAAGACCGGCACCAACATCTCCGGTACTACCGATCTTGCACCGCTCGACGGTCAGGCCGACATGCTCAAGGAGCTGTTCCCGGATGCCAAGAACGTAGGTCTGCTGTACTGCTCTGCTGAGCCGAACTCCAAGTACCAGATCGACACCATCAAGCCGCTGCTTGAGAAGCTGGGTTACACCTGCACCGAGTATGCGTTCACCGACTCCAACGACGTTGCTTCCGTAACGCAGAAGGCTGCTGCGGCAAGTGATGTTATGTATATCCCGACCGATAACACCGCTGCTTCCTGCACCGAGGCAATTGCAAACGTTGTTATCCCGGCAAAGGTTCCGGTTATCGCAGGCGAGCAGGGCATCTGCAACGGCTGCGGCGTAGCTACCCTGTCGATCGACTACTACGAGCTGGGTCAGGCTACCGGTGAGATGGCTTACGAGATCCTCGCCAACGGCGCAAACCCGGGTGATATGGAAGTACAGCCTGCACCGAACTTCACGAAGATGTACAACAAGACTAACTGCGAGAAGCTGGGCATCACCGTTCCGGATGATTACACGGCAATCGAAGGCTAAAAGCTGAAACCCAAAGCACCGTACTTTATGTACGGTGCTTTGGGTTTGTCAATAAAGTCCGTTTTAGCGCTGCTGCCGCTGCCGCGCGGTAGCGCGCATGAAAACCGGGGGCGTGTACCTCGGTTTTCATACTTTCAGAGGGAGAAAGTTTCCGCATGGGAACTTTCGGACGTCCGTGTTTTGCAAAGTCAAAACACAGATTGTCGGAAAAACGAAGTTTTTCGACAGTCTCAGCACCGTACTTTATGTACGGTGCTTTTTCATCTGCAGGAGAAATTTTGCGCACGGACGTGCGGTTTTACAGCGAAAATATACGTCAAATTGCCGAAAAATGAGGAAAAGAGTAAATAAAACTTACAATTTGCAGGGAAATGTGCTATAATGATATCAGAAAAAGTGGATGACGGAAACAGAATGAAACGCGATGTGTGAGGAGGCATCTTGATGTATCAGGCAGGAGAGTTCATTGTGTACGGAACCAACAGTGTGTGCCGGGTAGAGTCAATCGGCAAGCCGCCGTTCGAGACCGAGGAGGATAAGCTGTACTATACGCTGGTACCGGTAACGGGCACGGAGACCATCTATATTCCGACGGATTCGCCGGTGTTTACCCGTCCGGTGATCTCCCGCGAAAAAGCAGAGGAACTCATCAACTCTATTCCTGACATCGAAGAGGACCACTTTGTCTGCCACAGCGTCCGCATGGCGAATGAGCATTATCAGGCGGCGCTGCAGAGCCACGACTGCGAGGAGCTTGTGCAGCTGATCAAGACGGTTTACGCCAAGTCGCGCCGGCACGGACGCCGTGTCAGTCAGGTCGATCAGCGCTACCGCAAACGTGCCGAGGAACTGCTTAACAGCGAGCTTTCGGTTGCACTCGGTATTCCGCTCAAGGAAGTTCCGGCGTATATCAATCAGAGGATTGGCAAGCTGGAAAAAAAGACGGCAAAGAAAACTGCAGAATAAATGGAAAAAGAGAGGCTTTGTAGCCTCTCTTTTTCAGTCTGTCAGGAAAACGAAGTTTTCGACAGTCTATTTGTTTAGAAACCGGAGAACCATTTTCGGATCTTCTCGAGGAAACCCGGATGCGGCGCAGGCTGTGCGGCCTGCTTGCGGGCGTTCTCAATGGCCTGCTGCATAAGCAGATCCTGTGCGCAGATGGGGTCCTGAACGGCAGGCTTTTTGCAGTAGGTGCCGTCCGGCTGCAGCACACGCGCCTTGACAGTATCGTGCTGCATGGCATAGAGAATATCATGCAGGCGGGCGCGGACGGCAGGATCGTCGATCGGACAGGCAATTTCAACGCGGCGTTCGGTGTTGCGCGTCATCAGATCGGCGGAGGAGATATACATTTTTTCCTCGACACCGCGGCCGAACACATAAATGCGGGAATGCTCAAGAAAACGTCCGATAATGCTCGTCACTGTGATGTTCTCGGTGTGGCCCGGCACACCGGGCAGCAGGCAGCAGATGCCGCGCACGATCATCTCGACTGTAACGCCTGCGCAGGATGCCTCACGCAACTTGGCGATTACGTCGATATCGGTCAGCGAATTGAACTTAAGCAGGATGTAACCGTCCTTGCCTTTGGCAATCTGCTCGTCCATCAACGCCAGAATGTTGTTTTTCAGGCTGGTCGGCGCGACGAACAGGCGGCTGTAGCGTCCGGACAGGTTGCCGAGCGCCATGTTGTTGAAGAACGCGCCTGCGTCCTGACCGATTCGCTCATCCGTCGTGATGAGCGACACGTCCGTGTATTGCTTGGCGGTTTTCTCGTTGTAGTTGCCGGTGCCGACCTGCGTAATATGGCGGACGGTTCCGCGTTCTCTGCGGGTGATCAGGCAGATCTTGGAGTGCACCTTGTAATCCTCAAAGCCGTAAATGATCTTGCAGCCGGCTTCTTCCATGCGTTCGGACCAGTCGATGTTGTTCTGCTCGTCAAAGCGCGCGCGCAGCTCGATGAGTGCGGTAACGTCCTTGCCGTTTTCGGCGGCAGCACACAGGTATTCGACCAGCTTTGCCTTGCTTGCCAGCCGGTAAATCGTGATGCGGATCGCCAGTACAGCCGGGTCGTTTGCCGCCTCACGAATCATCTGCAGGAACGGCTCCATGCTCTCATACGGATAGGACAGCAGAATATCCCGCTGCAGAGCGGCCTTGAGCAGACTCTGACCGGCAGACAGCATGGCCGGCTGCTGCGGCGTGAAGGGCGCGTCGCTGAGAAACGCACGCTTTTTTTCCGGCAGGTGTTCGCCGAGCGAGAACGCATACCCGAGCTTGAGCGGTGCTGTGCGCGACAGGAAAATCTGTGCATCGCTGACCTCAAAGCGGCTGCGGAAGTGCTCTTTGAAGTGGTCGCTGATGGGACGGTTGATCTCCACGCGGACGACAGCCATGCGGCGGCGCTGCCGCAGCAGCTTTTCCATCTTTTTGCGAAAATCTCCGCTTTCTACGCCGAAGGTCTCGTCGTCCACCTGAATATCCGCATTGCGGGTAACGCAGAGCACAGTCTTTTCAAGTACGTCGTACATCTCGAACACATGGTCAGCGTAGGCGAGCAGAATATCCTCGGTGAGAATATAGCGCGACGGTGTCTCCGGCAGGAACACAACCGGCGGCAGCGATGCGGGCACGGGCAGCAGACCGAGCCGTTCGGTCTTTTTGTGGCTGAGCAGCGCGGCAATATGCAGCACCTTGCCCTCAAGGTGCGGGAACGGATGGTGCGAGTCCACGATCTGCGGCGAGAGAACCGGCGCAATGATATCTTTGAAATACCGCTTGATGTATTTCTGTTCGTCCGGCGCAAGCGAATCCATTGTCAGTCGGCGCAGACCAATCGCACTCAGTTTGCTGTCCACATCGGAGAACGCCGCGTCACGACGTGCATAGAGCGGCACAACCGCCTTGTAGATCAGATGCAGCTGCTCTTTGGCGGTCAGACCGGATTTACTGTCGGTATGCTCCTTGTCCACGGCGGCCATGTCGCATAGGCTGCCGACACGGATCATGAAGAACTCATCCAGATTACTGGTAAAGATTGCGAGGAATTTGAAACGCTCGAGCAGAGGCACGTTCTCATCCTCCGCCTCGGCGAGCACGCGGGCGTTGAACTGCAGCCACGAAAGCTCACGATTCTGGGTGTAGCCCTGCTCCCAAATCTTCTGTGTCATATCATGTCCCCCTTCGTGGTGGCATACGCCGTCATTCTATCGTTACTATTATACTGCGCTTTTGTAAAGGAACAATGCGTTTCATGTAAAATGTATAAAAAGTTTCTTTCCTCCGCAGGTCTTGCGGGAAATGAAAAGGTCTGTTATACTGTGGATATAAAATAAGAAGAAAGAGGGAGAAAATCAGATATGATCAACATCTGGCATGACATTGATCCGAGTCGCGTAACGCCGGAGAGCTTTACGGCAGTCATTGAAATTCCGGCAGGCAGCAAGAAAAAGTATGAGCTGGACAAGCAGACCGGTCTGCTGCGGCTGGATCGTATTCTGTATACTTCAACGCATTATCCGGCCAATTATGGCTTTATTCCGCGCACTTATGCGGGCGACGGCGATCCACTGGATGTGCTCGTGCTGTGCAGTGAAACGCTTGACCCGATGGTCGAGGTGGACTGCTATCCGATCGGCGTGATCCGCATGATTGATGATGACGAGATCGACGATAAGATCATCGCCATTCCGTTCGAGGACCCGAACTGGAACTATTATCATGATATCGACCAGCTGCCGCCGCATCACGGCAACGAGATCGCGCATTTCTTCGAGATTTACAAGAGTCTGGAGCACAAGTACACCGCAACGTCGGACGCGCTGACGCGTTCGGTGGCAGTCAAGGTGATCAAGGACTGTATCGAGCGATATGAGGTTCATTACTGCGGCAAGTGTCCGAGTAAGGAATACGAGTCGGAGAAAAAGCGCCTCAAGGAAGAAAAGAAGGAGGCCAAGGAGAAGGAAAAGCTCATTAAGGATATCCGCAAGGGCTAAGTACATAGAGCCGAGGACAGCTTTCGCATCAACGAGCGGCGTGACACGGGTCTCTCCGGGGAGCTTCTCTTGCTCTTCGGGCGAAACCGTGCGTTTGATTCGGCACCCGTTATATGAAAAAAACACAGCCATCCATTTGGATGGCTGTGTTTTTTGGAGCAGGGTACGGGAATCGAACCCGCCTCTGTGGCTTGGGAAGCGACCGTTCTACCGATGAACTAACCCTGCAGACAACAGTATTATTGTAAAGGTCTGACGGGCTTTTGTCAAGTGCCCGGACGGGGAATCCGTGGTGTTTCCACCGTGCAAACCGGAAAAAGACCGCTGTACAATCATACAGCGGTCTCAGTCTGTCGAAAAAGCAGCATTTCAACTCTTGTGCTTTGTGCGGCAGCACGCATAAAATAGAATTTGCGGAGCAAATTCATAAATTCCGGGGGCGTGTACCTCGGAATTTATACAAGGGAAGAAAAAATGTGCCTGCAAGGCGCGGTTTTTCTTCGAAATTCGATCGAAAGCGTGGTTTCGATCGAGAGGCTGCTCGGAAAACGTTAGTTTTTCGACAGCCTCAGACCGCTGTACAATCATACAGCGGTCTTTCTATTGTTTATTTTACTTGCGGGTCTTGGAGAAATCGCGGCAAGCCGTGCTGCCTCTCCAGGAGTAGCCGGGGTTCTGCATAAACATGGATTCAGCGATCGTACCGAGCGTGCGGATGTAATTCTTCTTAGTCATGATAATGAGCCTCCTTTAATCCGTCTTCTGACGGGTGCAGCTAACATTTTTTCTGTTCTTTCTGATTACGATATTAGTATAGCGCATTTCAGAAAAAACGCAAGACGCAATTTCGTTATATTGCATTAAAACCATGAAAAGAATTTGTATAATATCCATAAAAGAAAAGGCGCATGCCTCAAACATACGCCTTGTGCATTGTTACTTTTTGCCGGTATACGGACGAAGGTCCAGCAGAGCACGTTCCACACTCCAGTAGAAGCCCTGTTCACCGACCATATCATAAATACCGGAGCGGTGCATCATATTCATGGCACTGCTCGGCAGGCCGCACAGTACGATATCCACACCGTTTTCGTGCAGCGAACGAAGAATATCCATCAGCGCCTGTGCTGCCGAAATATCAATATACGGCACACCGCGCATGGACAGCAGCAGCGTATCACAGGTGCCGACACGCTCGGTCAGCTGCTCGATGGTGTCGATGTTGGCGAAGATCAGCGGACCGGTGATGTAAGCGACCATTGCGTTGCGGTAACGTTCACTCAGCGCCTCGTCGTTGTTTTTGATACGGGACATGTCAACACGCTCGTAGTTGATCTGCAGCTTGGACAGACGGGCAACCATCAGAATCAGGCCGAGACCGACACCGACTACGATCGCAACCGTCAGATCGAATACGATGGTGCAGATCATGGTGACGATAAATTTCGCCATGGCACCCTTGAAACGGTGGCTGAACATGTACTTGATGGCGTGCCACTCGTTCATGCGCCATGCAGTGACCATCAGCACGCCTGCCAGACCGGCCAGCGGCACATTCTGAATGACCGGCGCGAGCAGAAACATCATGATCAACAGACCGACCGCATGGAAGATACCGGTCAGACGGGTCTGCGCACCCGAGCGAACTGCTACCGAGGTGCGCGCCAGAGCAGCAGTCGCCGGAATGCCGCCGAACATCGGCAGCACCATGTTGCCGACGCCCTGTGCGAACAGCTCCTGATCGTTGTTGAGCTTGACGCCGGTCGCGCGGCCGGCAGACGCACCGCACAGCAGGCTTTCGAGCATGTTCAGCACCGCGATGGAGAATGCCGGTGCCAACAGAGCAGGAACCGTGTTCCAGTCAATCTGTGCCGGAGACAGACGATCCGGCAGCATGAGCGTTTTCGGAATCTCGCCGACGGTTGCTATATCGAGCTTCAGAATCATCGTTGCCGCAGTTGCGATGATAATGCCGATGAGTGAGGCCGGTACGACCGCGTTCCATTTTTTCGGGAAGAACACCATCAGCAGAACGACAAAAAGCGCAATCAGTGTGGTAGCAATATCCGGATGAAAGCCGAGATCCTTATACGAGATGATCTTCGCAATCGCACTGGCCCCTTCCGAGTGCGTGCCGAAGAAGTTGTCGATCTGACCCATCGCGATGATGACCGCAATACCCGAGGTAAAACCGGTGATAACCGGCGCGGGTACGAAGGCGGTCAGGTTGCCGAGGTGCAGCACCGCCGCAAGGATGAGCAGTGCACCGGCGAGAAAGGTTGCCACGAACATGCCCTGCATGCCGTAGGTCGCGATCAGCGAGCCGAGAATGGCTGCCATCGCACCGGTCGGACCGGAAATCTGATAATAGCCGCCGGTCAGCGCCGAGATGATAAGACCGGCAACAATCGCTGTAACCAGGCCGCAGGCCGCCGTCGCACCGGCCGATACGCCGAACGCCAGTGCCAGAGGCAGCGCCACTGCCGCAACGGTCAGACCGGCCATCAGGTCCTTGGCCAGCTTTTGCCCGTTGTAGCCCTTGAATTCCTGCTGAAGCTGCCGCAAAAATGCAGTTCCCATGATGTTTTTATTCCCCTTTTCGTGATTCTCCCGTACACAGCAAAAAGCAGGGCGGCCAACGGAAAACGTCAGCACCCTGCTTTGTGGTGTACAGGCGTATAGCAACAGTATATCATATAGAAAACGATACAGCAAATCAAAATGGCAGAAAAATAGAAAATTGTGCAAATTGTTGAACATTCTGCGCGGTTATCACGTGAAGTTGACCATGCGGAAATTTGACGGGAGGACAGGCGTTGCAAAATTCCGCTAAACAGCATATAATCTAAGGCATGAGCATGGAAGCATGAAAGGAAATGAAAAGCTATGCATGACGATCTGACCGCACAGGACATTGAAATGATGCAGAAGGAACTGGACCACCGCAAGCTGGAGCTGATGCCCGAGCTGATCGAGGAGGTCAAGCGCACACGCGCGTTCGGCGACCTGAGTGAAAATTTTGAATACAAAGCCGCCAAGCAGGTGCAGAACCGCAACCGCAGCCGCATCCGCTATCTGGAGCGCATGATTAAATCCGCGCATGTGATTGAGGATAAAGCGGGCGCGGATGAGGTCGGTCTGTTCGATAAGGTGGAGCTGCTGTTTGAGGACGATGATGACACGGATACCATTCAGGTGGTAACGACCGTGCGGTGTGATCCGCTGAACGGCAGAATCAGCTGCAAGGCACCGCTCGGTAAGGCGGTGCTCGGCAAAAAGGTCGGTGACCGGGTGGATGTCACCACCGAAGAGGGCGACAGCTATACTGTTGTGATCAAGTCCATCACCAAGGAGAAGGATGATGGCTCGGGACCTATTTTGTAATTGGAAAATGGAGAATGGAAAATGAATGTGCGCGCCGAAGGCGCGGATTAAATAATCGTGCTATGCACGATACCTTCATTCTCCATCCTCAATTCTCCATTTTCCATTATTCAACATGATAAATAAAAACTGCTGCATAAACTTCGGTGCAGCAGTTTTTTCATGTACTCACAGCCCAAACAGGAGCAGGGCGGCGGTGAGCAGAAACTGTTCCCAATCCACCACGCCGTCATCGTCCATCAGCAGGAACCACACGATGAGCAGGGCGATCATAGTATCCATGTCCAGCCGGACACCCTGCAGACGCTCATTCAGCGTGCGTCCGAGACCGGAAAAGGTGCTGCTCTGCGGCGGCTCGCTTGTTTCCGGTGCGGTCTGCTCTGCGGCGGCAAGATAGCGGTTATACATGGGTCAGCACCTCCTATAAGGTTCGCGGCGCGGTATCGTCTGTAGAGAGGTTCACCTGTCCGAGTGCCGCGCGCGCCATCCGAGCCATGCTGACCAGACGGAGGGCACGGTCGAACTGGCCGGAGACCTCCTCGGCAACGAACGGCTTGAGCGCACCGAGCAGTGCACGTTTTTCCGGTTTTACGGCATTCTGCCCGCTCTGCGCGATCGCGCCGATGACCGGAAGCGCCTTCTGCATCATTTCGGAGGCCGGATCGTAGGTGCTCTGCGGCTCTGCCTGTGCGGACGGCTGACCGCCGAGCAGGTCGGACACGGTTTTCATCGCGTTCTGCAGTGACTCCGGGTCGCTCAGCAGCGAGGAAAGCATATCGTTTTCCATCCAAACGCCTCCTTATTTGCCGAAAATGTGCCGAAGCTGAGCGGCAAGCCGCGCACCCTCGGGTGTCTGCATGAGTTTTTGCGCTGCCTGTGCTGCGCTGCGCATGTCACCTCTTTGAGCGGCTTTTGCGGCCTGTTCCAACTCATCGGCATGCTGTGCGGACAGCTGCTCGACCGCACGCCTGCCGTCTGCGGTGCCGAGCGCACCGGAAAGCCGTTCGAGCGCCGCGTCACCGCCGGCCTGTGCCGCAAGTCTGCGGAGCAGTTCGTTCTGATCCATTCGCGTCCCGTCCTCTCTCATAAGAAGTTGTTTCATGACAGTATATGCCGCCGGGAGGAGAAGTGTGTGCACAGGGAAATAAATTGTGGCTGATCGCAAGAAAATTACTTTACATCGCGGGATACTCGGTGTAAAATACAGCTATATGTGCGGCGCAGAGAGAGGGAACAACATGAAAGTGCTGATATTTGCAGATTCCCACGGCTATAACATGGCAATGGCCTTTGCGGTAGACAGGGAAGAACCGGATGCGGTCATTCACTTAGGCGATCACGCCGAGGATGCTCGCGAGATCGAGCGCGTGTTCCCGGCCATGCCGATCTACCGCGTGCGGGGCAACAACGATTTTGACCCCGATGTGCCGCTGAATGCGGTTGTGACACCGGGCGGCGTGCGGATTTATATCACGCACGGCCACCGTGAGCGTGTCGGCATGCTGTCGAGCGGCATTGTGTCCCAGCGGGCTTACGAGGAGCACTGCGCGCTTGCCTTTTTCGGGCATACGCACCGCATGATGCTCGAGCGGGAGAACGGCGTGTGGGTATGCAATCCGGGCAGCATCAGTCTGCCGCGCGGCGGCCCGGCCAGCTATGCTCGGCTGACTGTCGAGAACGGACGGGCTGCGCTGCTCGAGCTGGTCGATGAGGACGGCAGTCTGCTGCGAAAAGAGAGTCTGTAAGAGAAATAGAAAATTAGGAGAACATTATGCTTTTAGCAATCGACGTAGGCAACACCAACATGGTGTTCGGTTTATATGACGGAGACAAGCTGCGCGGCTCGTTCCGCATTTCCACCAATTCTGAGCGCACCTCGGATGAGCTGGGCATGCTGATCGCGCAGTATTATCACTTCCACGAGATCAGCTGCGCGGAAACGACGGCGGTCGTGATCGCATCGGTCGTGCCGCCGGTGATGTATACGCTGATCAATGCCATCCGCAAGTATCTGTTTGTGCAGCCGGTCATTGCAGGCCGCGATGCGGATATCGGCATTGAAAACTGCTATGCCAACCCGCGCGAGGTCGGCGCGGACCGACTGGTCAACGCGGTTTCTGCGGTTCGCAAGTATGGCAAGCCGCTCATTATTGTGGATATCGGCACGGCGACTACCTTTGACGCCATTGACGAGAACGGCGCGTATCAGGGCGGCGCGATTTTCCCAGGTCTGAAGGTGGCGATGGAGGCGCTGTTCCTCAAGGCGTCCAAGCTGCCGCGCGTGGACATCGAGCGCCCGGAGAATGCCATCGGCAAGACTACCGTGCAGTCCATGCAGTCCGGTGCGGTGCGCGGCTATGTCGGCGCGCTGACCGGCATTATCACGGATATCCAGAAGGAGCTGGGCGGCAAGGCGAGAGTCGTCGCTACCGGCGGCATGGGCCGCATGATGGCGGAATACTGCGACCTCATTGACGATGTGGACCCGAACCTGACGCTCGAGGGTCTGCGTCTCATCTACGAGAACAACCGCGAGGCGTTTGAAAACCGCAAGCTGGATATGACCAGCAGCGTCATCGAAGTGACCGAGGAAGGTACATGGCAGGAGAACAAGTGAGTTGAGCTGCCGCGGAACCGCTTTTTCAGCAAACACAAGTAACTTTCTGCCGAAAACAGTAATTCTGCTGAAAAAACGCAGAAAAAGGCTTGAACTTTTTCAAATCACTGCGGTGAAAAGTGCTTTGCAAAACCGATAGAATGTTGTAAAATAGAAGTGGTTTCGTGTATGCGAACACCACTTCTATTTTTGTTTTTGGGCACGGTGTGGGTTACACCGTGGAGAAGGCTGTGGAAGCCGCAACCACCCATTCTGACGAGAATGGGGCGCGAAAGCGAAAGCCTTTCGCGTCGGGACATAAAGGAGCGAAGGAAACACACATGGGTATGACAATCGCGCAGAAGATTTTGAAAGCGCACTTGGTAGACGGCGAAATGGCACTGGGTCAGGAGATCGGTCTCAAGATCGACCAGACGCTGACGCAGGATGCCACCGGCACGATGGCTTATCTCCAGTTTGAGGCGATGGGCGTCGATCAGGTCAAGACCGAGCGCTCGGTCGCTTACATTGACCACAATACCCTGCAGTCCGGCTTCGAGAATGCGGACGACCACAAATATATCGGTTCTGTCGCTAAGAAGCACGGTATCTACTATTCGAAGGCAGGCAACGGCATCTGCCATCAGGTGCATCTGGAGCGCTTCGGCGCACCGGGCAAGACCCTGATCGGCTCGGACAGCCATACGCCGACCGGCGGCGGCATCGGCATGCTGGCGTTCGGTGCCGGCGGCCTGGACGTTGCAGTCGCAATGGGCGGCGGCGCGTACTACATTCCGATGCCGAAGATGGTCCGCGTCAACCTGACCGGCAAGCTGTCGCCGTGGGTATCTGCGAAGGACGTTATTCTGGACGTACTGCGCCAGATGACCGTCAAGGGCGGCGTCGGCAAGATCGTAGAGTACGCAGACGAGGGCGTAAAGACCCTGTCCGTACCGGAGCGTGCCACCATCACCAACATGGGCGCTGAGCTGGGCGCTACCACCTCGATCTTCCCGTCCGACGAGGCAACCAAGAAGTTCCTCGAAGCACAGGGCCGCGGCGACGTATGGGTACCGCTGTCCTCCGACCCGGACGCAGAGTATGACGAGGAGTACACCGTAGACCTGTCCGCACTCGAGCCGCTGGCAGCTATGCCGCATATGCCGGATAACGTCAAGAAGGTATCCGAGATCGGCGAGATCAAGGTAAACCAGTGCTGCATCGGTTCGTGCACCAACTCCTCCTATTACGACATGATGAAGGTCGCTTCCATCCTCAAGGGCAAGACCGTAAGCCCGGAGGTTTCGCTGACCATCAGCCCCGGTTCCAAGCAGGTATTCAATATGCTGGCGCAGAACGGCGCTCTGGCGGATATCATTTCGGCTGGTGCGCGTATCCTTGAATGCGCCTGCGGTCCCTGCATCGGCATGGGCCAGTCGCCGGAGTCCGGCGGCGTATCGCTGCGTACCTTCAACCGCAACTTTGAGGGCCGTTCCGGCACCCAGGATGCACAGATCTTCCTCGTATCTCCGGAGGTTGCAGCAGCGTCTGCACTGACCGGTGTGCTGACCGATCCGCGCACCCTCGGTGAGATGCCGGAGATCGAAATGCCCGAGCATTTCACCATCAATGACAACATGATCGTAAAGCCGGCCGAGAATCCGGCTGAGGTTGAGGTCGTTCGCGGCCCGAACATCAAGCCGTTCCCGCTGGGCAAGGCACTCGAGGCATCCTACACCGGCAAGGTCGTTCTCAAGACTGAGGACAACATCACCACCGACCACATCCTGCCGGCCGGCGCAAAACTGCTGCCGTACCGCTCGAACGTGCCGTACTACTCCAACTACTGCTTTATCAACGTCGATCCGGAGTTCCCGTCCCGCTGCAAGGAGCAGGGCGGCGGCGTAATTGTCGGCGGCGCAAACTACGGTCAGGGCTCGTCCCGTGAGCATGCAGCGCTCGTTCCGCTGTATCTGGGCGTAAAGGCCGTACTGTGCAAGTCCTTCGCACGAATTCACAAGGCAAATCTGGTCAACTCCGGTATCATCCCGCTGACCTTTGCCGATCCGGCGGATTACGATGCGATCAATCTGCTGGATGAAATCTCTCTGCCGAACGTGCTCGAGGAAGTGAAGAACGGCGAGCAGGTCACCGTTGTTTGCGGCGGCAAGACCTTCAAGGCCGACTGTGAGGTTTCCGAGCGCCAGCGTCACGCACTGCTTGCAGGCGGCACGCTGCTGTACGCACGTCAGCAGAGCAAGTAAGTCAAGACGTTATGCCGACCGGAGAGCCAAGCGGGTTCTCTGGTCGGACTTGACAGCCATATTTTCTTTTGTTAAAATAATATCAATGGTGTAGGAGGACAAAACCATGTCTATCGACCAGTCTGTTCTGGATAAATTTGAGGCAGTTGTAGAGAGCCAGCGCAAGCGTATCATGGATATGAAGGCGCAGGACGATTTTATTGATTACTCCAAGCTGGACAAGCTGATCATCGGCGTGTGCGGCGGCGACGGCATCGGCCCGATGATCACCGGCATGGCCCAGCACGCGCTGGAGGTTCTGCTGGCGGACAAGGTAAAGGCCGGTAAGGTAGAGTTCCGCGTGATCGACGGTCTGACCATCGAGCGCCGTGCCGAGCTCGGCTGCGCTATCCCGCCCGACGTTATGGAAGAGCTGAAGAAGTGCCACGTTATCCTGAAGGGTCCCACCACGACTCCGCGCAAGGGTGATCCGTGGCCGAACGTAGAGTCCGCGAACGTTGCAATGCGTAAGGGTCTCGACCTGTTTGCCAATGTGCGCCCGGTAAAGGTACCTGAGCTGGGTATCGACTGGACGTTCTACCGTGAGAACACCGAGGGCGGCTACGCTGTCGGTTCGCAGGGTGTGCAGATCGACGACGATCTGTTCATCGACTTTACCGTAGCTACCTCGCAGGGCTGCGAGCGTATCGCTCGTCTGGCCTTCGACTATGCACGCAAGACCGGCAAGAACCGCGTTTCCTGCGTCACCAAGGCGAATATCATCAAGACCACCGACGGCAAGTTCCTCGATACCTGCCAGAAGGTAGCCAAGGAGTATCCGGAAGTACAGTTTGATGACTGGTACATCGACATCATGACCGCAAAGCTGCTCGATGACAAGCGCCGCCGCGACTTTAAGGTCGTTGTTCTGCCGAACCTGTACGGCGACATCATCACCGACGAGGCCGCTGAGATCCAGGGCGGTGTCGGCACGGCAGGCTCTGCCAATATCGGCAAGCGCTATGCGATGTTCGAGGCAATTCATGGCTCTGCGCCGCGTATGGTACAGGAAGGCCGTGCAAAGTACGCGGATCCGTCCTCCGTACTGCGTGCAGCCGTTATGCTGCTTGAGCACATCGGTGAAATCGAACTGGCAAAGAAGCTCGACCGAGCACTTGATATCTGCATGGTAGAGGAGCACAAGGTTGTTGTTACCGGTCGTGATACCGGTGCAACCGCACAGGAATTTACCGATTATGTGCTGGATACCATCGCTAAGCTGTAATTTACACGAGAAATAGAATTTGAGAGAGGGAGAGGGTCTGTGGAACACAAGCAAGAGGTTTCCAAAGCGGTAATTCAGCGATTGCCTCGCTATTATCGGAATATTTGTGAGCTGAAGGCTGAAGGGGAGCAGCGTATCTCCTCCAAAGCACTGGCAGAGCGCATGGGACTGACCGCTTCGCAGATTCGTCAGGACTTTAACTGCTTCGGCGGCTTTGGTCAGCAGGGCTACGGCTATAATATCGACAAACTGCAGGAGGAGCTGGGTGCGATCATGGGTCTGCGGACCGGCCGCACGGCGATTCTGCTGGGTGCCGGTAACCTCGGTCGTGCACTGCTTAATAACTTTAACTTTTCTGCCAGCGGCTTTGAGCTGCTGTGTGCGTTTGACGCAAATCCGCAGCTCATTGGTCAGCGCTTTGGCGGCCATGAGGTACGCAGCGCGGATACGCTTGCGGAGTTTATTGAGCGCAACAAGCCGGATGTGGCGGTGCTCACCATTCCGCGCGGAGATGCCCCGCGTATCGCACACGGTCTGGTAGAGCGCGGTATCCGCGGTCTGTGGAATTTCACCGGCGAGGACCTTCATTTGGAGGGACTGGGCGTTCCGGTCGAAAACGTGCATCTGTCGGACAGCCTGATGACACTGTGCCATCTGGTCGGCGCAGCAGACGGGGAAAGAGAGCAGAACCTGTAAAACGAAAGGGAGTATCTTTTGATACTCCCTTTTTTGTGCGAAAAAAGCCGCTATCCAATGGATGAGCGGCTTTGGTATTACATTTTGTCCAGATAATACGGTGTTGTCTGGTACACATAGTAGTTGACCCAGTTGGTGTAAAACAGGTTGGCATGTGCCTTCCAGGTCACCAGTACGTCCTCGTTGGGATCATCGTTGCGGAAGTAATGGCGCGGCACCTCCGGGTTCATGCCTTTAGCCAGATCACGCTCATACTCCTTTTTGAGCGTGTCGGCGTCGTACTCGCCGTGACCCAGCACAAAGATCTGACGGCCATTCATTGCCTCTACGATGTGCACACCGGCTTCGTGCGACTCCGCGAGAATGGTCAGACGATCGTTTTTGCGGATGTCGGCGGCACGCACCTCGGTGTGGCGCGAGTGCGGTGCGCAGAAGATATCATCAAAGCCGCGCAGCAGCGGCTCCTTCGGCAGCAGAACATGGTGCTTGAAAATACCGGACATTTTCTCGGGCAGCATGTACTTCGGAATACCGTAGTGATAATACAGACCGGCCTGCGCCCCCCAGCAGATGTGCAGCGTGGAATGAACGTGCGTTTTAGTCCAGTCCATGATCTCGGTCAGTTCCTTCCAGTATTCGACTTCCTCAAACGGCATGGTCTCTACCGGCGCACCGGTGATGATAAAACCGTCATATTTCTGGTCGCGGATATCGTCGAACGTCTTGTAGAAGGTGAGAAGATGATCCTCCGGCGTATTTTTGGAATGGTACGTTTCGGTCTGGATCAGATCGACCTCGATCTGGATCGGCGTGTTGGATAAACAGCGCAGGATCTGGGTCTCGGTAATGATTTTCAATGGCATCAGGTTGAGTAAACCGATGCGAAGAGGACGAATGTCCTGTGTCGCGGCACGGTGTTCGGTCATAACGAAAATGTTTTCGCTCTCCAATACGGCGCGTGCCGGCAGACTGTCGGCTATCTTGATAGGCAAGCCGACACCTCCTTTTTCTCTTCACAAATCTTTATATAATATATTCAGTATAGCAGATTTACGGCGGTATCTCAAGGGTTTGCATAAAATGCAGAAAAATGAAAAATAGTTATTGACAAAACAGGGGGAACGATGGTATCCTAAATAAGCTGTTTTCAAACAGCGGTTCAGCGTACCAAAAAGAACTTGAAAAAAGTTCTTGACAAACGGCGAAAAGTTTGGTATTCTGAATAAGCTGTTTCGACAGCGGTCAAAATAGAATCGAGTCGATGAACGAAAATTGATTGAAAAATAAATCGAAAAAAGTTCTTGACAAACGCTTCTGGTTTTGATATACTAAATAAGCTATTGATGAGCGGTTAAGAACAACGAAAAGTTGTGAAAACTCTTTGAAAACAGCAGATTGTACCTTGTAAATTAAACAACGATGTGCTTAAACTTTTGTTCAAAAGAACGAAGGTTGTAGTGCGAACCTGAAATTTCGAGAGTTTTTTACTCTTGGTAAATCGCTGGAAGTCACAACTCCAGTTAAAATAAAGTGACACGTCAGACTCTAAAGTCGGTTAAAACGAAAGAAATTTCGTTCTAATACAATTTTTAGAGAGTTTGATCCTGGCTCAGGATG